>DKMG01000047.1:20198-40113 GCA_002469975.1 Proteobacteria bacterium UBA7420
GAAGCAAAAATAGAGCCCCAATTTATAGATCGACTCGAGGAAAAACTAAATAATGGATAAAGAAATATTAGACGTAATGGCCTGTCTTAAATGTAAATCTGCACTTACAGATGAAGGAGAATTTTTGAAATGTTCCACATGCAATATTGGTTACCCGATCAAAGATGATATCCCTCACATGCTTGAGGAGAGTATTTTTTCTTTAGATGGCTCATGAATTTGTAATTATTGTTCCAGCGAGAGCTGGTTCATCCCGACTACCAAATAAGCCTCTTGCTGATATGGTTGGCCAATCGTTATTAAAAAGAGTTTTTGATCTTGCAGCCTCCTCAAATGCTTCTGCAACCTTTATAGCGACTGACAACGAGGCAATTCAAGAGCACGCTCAATCAATGGGTGCTGACGTCATCATGACTTCAGTGAATCATATTTCTGGAATGGACAGGGTAGCTGAAGCGGCCAGGTTAATTAACCTATCACCAGATACCAAGATCTTAAACTTACAAGGAGACGAGCCTTTTATGCCTCTGGAAATCATCAATACTCTTCCAACTCATTTAACCACAACGAATACCATTGCGACTGCTTGCGTTCCAATCTCTAATCCAGAGACCATCACCAATCCAAATGAAGTCATGGTAGTTCGCTCTTTAAGCAAACGCGCCATGTATTTTTCTAGGTCAGTTATCCCTTATGCATTTACGGCTACTCATCATAATTATTTGAAGCATCTGGGCATTTATTCATATACCAATCAAACTCTACAAGAGCTAACAAAGCTGCAACCCACTGAACACGAGTTACAGGAGAAACTAGAGCAACTAAGATTTTTAGATCATGGTTATAATATTTTTGTGGAAGATTACCCATATAACCCGCCCATAGGAATTGATACTCCTGAAGACTTAGAGGCAGCTATTGAGTTCATCAAGAGTCATGGGTAAGCCTGAGAACATTAAAGTTAATAACGCATTTGATCTATCGGTCACAGCTAAAAACATTATTTCAATCTCTTGTCTAGAAGACATTCAGCAACTTAGACAGCTAGATTCAGGTCCCCGCTTAGTGCTGGGCTCTGCTACTAACGTCATTTTAGATGAATATTTTGACGGCACTGTTATTCATGTTTTGATGCATAAAATTACTCAAGGAGATAATGGGGTGGTGTCTGTTGGCGCTGGTCTTCCATGGCATGAATTAATTAATTATTGCCTCACACAGGATTTATATGGCATTGAAAATCTTACGCTGATACCAGGCTTGGTTGGGGCAGCTCCAGTTCAAAACATAGGTGCTTACGGTGTGGAAGTCTCTTCTGTGATTCATAGCGTCACTTGCTATAACTTTGCCACTCAGGAAATTGAGACACTCTCCAATGTAGCATGCATGTTTGCTTACAGAGATTCTGTATTTAAATCCAAGAACTACATGATACTAAGTGTTCAATTTCATTTTCAAAAAGTATTTCAACCTGATTTATCTTACCCATCCTTAGTTCAGTTTCTTGCTGATCATCATCTAGCTCATGATGAAGTTTCACCTCGAGTTCTTTCGCAGAGCATTCAAGCTATTAGAGAGTCTAAGCTTCCATGGCCAGAGGATATTCCAAATGTCGGTAGTATCTTCAAGAACCCTATTATTGAAACAGACAGCATCCCTGCAGATTTCTTAGAAGGGCATCGATGGCTAGTGGCAGATGGGCAAACTAAACTTAGTGCTGCTCGGCTCATTGAGCTTGTCTTGACTGGCATTGAGATTCCTCCGACTCTTGATTTCTACAAAAAACATTCCTTGGTATTGATTAATAGAGGTGGAGCAGTATTTAGCGAGGTCACAGAGCTATTAAGAGCCATACAGCAACAGGTACATCTTCTGCATGGAATACAATTGCTCGTTGAACCTGAAATCATAGAATCTTAGATGTTTTTATCTGCTGCAATTGCTCACTTGCTTGCTGTAATGTCACCCGGACCAGATACAGCTATAATTTTCCAGCAATCATTAACCAAAGGTCGGAGTGCTGGAACCCTTACAGCCTTAGGCATAGGTTTTGGTATCTTCTTGCATTGCTTATTGGCTATATCTGGCATCTCAATACTCCTCTACAGCACGGACGAAGCTCGTTTTACGATCAAAGTTTTTGGAGCCTCTTATTTAGTCTACGTTGGCCTCAAGTCACTCGTGCCTCAAAAGAGGAGTGCAGAGCAACCCAGCACCTTGAGCTTTACGCACCCATTTTTAATAGGACTCATCACCAATATCCTCAATGTGAAGGCATTTTTATTTACTGTCTCGCTGTTCACCTTTATCAATCTTGAGCCTAATTCCCTTATGTCACTTATTTATTTATTGTATTTCCCTGCTTCAACAGCTGGCTGGTTTGCTTTTATGTCAGTCGCATTGACGCATCCAACTCTTGGAAACATCTTCGAGCAATACAACAAAAGAATTCAATTCGCTTCCTCGGCTTTTATACTGGGCCTTGGTCTTTTAATACTCTCACAGGCTATCTATGGAATTTTCTGAACTATTAAACTCTATTAACTCCCTCGAGGATAGCTACCCACCTGTGCATCTCTGGAACCCTGATTTATGTGAAGGGGTGGAAATGAGGATTGATAGAGAGGGAAATTGGTATTATCAAAATTCTATTATCAGCAGAGATAAGCTCAAAATATTATTTTCACGAATCTTGAAATTCGAAGAAGAACATTACTACTTAGTAACTCCTGTTGAGAAGGTTCTTGTCAAAGTTGATATTGCGCCATACATGATCGTAGACTATGAGGTAGATCTTGAGCTTAAAAACATTATTCTTAAGACCAACCTTGATTATAATTTTTCTCTTGATGCGACACATCCAATGGATTTGAGACTCTTGGGCAAAGAATCCATTCCATTTGTAACAGTAAGAGATAATCTAGAGGGATTTATTTCACGCTCAGTTTTCTACGGGTTAGTTGAATTAGCTCTAAAGCAAGAGCAAAACTCAGATTCCGAGTTAATGCTAACAAGTTGCGGCAGCCAGTTTAGCCTTGGATTAATAGAGTAAGTTTTAGCTCGCTTTCTTTGTTTTTAGAATCCATTGATCAATATATTGCTCAAGAATATCCAGGGGCAGGGCACCTCTTTTTAAAACCTCATGATGAAAATCTTTAATATCAAAGCTTTCACCTAGCTCTAGTTTTGCCGTATCCTTAAGTTCTTGAATCTTTAATTGCCCAATTTTGTAAGCCAAGGCTTGACCCGGCCAATTGATGTACCGATCTACTTCATTCATTACATCCTGTTTCGTTTTGGCAGAGTTATCTAGAAAATAATTTATGGCATCTTGCCTGGTCCAATCAAAGTAATGCATTCCAGTATCTACAACCAATCTAATGGCTCTCCACATATCATAAGTTAGCTGTCCAAATCTTGAGTAAGGATCTTGATACAGACCTAAGTCATACCCAAGACTTTCACTGTATAACCCCCAGCCTTCCACAAATGCTGTCACGCCTCCATACTTTCTAAAGTTTGGTAAATCTAATTCCATGGCAAGGGCTATTTGAAGATGGTGTCCAGGAACTGCTTCATGCACGCTCAAGACTTCAATTTCATACTTTGGTCTGACCTCAGGTCTATACAGATTTACATAGTAATAACCAGCTCTTGATCCATCAGCTGCAGGTCTTTGATAGTATGCAGTGGTGGTATCAGGCGCACTTTCTATGGGAATGGGTTTTAACCCATAGGGCATGGATGGTAGCACTTTAAAAAGACTAACCAACTCAGGATCTATTCTCTTGGATGTAGCCAAATAAGCTTCAAATAATTCTTCAGAGGTCTCATAGTAAAACTTAGGATTTGAGCGCAAATCATCCAAAAATTCCTTGAATGTTCCTTGCCATTCAACCTCCTGGATAACTTCTTGCATTTCAGCTTTAATTCTAGCGACTTCCCTGAGTCCTATATTATGAATTTCTTGTGGTGACAGAGGGGTAGTTGTAAATTTCCTAGCTAGAAATTCATAGTATTCCCTCCCATTGTTAATGTCCTTAATACCAATAGACGTTCTGCATGCTGGCAGATACTCATCTTCAAAAAACTGATGCAACTTAAGATAAGCTGGGATCACTTGATTCCTGATAACCTCTTTTGCTTTTGTTTGGATGGTCTCAACCTCCGACTTTGTAATAGACCTATCCATTGATTCGAAAGCTCTATAAAAAGGACTATTCTCTGGAGAGACATAGGCTTGTAATTTAATTTGCTGGAAGACTTTTTGCATTAAAAATTTAGGGGGGACAGTCCCAGTCTCGATGCCCATTCTAGCTTTTTGGATCTCCGCATCGACTAATTGACCCAGCTTACTTAATCGCGCAATCCAGTCTTCATAATGTTCTGCATTTCGCAACGGCAGAATGTTCACTGTTTCATGCTCAAGCTGGATACCACCTCTATGGCTAAATGGCATAAGATAAGTTTGATACTCAAAGCTTTCTACTGAGTTCTCATATTGTTTTTTGAATAACTTGTAATTAATAAGATTCAACTCATCTAAGTCCCCAAGGTCCATGGCATTAAGTTGCTCTAAAACGTCTTGATCATGCTGATGCTCTTGAATAATCCTGCTAACAGAATTATCTGACCAGTCTCTATTAAATCTAAGGTCGCCCATGCTGGAGGCATACACAGGGTTGTCTGAGATAATTTTAGACCACTCCGATTCCATCAACCCTTCAAAGGCAGACTCAGTAGGCTCTATTGTGCAGCCAGTAAGAAGTATTATAAGAGCAAGGTATTTAAAATGATTCATTACATATTGGGGTAATTTGGTCCACCTGTTCCCTCAGGTGTAACCCAGTTAATATTTTGCGAGGGATCTTTGATATCGCAGGTTTTACAATGCACGCAATTTTGGGCGTTAATTACAAATTTAGGACCTTCTCCACTTTCGACCACCTCATAGACACCAGCTGGGCAGTACCTTTGAGCTGGCTCATCGTAAATAGGAAGATTATGTAGAATTGGAATCGATGCATCCTTCAGTTGTAAGTGACAGGGTTGATCCTCTTCATGATAGGTGTTGGATAAAAAGACTGAGCTCAAACGATCAAAGCTGATTTTGCCATCAGGCTTAGGGTACTCAATTTTTGGCATCTCAGCTGCGGGCTTCATACATGCGTAATCAGGCGTGGTGTGATGTAATGTAAATGGTAGGTTGCCTCTAAAGATTAGTTGATCAATAGCGTTGAAGGCTGCCCCCAGAAGAGCCCCAAACTTATGGAAAATAGGCCCAAAATTTCTAGATTTATGAAGCTCTGTTTTAATCCAACTTGCATGGATCAGCTCATCAAAGTTCAGCCCATCAGTGGAATCCATGTTATTAAATATCGCTTCTGCAGCCAGCATTCCTGATTTCATAGCTGTGTGAGAGCCTTTAATTTTTGAAAAATTTAATGTTCCAGCATTGTCGCCAATCAGAAGGCCGCCTGGAAATTCCATACTTGGTAAAGACTGTATGCCACCTTTAATTAATGCGCGCGCACCATAAGTCAGGCGCTCTCCACCTTCTAGGTAGGGCTTGATAGAAGGATGAGTTTTCCATGTCTGAAACTCCTCAAATGGACTTAAGTAAGGATTCTCATAATCTAATGGAACCACGTATCCCAAATAAACTTCATTGTTGTCTGCGTGATAAAGATAAGATCCTGCTGGTGTGTTTTTAGCACTTGGCCAACCATTGGTATGAATAACCAAACCTTCGTCATGCATCTTGTCTGTAATTTTCCAGACTTCTTTAAATCCTATGCCGTAATGTTGTGGGTCTTTACCCTTATCAAGTTCATATTTACCAATTAGCTCTTTGCCAAGGTGACCACGACAGCCCTCACCAAAAATTGTATATTTCGCCTTGATATCAATCCCTGCCTCAAACCCAGGTTTGTGCTCGCCATCTAAGCCAACACCCATATCGCCTGTCCTAACACCGATCACCTTGTCGCCATCATATAAAATCTCGCTGGCAGGAAATCCTGGAAAAATTTCCACCCCCAAGTCTTCAGCTTGCGTGGCTAACCATCTACAAAGATTTCCTAGACTGGTGACATAGTTTCCATGGTTGTTCATAGGAGGCATGACAAAAGATGGGATGCTTAAACCAAATTTTTTAAATAAAAACATCAACTTATCTTTTTTCACTGGGACAGTGAGAGGGCAGTTTTTTTCTTTCCAGTCTGGTATTAGCTCATTTAATGCCGTTGGCTGAAACACATTTCCGGATAAAATATGCGCACCAATCTCTGAACCCTTTTCCAATAGGCAGATTTCTAATGGTTTGTCATACTCTTTTGAGAGCTGAGCCAATTTAATAGCTGCACTTAATCCAGATGGTCCGCCACCTACAATGACTACATCGTATTCCATAACTTCTCTTTCCATGATCAGTCTCCCTCTTTTTTTAGTGGTAAAAAAACATTACAATCATATCGCAAACTAATCCATTGAACGAGTCTCACATATGAAAATTGTAGTACCTATCAAACGAGTTGTAGATTATAACGTCAAAGTTAGACCTCTTAGCGACCAATCAGATGTTGATCTAAATAACGTCAAGATGGCCATGAACCCATTTTGTGAAATTGCTATCGAAGAGGCTGTCAGGCTAAAGGAAGCTGGCACTGCTACTGAAGTGATAGCTGTAACAGTTGGAACCTCTGCCTCACAAGAGCAACTTAGAACAGCCCTGGCCCTTGGTGCGGATAGAGCTGTTTTGATAGAGACTGATGTTTTATTAGAACCTTTGGCTATTGCTAAAGCTTTGGCTAAGGTCATTGAAAAAGAAGCTCCAAAGCTAGTGATCCTAGGCAAGCAAGCCATTGATGGTGATAACAATCAAACAGGTCAAATGTTGGCGGCACTTTTAGGTTATGGCCAAGCAACATTTGCTTCTGAATTATCTATTGATGGTGATACTGCTTCTGTTACTCGAGAAATTGATGGTGGACTTCAAACGATTAAAGTTAACCTTCCTGCAATTGTTACCACTGACTTAAGATTGAACGAACCGAGGTATGCATCTTTGCCTAATATAATGAAAGCAAAGAAAAAAGAAATGGATATTCAACCAGTTGATGGCTTAGGCATCGATGTTGCACCTCGTCTAGAGTTGCTATCAGTTGAGCCGCCGGCCACAAGGCAGGCTGGCATCAAGGTTGATTCAGTAGAAGAACTAGTTGGTAAGTTAAAAAATGAAGCAAAGGTGATTTCATGAGTACATTAGTAATAGCAGAGCACGATAATTCAAACCTTAAGCCATCAACGCTTAATACCCTTGCGGCCGCAACAGCAGTCGGCGCATCAGTTCATTTGCTTGTTGCAGGCAAAGATTGCCAGTCAGTTGCGGACGCATGTGCTGCGGTTGAAGGTGTTGAAAAAGTTCTGCTGGCAGACGATGATGCTTACGAAAATCAGTTAGCTGAAAGTGTTGCCACTTTAATTCAATCAGTTGCTTCTAACTACACACACATTCTTGCTCCAGCTACAACCTTTGGAAAAAATGTATTACCCAGATTGAGTGCTTTGATTGACGTTCAGCAAATATCTGAGATTACAGAAGTTCTTTCCGCTGACACCTTTAAGAGGCCTATTTATGCGGGAAGCTGCATTGCAACAGTCAAATCTAATGATGCCATCAAGGTGATCACAGTTAGAGCTACAGCTTTTGATCCTGTGAGTGCTGCTGGTGGTTCGGGCGCCATTGAAGCTCTGGGTTCAGCAGGCGCATCGTCCTTGTCATCCTTCGTTGGTGAAGAGATTGCTAAAAGCGACAGACCTGAGCTTACTGCAGCAAGTATAGTTATTTCCGGTGGCAGAGGCATGCAATCAGGTGATAACTTCCATTTAATTGAAACTATTGCAGATAAACTCGGCGCTGCTGTTGGAGCTTCTAGAGCTGCTGTTGATGCAGGATTTGTTCCTAATGATTATCAGGTGGGCCAAACAGGTAAGATTGTTGCCCCTGATTTATACATCGCAGTAGGCATTAGTGGAGCCATCCAGCATCTAGCTGGGATGAAAGATTCGAAGGTAATTGTTGCCATCAACAAAGATGAAGATGCGCCAATTTTCCAGGTAGCAGATTACGGATTAGTTGCGGATTTATTTGTTGCCTTGCCAGAACTTGCAGAAGCACTATAAATTACTGATTTGCAGTTATATTTAAGCCCAGCCTATCAATATTTTGACTGGCTGAGCCATTAATTAATTCACATTCTTTGGCCAGTAAACAGTAACGCCAAAGCACATAATCCTTATCAACCCCCATCCCACCATGAAGGTGTTGTGCTGAATAACTAATTCTGTGACAGGCATTGCCGGCCCAAATTTTTGCGACCAAGGCATCATTCTCGCAGTCATGGTTGGTATTGAGGTTGATAGCTGCTTGTTGGCTCACCAATCGCAAACATTCTAGATCAATAAAGCAATCTGCAGCTCTGTGAGAGACAGCCTGAAACGAACCTATGACTCTGCCAAATTGCTCTCTTTCTGAGGTATAGGCAGCAATCAATGCAGTCATTTTTTCAGTAATACCAAGCGCCAAGTAACTCCTCATAACCATACTTGTTTGCAAAAGGTATTTTAAGGCCTCTAACCCTCGACCTTGGGCATGAATGATTGCTGAGCGATCAATAGATACACCGTCGAAATCTACTTTGAAAGCAGGGGTGTTAGCTGTCGTTGTAAGCTCTGATACATTAGCGTGTTCTTTGTCTACAAGGACTAAGAGCACACCCTCATCTGAATTAGCAGAGACCAAGAGACTCTTAGAAATAGAGGCTAGCTCTGATAGGTATTTGGTGCCTGTAATAGTTAATTTATCTCCAGCAATCTCAGCTCTAGTTAAAGGATTTTCTGGGTCCTGATTCAGTGGCTCAAGAATAGCCGACGTATGAATATCTCCTTTAAGAATTGATGCAATTAAAGCTTGATGGGATTCATGCTCACTAAATTTTTGAATTGTTTGAGCTACTTCTGCCAAACAACCAATGAGACTTAGTGGAGCCGCATGAAAGCCAAGCTTTTCAAATAGAATGCCTAGGTCATAGAGGTTTTCTCCACTGCCACCATATTTCTCATGAATACCCAGCCCTAGATAACCTTGACTTGCTAGGAATGACATCAGCTCAGCATCATGTTTAAACGCAGCATCAAAATTCTTAAGATTTTCTGGGACACAGTGCTCCACTAGGATCCTATCTAAAGAATCCCTGATTTCACCTTGATGGTTCATTTCAGAAAAATCCATTATCGAGTCCTGGGCATGAGCAATCCTGCCATGGCGATAATGTCACGCTGGACTTCATTGGTTCCACCGCCAAAGGTCAGGATAGAAGCAGTTCTATACATACGTTCAAGTTTTGCATTCAGAATGGATAGCTCAGAATCATTCTTCAAAAGGCTTAGTTCACCCATAATTTCCATGAGCAGCCTATAAGCTTCAATAAAGAACTCTGATCCATAGACTTTAGCCACCGAAGCCTCTGCCATGTTTAAGCGCCCAGACTCCATGATCCACGTCTGCTTCCAGCAAATAAGCTTGAGGGCTTCAATACCGGAGTAGACCTGCGCAAAGTTATGTTGAACCCATGTGAGATCAATCAAATATTGGTTGTCATTAATTTTAGTGCTTTGAGCAAGGCTGAGAACATTCTTATAAAGCTCTTCAACCGGGCCGTGATTCACCAACGCCAACCGCTCTAGGTTTAATTGACTGGTGATAAGAGACCAACCTTCATTGGGTTGACCAACTAGGTGTGACTCAGGCACATGTATATTGTCATAAAACGTTGCATTGGTTCTCACATCACCTAAGGTATTAATTGCCGTCATTGAGAAACCAGGATCATTGGTTGGCACGATGAACATAGAGATGCCTTTATGATTCTTGGCTTCAAAATCTGTTCTAGCAGCCAGCCAAATGTAGTCTGAGAAATTAGCTAGACTAGTCCACATCTTTTGACCATTGATAAGATAGCCTTCCCGATTCCTTATAGCTTTAGTCTGCAAGGATGCTAGGTCAGTACCAGAGTTAGGTTCTGAATAGCCAATACCAAAAAACAACTCACCTTTTAAAATCTTGGTGGCAACTTCTTCTTTTGCCCAATCAGAACCATGCTCAGCAATCATAGGCCCAACTGACTCAGTGGTTAAAAAGGGAAAGGGAAAGCCTGTTCGCATGACGGTTTCTACAAAGATATATTGTTCCATAGGGCTTAGATTTTTACCGCCCAATTCTTTTTTCCAGCTCAAGCCAATCCAACCATCAGCCCCCATCGTTCTCATGGCCTTTTTAAATTCTGGACCGCCGCCCTCAAAATGTTCTGGATCTCTTAGTTCTGCTTGAAGATCAGGCGTTATCAAGCCCTCAAAGTATTCTTGAAGCTCTTCTTTTAGTTTGGCTTGCTTTGGGCTTAACTGTATTAACATTTCACCCATAAGTATCTCATCTTCTATTGGCAAGGCAATATCTTGGTGTATTATTTAAAGATGGCTAACTACTCATCAACAATGGACTTTCTTCATCAGAAACTTTTAAGCGCAAGGAATAAGGATCAAGAAGATAGGATAGTTAATTTGATGCTGGCCGAATCCCAGCGTAATCACAAGACCCGAAACACCCACGATCTTAAGCATCAAACTGAGACTACCTTGCAGACATGAAAAAAATTCTTCTTTTACTTCCGCTACTTTTTATTGGTCTGATGCAAGCCGATGATTATTTATTAGTCGATGTTAGGACAGATAGTGAGTGGAATGCTGGTCACTTACAGTCAGCAACGCACATCCCCATGCAAAGTTTATTAGAGGGCATCGCATCAACCGCAACAAACAAAGAGCAGCAAATTTATCTTTATTGTGGCAGCGGTAAGAGAGCGAGCAGAGCAAAGACTATGCTTGAAACTAATGGCTACACTAATGTTCAAAATATTGGGGGCTTGAATGATGCCAGCTCTAAATTACAAAAAGTAATTACTCAGGATTAGATATGCAATACAGCCTACTAACTCTATTGCTCCTCTCGCCTTTGGTATTTGCTGAAGACCAGCGACTAGTTTCTGAGCTATCAATTACAGAATTAAAAGAAATAGTTAGAGATATTGTAGAAGAGAGCATAGAAAAATGTACGGTATCAGGAACGATGAACGGAAGAGCTAAAGTGAACTTAAGGGTTGAGGGAGAGGTTTTAGCTCAAATGGACTGCATCTTTGAAGATGCAGAAAAAGTAGGCTCACCATCCATCTCAAAAGTTGAAGTAAACACTAAAATTAATTAATCAAACAAATACCAGTCTTAGTTTTAATAGAATTTGAGCTAGCTAGGCATAGCTCTTTAACCAATTACTTTAAAAATGCAATGATCTCCAGGTGCCCAGTATTAGCAAACTGATCAAATACCCCAATTGATTCAATTTTTCTATCAAGCTTTGTGACATCTCTTAAAAAGGTTTCGGGGTTACATGAAATATAGATCATGTTATCAAATTGTTTAGAGAGATTGATTGTTTCTTCACTTAAGCCAGCCCTGGGCGGATCAACAAGAATGTGACTGAACTCGTAAGCTTGAATATCTATATTTTCCAACCTTCTAAAGGGTCGCTCGTTCGCTAGTGCTGAGGCTGTCTCATCATCAGACAGTCTTGCTATTTCTATATTTGATAGCTTGTTGAGCTCGATGGATTCCTTTAAAAGCCTGATTGAATGTCTGTTGTTTTCCGTGGCAAAGATTTTGTTGAACTTTGATGCTAATGGTAGGGTGAAACCACCACAGCCGCAGTATAGCTCAAGTAAATCCTTAGGATCTTTGAGCTGTCTGGTAATAAAAGCAATCATCAGAGGGTAAAGATAAAAATTAGGCTGAAAGAAGACCAGGTCGTTCTGTAGGATTTTAAAACTTGCATTATCATAGTTGCAGGTAACTTCCAAATCTTCAGGTCCGATCAAGACCTTTTGTTTTTTACTCCTGCCAACAATAGATAAATTATTAATGCTGTTTTGAATGTTGAGGGCTTCTGCCTTCCAATTCTCCTCAAGGGGTTTGTGATAAATCAGCGTAGCTAAAATCTTAGCTCCAGAGGTGCGAAAATTAATTTGAAATAATTTCTTTTTAATAACTTCTGAGTTTTGGAGCCTGGGTAGCAGCTCAATCATGATTTTTTGAATGCTGCTATGCGGAAGACTAGAGACGCTCATATAAACTTTTTGTCCACCCTCAATCATGGTGTAAGCGTCCTTGGAGAAACCAAATTCACTTCTGGCACGATATCCAGTGGCAGATGAGTTATGGATGGTGGGCTTTAGGTCAGTGAAGGTTGCTAGATCAGCGCAGAATTGAGAGAACTTATTCATATCAAATTGATTGCGAGTATAATAAATAAAATAAAGACTGCGTTTAATATGACAAACAAGACAATGAATTTAGGTAGAGTTAACTTGCTGAGGTCCTCTTCTAAATCGCTAGATTTACGCACGCCCATTAACGAAGCTAATATTCTTTTGATCCACATAATATGAAAAGTCAGATTATCACAATTACAAAAACTGCCGAGGATTATCTTGCAAAGTTAATCTCTGAAAAAAATGAGCCAGGAACTGCCGTTCGAGTCTTTATCACAGACCCAGGAACCCCTCACGCAGAAACTTGTCTTGCTTATTGCAAACCTGATGAACTGACGCCTTCTGATGTTTTGATTTCCTTGCCGACTTTGTCAGTTTATGTAGAGGAGAGAAGTATCCCATTTTTAGAAGACTCAGAAGTTAATTACGACATTGATAATTTTGGTGGGCAACTCACCATCAAAGCACCCAATGCCAGATTACCGAATATCTCTCCTGATAGCCCGCTTGAAGATAGAGTGAATTATGTTATCTATAACGAAATTAATCCGATGCTGGAATCTCATGGTGGCGTTGTGAGTCTTAAAGAGATCACCGAAGACAAATATGCCATTCTCCAGTTTGGAGGAGGGTGCCAGGGTTGTAGCATGGTGGATGTCACCTTGAAAGATGGCGTTGAAAAAACCCTTCTGGAGTCTATGCCAGAACTTGCAGGCGTCCGAGACATGACCGATCACACCATGGATGAGAATGCTTTTTATAGTGGTGAGTCGTAAACTGAGACAATGATTCCCATTTTGGGGTGATCAAAGAAGTGAGACTCATTTTTGAAGATTCGTCGGTCCTCTCTTAAAACATAACTTACCTCACCCTCTAAGACTTGGGTCTCTTGGGTCTCTTGGGTTGCTAGCTTGGTGAGACTTGGTTCATTTGTCTCTAGCTCCTCAGATTGAGGCGAAGCAGATTGTTTAATAGCATTAATCAACGCTCGATTATCAGATGAAACAAGAGTGCCATTCAAATAGCCCAGTAAGTCTAAGTGTAGATAACGGCTTTGGTAGACCCTGATGGCCAACCCGTGCTGACCAAAGGTTTCGTGTATAAAGGGTGCATCAGCTTCAGGTAGCGCTGGTTGCAACCAAGAGAATTTATGCAGAATCTTATATTCCTGTCGCCTATTGAGCCTTCGGTGGATATTATCTAACTCCTTGAGATCAGTGCTTCGTTCAAACCATTTGTCAATCTCGAGCAATCTTTCTTCAGCTTCCTCAACCCTTGCAATCCCTTGAGTGTCTTCTAATATGAGCTCAAGTAAATTTTCAGTGCTGCCAAGAATTTCTTCAGCTTGGTCTTCCTCTTCAATACTTGGCTTCTCCAACAATGAAATCAAGTTCATGGGTGATAAATCTATAGTTTGCTTTAAAAGAGCTTCATTGGTACTTACTTCTAATTGCTCAAAAATGATGACTTCAACGCTATATTCTTTGAGTTCCTGGCCATGTGCCGTACTGGAAACTCCAAGAGAAAGTAAGATAATAAATGTTGTTTTAAGATAGCTGATGTAGCAGTGCTGATACAGCCTCTCTTTTATTTGCTTGATTAGATACATCGATATTTAATTTGTTAGCTCCTGTTAGTTTAATCCCAGTTGAGCCCGATTGAATTAATTCAATCAATTTTTTATATACTTCATCATCCAGCGAGTCATGAAAAGTCATCATCGTCGTGTCCTTATTGCTGTAAATTTTTCTAATTCCAATTTTATTTGCAAGGACCCGTATCTTGGAATTCTCTACAAGATTTAGAACATCTTCACTCGGCTTACCGCAGCGATCTTTAATCTCTTCAAAGATTGTGTGAATGTCAGTAGTTGATTTTGCATCGTTGAGAGATCTATAAACTTTTAAACGCTCATTCGCCACCGGCATAAAATTCTCTGGTATAAGAGCTCGGTCATTGAAATTAATTTCAGAGTCGATTGCAATTTCTGTTTTGATGCCTTTGAGGTCGTTCACAGCTGATTTCAGCATTGATAGGTACATGGACAAGCCGATGGCTTCAATGTGACCGCTTTGCTTGATACCAAGGAAATCACCCGCGCCTCTAATCTCTAGATCCTCCTGGGCTATAAAGTAACCCGACCCTAGGTCAGAGTAACGAACCAAGGAATCTAATTTATTCTTTGCATTTTTCTTGATGTCTTGGGTTGGGATTAAAAGGTAGCAATAAGATTGTCTCAAGGCTCGACCGACTCTGCCTCTAAGTTGATGCAATTGCGAGAGGCCAAAGTTTTGGGCATCAATCACTATAATGGTGTTGGCGTTGGGTATGTCCAATCCCATCTCCACAATAGTTGTGCACAATAAAATATCAATGGAGTTAGAGTTAAAAGCTCCCATAGTCTGACTGATCTCTTGCTTTGTTAATCGTCCATGAGCGATGCCAATATTGGCATTAGGTTGTAAGGTTTGAATATCATTTTTAAGATTTTCCATTTTGCCGATGTCGTTTTGCACAATAAAGACCTGTCCACCTCGGCTGACTTCTCGATCAATCGCATTTTTTATAAGTTGATTGTTTTGCACATTTAAAAAAGTTTTAACACTCAACCGCTCCATCGGAGGCGTATAAAGATAGGAAAAATCCTTGAGACCTGAATACACTAAGTTCAATGTCCTGGGAATAGGGGTTGCTGACATATAGAGAATATGAGTTGTGGTTTGCCGTGATTTAATGACCTCTTTTTGTTTAGTCCCAAATCGATGCTCTTCATCTATTACCAGTAGTCCTAGGTTTGATAGGCCAATCTCATTGTTGAGCAGAGCATGAGTGCCAACCAAGATATCAATTTTTTTATTTCTAAAGTCCTCATAGAGCTTAGCCCTTGCTTTGGGTGAGGTGTGCCTTGTTAGGATAGAAATATTGACAGGAAAATTACTAAATCGTTTGGTAAAACTCTCATGATGTTGGTCTGACAAGACGGTACTTGGCGCTAGAATCATTGCTTGTTTTTTGGCCTGCACGCAAATAAAGGCAGCACGCATAGCAATTTCTGTTTTACCAAACCCTACATCTCCGCAAATGACTCTATTCATAGGCTTTATTAAAGCGAGGTCCTTGATAACATCACTAATACAGTTTTGTTGATCAGAGGTCGGAATATAAGGGAAGTCCTCTGCAAACTTCTGATATTCATCTGGTGGGCAGATTAGCTGAGGAGAGGTGGAAATAGACCGTCTAGATTCAATGTCTAACAGCTCAGCCGCATGGTCTTTTGCTTTGGCTTCAGCCTTTTCTTTTTTCTGACGCCACTTTAAAGAAGATAATGAATCTAAGGGAATATTTTCAACATGGGAAATCTGATATTTAGAGACAAGATATGCCTGACGGATAGGGACATATAGAAGCTCCTTATCTAAGTATTCAATTTGAATAAATTCTTCTTCGTTGGCATTTGTTTTGAGCAGAGTTAATCCACGATATAGACCAACGCCATAATCAACATGAATGACTAGCTCATCATCATGAAAGGGGTTTTCAAATGTATGGATTAAAGAGCTTTGCTCGGCGCTGACTTTCTTGTTAACGAAGGTATCTTGACCTAAATAATTTTCTACATTCACATAGGCAAATGAATTAGTATTATCTACAAAGAGTCTCGTTGGGTAATGTGATGTACTAAACAAACCTTTGGTTTGATTGAATGGAAGAGTTGCTGGCGAGAAACCATGCTTTTTATTTAGTCCCTCTAACTTAATTTGCTCTGAAGCTGTTACTAGCAGGGTGGTTAGCTCTCCTGCATGATATTGAGACACCAAGGCATCAATTTGGGCTTCAACGGTCAGATTTAAATCTAAAGCCTTGTTGTTATGCGCATTATTAATTTGCTCTGAGCTGTCCATATATGGCTTTAGATCTTGGTGCGTAAAGAAATAATCATTAGGTTTCATGACGGGTCTAAGAGCATCGATAGATTCCTCTTCATATCTTTCTTCTATGTAGGATTGATAGTTAGCAATTGCCACATCTAGATTTGAGCTATGCATGAGTTTAAAACCATCAAAATAATCCACTAGGTTAGTATCTTTAGATTGGAGAAGAGGCATGTAAATTTCATAACCTTCAGGCAGCACTGCCGAGGCAATACCTTTAAAGATTTCACAATACCTTTCGTCATGTTTCTGAAAGTAGTTCCGCCAATTATCCTTAAAGCATTTTATAGAGGCTTCATCCAATGCGATCTCTGAGCCATGAAAGAGTTGAAAAGATGTAAGTTTTTCGGTCATAGCCTGGGAGTCAACCTCGAAGTATCTTATCTCATCGATCTCATCACCAAAGAAATCTATTCTTAATGGAGTGGAGTAAAAACTAGAGTAAAGGTCGACTACGCCTCCTCTAATGGCAAACTGATTAATGGCCTCAACTTTATCAGTACGCTCATAACCAAGAGCAATTAGATTTTCAGCAAGCTCTTTGATAGACAGACTATCGCCTGTTGACAAGATTTTACGTGCTGCAAAAAATTCTTTCGCTGGCAGTTTCTCCAGCAAGTTTAAGCCACTTGTTACCACAACTTTAAGATCAGTTTTTGGAGCATTTAAAATACTTATGCGAGCCTGGATAATTGACTGAGGTGTTGAAAACCTATCATATGGCAATATTTCACGCTCTGGATAGTAAGCAATGGACTCTTTGGGCAGATAAAGCTCTAATTCATGTCGCACCAACCGTGCTTCTTTGTCTGATGCGCACAAATACAAGAGCTTCTGAGAGTCGTTTTTTGCAGACTCAGCAAGCTCATGAGCTTCAAAATGCATCTGTTGTTCTTTCATATGGTGAAGTATAATTTTCGATTAGACATTAACCAAAAAAAGGAACACTAACATGGATATAAGTTTTTCAGAACAAGATCTTCAGTTTCAAGAGGAAATTAGATCAGGTTTAATTAATGATTTCCCAGCTCACGTGCGAGAAAAACAGCAAAAAGGTGAGTCTCTCTCAAAATCAGACATGATTGATTTTCATAAATTTCTTTACGAAAAAAACTGGGCTGGCTATAACTGGCCGGTTGAGTTTGGCGGAACGGGCTGGAGCCCAGTTCAAATCTATCTATTCTTAAATGAACTGGCTGCTGCACAATGCCCAACTATCCTTCCTTTTGGTCTAAGTATGGTTGGGCCAGTGATTTATACTTTTGGTAATCAAGAGCAGAAGGACAGATTTCTTCCAGATATTCTTCAGTTTAATACTTGGTGGTGTCAGGGTTATTCTGAGCCAGGCTCAGGATCTGACTTAGCCTCACTAAAAACAAAAGCTGTCCTTGATGGCGATCATTACATTGTTAATGGCGCAAAGACATGGACCACGCTAGCTCAAAATGCAGATTGGATATTTTGCCTGGTTAGAACCGAGACCACTCAAAAGAAACAAGAGGGTATTTCCTTCTTGCTTATTGACATGAATACTCCAGGGATTGAAGTGAAGCCTATTATCACCATTGATGGTGACCATGAAGTTAATACTGTCTTTTTTACCGACGTTAAAGTTCCAGCAGATCAGCTAATAGGAGAAGAGGGTAAAGGTTGGACCTACGCTAAATTCCTACTTGCTCATGAAAGATTTGGAATTGCAGGGGTCCCAGTTTGCAAGGTTCAAGTAGCTAAATTAAAAGAGAAAACAGCCGCATACAAAGATGCTGACTTAAATAAAAAAATTGCTGAGCTAGAGATTGATCTCATGGCTTTAGAGTTTACTGAACTTAGAACCCTAGCGGCTATAGCAAAAGGTGGTCATCCTGGAGCAGAATCATCCATTTTAAAAATTAGGGGTACCGAAATTCAACAAAGAATCTCTGAGCTGTTCGTTGAGGCAGCCGGTCAATACATTCTTCCATATGAAGGGCCTGAAGGTTTTGAGTCTAATAAAAATCCTGCTGGGCCAGATTATGCAAGCACCTCAGTGGCGCATTACTTAAATTTTAGAAAAACATCGATATATGGTGGAAGCAATGAGATTCAAAAAAACATTATTGCGAAAGCTATCTTAGGAGTATAAGAATGAATTTAAATTATTCAGATGAACAAAATATGCTGCGCGATCAAGTTCTAAAGTTTTGTGAAACAAACTATGATTTTACAGATAGGGAGAAAATTTTAGATTCAGATGTTGGATACAGTCCTGAAAACTGGAAACAGTTTGCCGAGCTAGGCTGGCTAGCAGTTCCTTTCAGCGAAGATAATGGAGGCTTTAACTTTGGTCCTATTGAGTTAACAGTCATGTTTGAGGAGTTTGGTAAGTCTCTTGTCGTTGAGCCATACCTTAGCTCAGTAGTTATGAGTGGAACGATATTAGAAAATTCAAATTATGCAGCCAAGCAAGAGCTGCTTGAAAGCATTATCGCTGGAGAGCAACATGTTTCTGTTGCATATGCTGAAGCTAATATTGGATACAACTTCCTAGATTGCGTAACCACTTTAGATGGGCAGGGCAATGAGCTAACTCTAAATGGCTCTAAAACCATAGTGTTAAATGCAACTAATTCTAGTCAATTTATTGTTCTCGCCAAGCATGCTGATAGCCTAGCCCTAGTTTTGATTAACAAAGATACTTCTGGTCTAGAGATTCAAAATTTTAAAACGCTGGATGGGCAAACCTGCGGAGAACTTACTTTTGAAAACCTTTCACTGACAGCAGATGCAGTTATTGCGTCCGGCGAAGAAGCAATAGCACTTTTCAATCAAATGATCGAAGTGGCGACACTATGCATTAGCGCAGAAGCAGTTGGAGCGATGACAGCCTCGTATCAAAAAACTGTGCAATATACAAAAGAACGAGAGCAATTTAGCCAACCCATTAGTAACTTTCAGGTGTTGCAGCATCGCATGGTTGATATGTTTATTGAAACTGAGATTACAAAATCATTATTAATAAAGGCTACTTTGCAACTGGACTCTAATGATTCCGAGGCAACTAAAACTATCTCTGCTCTCAAAGTACAGGTTGGGAAGGCAGGAAAATTTATCGGTCAACAAGCTGTCCAGCTTCACGGCGGCATGGGTGTGAGTAATGAGATGTCCATTGGTCACTATCTAAAACGTTTTACAGTTATAGATTCTATGTTTGGAAATACTCAACATCATATCAATAAGTACTCAACTTTATAGGGTTCACTCATGAGCGATCTCACCAAAAATCCCGATCTTAGATCACGAGAAAAAATCGATGATTATTTTGGTGATTGGAAGTGGAGAGAGGGTCTTGCTGAGCTGATGGTTCCCATCGTTGGTCGTTTATACCGCCACGGTGTCCACATCATGATTTATGGCCAGTCCTTGGTTAACGCTTCTCCGATTGAAATTATGAAAGCTCATAGGTTTGTTCGACAAATTGAAGAGAATGAGCTGAGTGAACTAGAAACATTTCCCCTGCTAGAAAGACTCAGCACCATGAACCTACCAGACTGTGAGATTGATCTGGGCGAACTGACCATGAGATGTCCTTTTTTTTCAGAGCTGCAAGATAACCCCGAGAAGATT
>DKMG01000047.1:40244-41780 GCA_002469975.1 Proteobacteria bacterium UBA7420
GTGAGAATGATTTGATTAAACGTGCCAGTTTACTTAGAAGAGATTCTGTTCATGGAAGGTTTAATGGAACCATCAGAGTAGATATTGATAATGATCTTCTTGTTGTTAACGGCAACCCTGTTAAATTTATTTATGCCAGCGGACCCACCGAGGTCAAATATGATCAATTAGGCATTAATAAACCAATTGTTATCGATAATACTGGGATATGGAGGGACGAGAAAGACTTGTCTCAGCACCTGGATTCCGGTGCTTCTAAGGTGATCTTAACCGCACCAGCCAAGGGTGATATTCGCAACATTGTATTTGGTGTCAACGATAACTCTCTTTCAGACTCAGATAATATTATCTCGGCAGCTTCCTGTACTACCAATGCTATTGTCCCGGTTTTAAAACTAGTCAGCGATAAATATGGTATTGCTAATGGGCATATTGAAACAGTCCATTCGTATACTAACGATCAAAACCTCATAGATAACTTTCACAAAGGTGATAGAAGAGGAAGAAGTGCGGCCTTAAACATGGTGATTACTTCAACTGGAGCAGTGAAGGCAGTATCCAAGGCGATACCCGAACTTCATGGTCTTCTAACAGGCAACGCTATTAGGGTGCCAACTCCCAACGTTAGTCTTGCAGTTTTAGTGCTTAATTTAAAAGAAGATGTTACTAGGGATACCTTAAATGATTTTCTTAAGTCCTCAGCTTTTTCTGGCAAGTATCGTGAAATTATTGGATACACTAATTCACCTGAAGCTGTCTCCACTGATTTTTATTCAAGCCCATTTGCAACCATTATTGATTCTCAGGCAACCATTGCCGAGGGTAGGCAGGTGACTCTTTATTGCTGGTATGACAATGAGTTTGGATACTCCAAGCAAGTCTTAAATTTAACCAAGAAAGTAGCAAAAATTGACCTCGTGAGATTTCCTTTACCAATTGATACTTCGGTATAGAAACCGCAGTTTTTTACCTTTATAATTCACCCATCTTTCACTGAAGGGACAGCGTGATTAACACCAACAAAGGACTTGATTTACCAATTTCTGGAGCTCCTAGCTCGGAAATAGATTCCTCAACTGCCATTAACTCCATTGCTATTTTGGGCCCAGATTTTGTCGGCCTCAAACCTACCATGCTTGTTAAAGAGGGCGAAACAGTAGCCGCTGGTCAAAAAGTTTTTGAAGACAAGAAAAACCCAGGTGTCTACATTACATCACCATCTTCAGGGGTTGTGGCTTCAGTGAATCGTGGAGAGAAGAGACGATTCCTTTCATTGGTTATTGATGTGGATGATTCAATTGCATCCAAACTTTTTGATTTAAACACCTATGGTTCGCCAGTAGAATTCTTAATTGATTCGGGCACTTTTTCATATTTTAGAACTCGCCCATACAACAGGATTCCAGATGTTAATGCAATGCCAGATGCAATATTTGTGAATGCTTGTGACACAAGCCCTCTAGCTGCAGACCCTCATCACTTGATTCAAGAAGACCTAGACTTATTTAATGAAGGTCTAAGCTTTGTAGACTCTAT
>DKMG01000087.1:0-8525 GCA_002469975.1 Proteobacteria bacterium UBA7420
ATTAACTTGCTGTTAACAGGAATGGTTGTGGTTTTCTTGTTCCTTTTAACTCTTATTGTTTCGATTTATTTGTTGAAATTATTTTTCTCTGAATCATCTCCTCAGCTTGCAGCCGCGACTTCAAGCTTCAAGGCTGATGCATCTACTAATAAAGTCCATGAAAGAATTATTAAAGAAGTTATGGAGCATCGTCAAGCATGACAGCATCAAATAAAATAGGTGTTACAGAGGTTGTTTTACGAGATGGGCATCAGTCCTTACTGGCTACCAGATTTAGGTACAAGGACATGGAAGCGTCCCTGAAGCAATTAGACCAAGTGGGTTTTTGGTCTGTTGAATCCTGGGGTGGAGCAATTTTTGATTCTTGCATCAGGTACCTGGGTGAGGACCCATGGGAGAGAATCAGAAAAATTAAATCTATGATGCCTAATACGCCTCAGCAAATGTTACTGAGAGGTCAAAATTTACTCGGCTACAAACATTACCCTGATGACGTGGTTAAGAAATTTATTGAATGCTCTAAAACCAATGGTGTTGACGTGTTTAGAGTTTTTGACGCCTTAAATGATCCTAGAAATATGTATCAAGCCATGCAATCAGTCATTCAGGTCGAGGGTCATGCTCAAGGCACTATTTCTTATACCACCAGCCCAGTTCACACCATTGATCTATGGGTCGATTTAGCAAAAACAATTCAAGACATGGGAGCTCATTCTCTTGCAATCAAAGATATGGCCGGGCTCTTAAAGCCTTATGTGGCATTTGAACTTGTTTCAAAATTAAAAGAATCATTAGAAATACCTATTCATCTTCATTGCCATGCAACCACAGGCATGTCTGTTGCAACTGGTATCAAGGCTATCGAGGCAGGATTGGATAATATTGATACATCCATCTCATCAATGAGCATGACCTATGGCCACTCACCCACAGAAACAATGATTAGCATCTTGGATGGCACCAACAGAGAAACAGGGCTTGATCTAGACAAGTTAATTCCAGTGGCTGAGCATTTTCAAGCCATCAGAAAAAAATATAAAAGTTTTGAAGGGTCGCTGCGAGGAGTCGACGCACGAATATTAGCATCTCAGGTGCCCGGAGGCATGCTTACCAATCTTGAGAATCAATTAAAAGCCCAAGATTCATTGAGTAGGTTTGATGAGGTGATTAAAGAGATTCCAAGGGTCAGAGAGGACCTAGGATACATTCCTTTGGTGACCCCAACATCACAAATTGTTGGCACGCAAGCTGTGATCAATGTTCTATCCAATACTCGCTATTCCACCGTTACCAATGAGGTGAAGTCACTGTTAAGAGGAGAGTATGGAGCAACTCCTGCCCCTGTGAGCAAGGATTTGCAGCAAAATAGCATCGGAGATTCTGCTGTCATAACCTGCCGACCAGCGGATCTTCTTAAGGATAATTACAATGGAATTGTTGAAGCCTTTAATACAGCCCTTCAAGACAAGGATCTCAAAATTGATGCTTCTGATGAAAATATTCTTACCTTTGCTATGTTTCCTGAGATTGGCTTGGCCTTTTTACAAAATCAATCAGATCCAGATTTCTTTGAGGTAGAGCCAGCAGAGATTACTGAGAAGTCTGATCAGTCTTATTTGGTAGCCATTGATGGCAAGGAATACTCTGTAACTGTTAAAAGCAATAATTCTATTGAGATCAATGGCTCATCATCAACCAGTCACCAGCAAAACTTAGCTTCCACGGCTCAAATTGGTGTAGGGTCAATTATAAGCGCTCCTTTAGGCGGAAATATTTTTAAATTGATTGCGCAAGAGGGCCAGGCTCTTGAGCCAGATGCAACTGTATTGATCCTGGAAGCAATGAAAATGGAAACAGAGATTAAAAGCCCTGGAGCTGGTGTGGTTTCTAAAATATTTGTTAAGCCTGGAGATTCTGTGAAGCCGGGTGATCCTTTATTTGAGATTGTCTAGCCATGAATCTGGACACTATCTTCTTAAATTTTGGTATTTTCAGCGCCACTTCTGGTCAGTTTATTATGCTGTTGGTCGGCCTGATTATTTTATATCTTGCGATCAATAAAAAATTTGAGCCACTGTTATTGTTACCCATAGGCTTTGGAGCGATTTTAACAAATATTCCTGAAATTGGACTGGCCCTTACACCGATTGAGAGACTCATTTATGCAGGATATCCTGAGCAGCTAGCAGGGGCTCTTTCCCTCATCACTCTCCCAGATTCTGACTCACTGCAAACGTTTTTAAAGACAGCTTCTCACTCCCAACTTTGGCTGTTAAATGAGTATGCTCAAGAGCTTGGTTACAAAGCAGGAATTTTAAGCACTTTTTATGAAGTGGCCATCGGCTCAGGGGTTGCGCCGTTAGTGATTTTTATGGGTGTGGGTGCAATGACTGATTTTGGTCCCATGCTAGCAAACCCCAAAACATTAATTTTAGGTGCAGCAGCACAGTTTGGAATTTTTGCTACAGTTCTTGGAGCCTTGCTATTAAATAATCTAGGAATAGTCTCTTTTACTCTCAAGCAGGCTGCAGCCACTGGTATTATTGGTGGGGCAGATGGCCCAACAGCCATTTATGTATCCTCAATCCTTGCCCCAGAGTTATTGGGTGCTATTGCAGTAGCGGCATACTCCTACATGGCATTAGTCCCTTTGATCCAACCACCTATCATGCGAATGCTCACGACTGATGCTGAGCGAAAGATACGTATGGTTCAGTTAAGAGAGGTCTCGCAAAGGGAAAAAATTATTTTTCCATTAATCTTAGTCCTTTTGGTTGGGATGCTACTTCCTAGTGCAGCCCCGCTTATTGGGATGTTTTGTTTTGGCAATTTAATGAGAGAGTCTCAGGTGGTTGAAAGATTGAGTGATGTTGTGCAAGGCTCTTTAATAAATATCGTTACTATTTTTTTAGGTCTGGCTGTTGGATCAAAGCTAGCAGCTCATCAATTCTTAACGGCCGAAACACTTGGCATTTTATCTTTGGGCATCATTGCATTTTCTATCGGAACTGCTTCAGGTGTTTTGATGGCAAAACTCATGAATGTTTTAAGCACAAATAAGATTAATCCCCTGATAGGGGCAGCAGGGGTCTCTGCAGTTCCCATGGCAGCCAGGGTTGCTAATAAAGTAGGTTTGGAGAGTGATTCGCAAAACTTTTTACTAATGCATGCGATGGGGCCTAATGTTGCAGGCGTTATAGGGTCCGCTGTTGCAGCCGGTGTTATGATTCAGTTACTGGGTTAAAACGCATGGATCCCTTTAAGGCAATTAGGCCTTACCAGAACCATGAGGTCCAAGCTATTCTATCGAGACTCATCAACAACCCAGATGTGCTAAGAGCTCTATTAGGTCTAAAATATCCTGCTTATGCTTTGAAGATCCCATTCTTCCAATCACTTATAAAATTATTCCTGAAACTAAAAGCTAGGCAAATTAGAACGGTTGATGATTATCAAGATATTTTTAAGGGTTTGATGGATCATGTTATTGAGTCTTCGACTTCTCAATTGACGCTCGAAGGTGACGAGCACCTGGACCCAGGCTCTAGCTATCTATTCATCTCAAACCATAGGGATATTGCCCTTGATGCTGCATTCTTAAATCTATTGCTCAGCAGAAAAGGCCACACAACTTTTAATATTGCAGTGGGGAATAATTTAATGGAGGAGGACTGGGCATCAGATTTGATGCGCCTGAACAAGAGCTTTATTATTCAACGATCAGGAGCCTCAAAAAAAGAAATTTATTCAGGTCTTGCGTTGGCATCTCAGTTTATTCAAGAAACAATTTTTCATAAAGATGAGTCTGTGTGGATCGCACAAAAACAGGGCAGGGCAAAAGATGGGGTGGATCAAACAGATCCAGCGCTACTGAAAATGATTCATCTTGCAGAGAGAAAATCTAAACCTATTGCAGAATATTTCAACTCACTCAAGGTCGTTCCCATTTCTATTTCTTATGAGCTAGATCCCAATGATCGACTTAAGGCTTTCGAGGTTGCTGCAGGCGATAGCGACACGCCATATATCAAAGAGAAAAATGAGGATTTAAAAAGCATTGCTCATGGCGTGCAAGGTTTTAAAGGCCATGTGCATATTGCTATCTCTGATCCTTTAACCTTATCATCAGAGATCACCTATGAAGATTTAGCTACTTTAATTACAAACAAGATTGTTTCAAACTATTATCTGCATCCAACTAATTACGCGGCTTATGAAATGCTGAATCCGGGCTCTAGCATCAGCAAAGATCACTTTGACCCATCCCACATTCAAGAGCTATCTCTGAGATTAGAGGGCCTCAGTGATAGCGTTAGATCAAAGTTGCTAGAGCAATATGCCAACCCTCTAATCCAGCAAACACTCTTAAATAACTAGGCTAACCAGAATGATAGGCACTTTCATTGTGCTCTGTCATATCCAAACCTTCATCCTCACTTTCTTCATCTACCCTCAGCTCGGTCAACAATGATGTAGCTTTGATTGCTATCCAGGAAAATACAAATGTCCATAAGCAGATCACAGCAACCCCTTGAAGCTGAATAAAGAACTGGCCCCAGACACTTGGCTCAAATCCTGATGATCCTGCCCCCAAGAAACCATCCGGCTTTCCAAGAAATGCAAGCATCAGGACGCCCAGTATTCCCCCGACACCATGAACAGGAAATACATCTAGAGAGTCATCAATTTTAAAATAACCTTTAATTAGTTGAGTCGCGTAGAAGCATGTCACGCCAGCCATTAAGCCAATAACAATGGCTCCTTGAGGGCCAACAGTTCCTGATGCTGGTGTAATGGTGGCCAATCCAGCAACCATTCCTGTTGCAATACCAATGACTGTAGGCTTACCAGTTTTCAACCATTCGACAGTCATCCAGGTCAGCGCTCCAACTGCAGCACTGATGTGTGTTACTAAAATTGCCATGGCTGCATTAGAGTCGGCTGCCACAGCACTACCGCCGTTAAATCCAAACCAACCAACCCATAGCATGGCCGCACCCATCACCACCATAGGTCTATTATGTGGAACTAAATTTGAGCTTGGAAACCCCTTCCGAGGTCCTAGTGCTTTGGCTGCAACTAATGCACCAACACCACATGTGGCATGAACTACCAGACCGCCTGCAAAATCTATAACACCTAGCTGACCCAGGTAACCACCACCCCAAACCATGTGACAGGCTGGGAGATATACGAGGGTCACCCACAACACAGTGAAGATGCAAACAGCGCTGAACCTCATTCGCTCTGCAAAAGCTCCAACTACCAGCGCGGGAGTAATAACAGCAAAGGTCATTTGAAAGATGATAAAAAGGCTTTCTGGCAGAGTGCCAGATGCAGAGTCTCTTGTAAGATTATTGAGAAATAGAGCCTCTGTTCCACCAATAAATTGTCCAGAACCAGTAAAAGCTAAGCTGTACCCATAGATCACCCAGATCACAGAAACAATGCAGCAAATTGCGAAGCATTGCATCAACACAGAAAGCACATTCTGAGATCTAACTAGGCCACCATAAAACAAGGCTAGTCCCGGCAAGGTCATAAATAACACCAATGCTGTAGCAGTTAGAATCCAAGCTGTGTCACCAGTGTTTATTTCAGAAGCAAGGATAGTAGGGGAGGCAAAGATTAATCCTGACAGCACTCCATAATTAAATAGTTTAAAGATCTTGTTTAAATTGAAGTTAAATAGCGTCATTGTTAGTTTCCCCAGTTCTAATTCGAATTACACTCTCTACATTCGTGATAAAGATTTTTCCATCTCCAATTTTTTCAGTGTTAGCTGATTTGGTGATTACATCCACAATTGACGGGTAAGATTGTTCGGTGGTTAAAATCTCAAGTTTAATTTTAGGTAAGGTATCAATGGTGTACTCAGCGCCTCGATATAATTCCGTGTGACCTTTTTGCCGCCCAAACCCTTTCACTTCTGTCACGGTGAGGCCTTCTACCCCTGCTTCCAGAAGAGCGTGCCTAACCTCCTCCAATTTAAAAGGTTTAATTATTGCCGTTATCAGCTTCATGACATTTCCCCCTAATAAGAATCGTTATATGTAAATAATCTTCAATTAAATATATGCAATTCTAATGCCAATAAATTT
The DNA here is from genome assembly GCA_002469975.1 of Proteobacteria bacterium UBA7420. Taxonomy (GTDB): domain Bacteria; phylum Pseudomonadota; class Gammaproteobacteria; order Magnimaribacterales; family D2472; genus D2472. Next base: position 6,102 of record DKMG01000087.1, read on the forward strand.
GCTAATTTTTGCTAATTTTTTAGCATTATTTATTTCGTGGAATTAATTCGTGCGCTTTTTTGAGGCGTTCCCCATAAACATAAAAATTAGTTGTATAGGATGAAATAAAAAAAGCCGTCGTAAGACGGCTTTTTATAATTGAGATATTTATTTAAAACTTACTTAAATTCAGGGTAGGCCTCAACACCTATTTCTGAAATATCCAAACCAACTGATTGCTCTTCATCTGAAGCCCTAATTGGCATGACGATATTAATTAGATAAACAGAGCCATAGCTAGCTATGAATCCGAATCCTGCAATTGCAATCACTCCATAGAGCTGAGTAATAAAGGAAGCATCTACATTGGTAAATGGCACAACCATGACCCCAAATATTCCTACGATACCGTGAGCAGAAATCGCTCCCACTGGATCATCAATCTTTAAGGTTCGATCAAAAAATAGGATAGAAGCATAAACAATTACACCACCAATCAATCCTATGAGCACAGCCTCACCACCACTTGGTGCACTTGGCCCTGCGGTGATTGCAACTAAACCAGCAATAGCACCATTGATCACCATGGTGACATCACTTTTGCCTGTTAGAACCAGACTTACAATTAATGCACCTATTACTCCGCCTGCAGCAGCCATGTTTGTATTTAAAAATACCTGGCTAACAGCTATAGCACTAGCTTCATCACTAATAACTAACTCTGAACCACCATTAAATCCAAACCAACCCAACCATAGGATTAACACACCAAGAGCGGCCAAAGGTATGTTCGAACCTGGCATTGGATTAATCGATCCGTTGACGCCATATTTTCCATTTCTTGGTCCCAGTAAACTTACAACTCCAAGAGCCGAAGCGGCTCCTAGCAAGTGAACAGTTCCTGATCCTGCATAGTCAGAATATCCAAGTGTACTTAAAAAGCCTCCACCCCAATTCCAATAACCTTGAACTGGGTAAATAAAACCAGTCAGGATAATAGTGAATGCAAAAAATGGTAATAACTTCATTCTTCCAGCGACGGCGCCAGAGACAATTGACATAGCTGTTGCTACAAAAACTACTTGAAAAAAGAAGTCAGCTTGTTGCGAATAGTCCATGCCATAAGCCATTCCAATTTCTTCTAAGGGCATGTCAGTCGACAATCCCCATGACGTACCTATTGCAGGCAAGATCCCGTAAGAAATAGTTTCTCCAGCTTCATCTAGACCACCTGATATAGCTAAGACTGCGTCTGCAGGATACATAAGAACAAAACCGCAAAGCAAATACATGACACATGCGATCGAAAACAACCCAAGGTTTTTTGTTACGATTTCTGAGACATCTTTCTTCTGAACTAGCCCAGCTTCCAGCATTGTGAAACCTGCTGCCATCCACATCACTAAGGCACCAGACATAATTGCATAGAAAGTATCTAAGGCAAATTTAATTTCTTCCATAATTTTCTCCTGTATTAAACGGCTTCATTGCCTGTTTCACCTGTTCTGATCCTAATGACCTCATCTAGGCTAGTAACAAATATTTTTCCATCCCCAATTTTTCCTGTACCTGCAGCAGAGGTAATGGTTTCAATCACGATAGCTAAGTTTTCATCTTTTGTGATGACTTCAACTTTCATTTTAGGGAGGGTATCCACAGTGTATTCAGCACCTCTGTACATTTCAGTGTGACCTTTTTGTCGGCCATAACCTTTCACCTCAGAGATTGTGAGACCCTCAATGCCAGAGGCAATAAGGGCTTCACGAACCTCTTGAAGTTTGAAGGGTTTAATTATTGCTGTAACTAATTTCATGTCTTATAAACTTGCAGACACTGAAAAGAAAAAACCATCTTCATCGGCACCATAGCCACCGTCGCTGAAGTCATAGGCAGTTACACCACATTCAAAGGATCCACAGCTAAAGCCATAGCTCACAGTTAGGTTATCTCCGTAGTCGTCATATTCGCCATAAGCCACTGAAACAGGGCCAAAGGCATATGAGAACTCTGTGTAATCTGGAGCTCCATCTTGACCGGAGGTTAATGTTAGACCTAGGTCACCGTAGCTCAAGCCAAGATAGATTTCCTCAAAATCTAGACCAGATTGGTTTTCAGGGTAATCAAAAGCAATGTAACCAAGATCAACGCCTACCTCACCAAGAGAAAAACCATACCCAGCGTAATAATCTAGCTCACTTCCTGCGCCATCGTTAAAGTTTACATTTGATCCCCAAATCCCTGCATAAAATCCAGAGTCAGCCTCAAAATCAAAACCACCTTGCATTGCAGGGCCGTCGCTTTGAGTCATTCCTCTCCAGATGTAATCTGAAGCAAATGATACATTTGCACTCACAGCTGCAAAAGAGGGCAGAGCGATTAGTCCAACAAGTAATAACAATTTTTTCATAATTTTCTCCTATTTATTTTATGAAGTTACATCTATAC
>DKMG01000087.1:8614-33919 GCA_002469975.1 Proteobacteria bacterium UBA7420
AATTAAAGAATACAGTAGTAGCGATTACGGGTGGCGCATCAGGTTTAGGAGAAGCATCTACAAGGCATTTTGTTGCTCATGGCGCAAAAGTTATGATTCTTGATATTAACGATGATAATGCAAAAGCAATCTGCGATGAGCTTGGCGATGAGAATGTTAAATACATCAACACTAATATTATGGAAGAGCAGCCTGTTGTGGATGCGATGGCATTTATAAAGGAGTCTTTTGGAAGACTAGATGTTGCAATTAACTGCGCTGGAACTGGTTATGGCGGAAGAATCCTTGGTAAAGAAGCCCCGCATCCATTAGATCATTTTAAATTTATTGTTGATTTAAACCTTGTGGGTACATTTAATGTAATGCGTTTGGCCGCTGAACTGATGGATAAAAATGATGAGTCAGAGTCAGGTGAAAAAGGTGTAATTATTAATACTGCATCAGTGGCTGGTTACGAGGGTCAGATTGGCCAGTCTGCATACAGCGCCTCAAAAGCTGGCGTCATTGGATTAACATTAACCGCAGCTAGAGATTTAGCTAGACATTCCATCAGGGTCAATACTATTGCTCCTGGTATTTTTGATACCCCTTTGATGAAGATGGCTCCAGACAAAGTGCGAGAGCCCTTACTTGAGTCTACTCAGTTTCCTCATAGGTTTGGAGAGCCAGCAGAGTTTGGCTCCCTTGCTGCGCATATTGTAGAAAATACTTATCTCAATGGTGAAACCATTCGCTTAGATTCTGGCATGAGGATGACACCAAGATAATGTCTTATTCAGCATACTATGTTGAAGAATCTGATGGAGAGTTTAAAGCTTTAGTCAAGGACTTAGAGCTTATAAAACCCCAGGATGGCTTTGTTCAGATTCAAGTCTCTCATTCTTCTCTCAACTATAAAGATGCTTTATCGGCAACTGGAGTTAAGGGAGTCACAAGAGAGTATCCGTTTGTTCCTGGTATTGACGCGGCAGGGGTGGTGACACAATCAGCATCCAGCCTGTTTAATGAGGGTGACCAGGTCATAGTGACTGGCTATGACTTAGGAATGAATACCCCAGGGGGCTTTGGTGAATTCATCACTGTTCCGTCTGAGTGGGTGGTGCTGAAACCGAGCGCCTTGTCTGCACTTGAGGCTATGTCTATTGGGACAGCTGGTCTGACTGCCGCAGCCAGTGTTTTAAAAATAGTAGCGTCTAATCCGAATAAAGATTTACCAATTGTGGTCACAGGCGCCACCGGTGGCGTTGGGTCTATTGCCGTGATGCTGTTATCCAAACTGGGTTTTGAGGTCTGTGCTATTACTGGTAAAGATACCTCACATGATTTTTTAACTGCCATTGGAGCAACCTCTATTATTCTAAGAAAAGATTATCTAGAGGTACCTTTAAAGCCTATGGCGAGACCTGCATTTGCAGGAGCTATCGATACAGTCGGTGGAACTATTTTAAGTAAGCTCTTGCCTCAGATATCATCCCATGGCGTCGTAACATCCTGTGGTAATGTTGCAGGCATTGAAATTAATACCACGGTTTTTCCTTTTATATTGAGGGGCATTAGTTTATGTGGTATCGACTCTGCAGAAGCCCCCATTGATTTTAAAAAAACTCTTTGGGATAAATTTGCAAATGATTGGAAGTTAGATTTAACTTCTCTAATCAGAGAAGTCTCAAAAGAGCAATTGAATGAAGAAATACAAATAATACTTAAAGGCGGCCAAAAAGGCAGGGTTGTTTTAAGTCATCAGGAGAAGTGAAATGTCAGATCATTTAAAAGAATTTTTTGAATCAGAAGAGACTAATGAAGACAGCAAGAGCGATACAAAAGTTGCATTGCTTATTGTGCTTGTATCAGTTGCAGCGGCAGTTTTCTGGGTATCAGGACAGTAAAACTATTCTGATAAAAATTTTTCTGCATCAAGCGCTGCCATGCAACCAAATCCTGCAGAGGTGATAGCTTGGCGATAGACCTGATCTGAGACATCTCCGGCAGCAAAGACACCCGGAATACTGGTTGATGTTGCCAGTCCCTTTGTTCCAGACTTAATGTTGATGTAGTCATTCTCCATGTCTAATTGACCCTTGAAGATTTCTGTATTGGGGTGATGCCCAATAGCCACAAAGACTCCCATCAGCTCCAATGTTTTAGAGCAATCATTCTCCTTAATTTCAATAGAGTGAACGCCTCTCTCATCTCCCAAAACCTCTAGCAGGTCTGAGTTCCAATGCATTTCAATTTTTCCTTCAGTGACAGCATCGGCAACTCTGTCTCGAAGAATTTTTTCTGCTCGCAACTGATCTCTTCGATGGATGAGATGAACTTTGGAGCATATTCTTGAAAGGTACAAAGCTTCTTCTGCAGCCGTGTTACCACCTCCAATAACTGCAACCTCTTGATTTTTATAGAAAAAACCATCGCAAGTCGCACAGGCTGACACACCTTTTCCTAAAAATTCTTTCTCTGATGGAAGCCCTAGATACTTGGCGCTAGCACCAGTGGAGATAATCAAAGCATCAGATGACCAATTTTGACTGCCATGAAGTTTAAAGGGCTTTTCAGTTAAAACAGTTTCATGAATGTGATCATTAACGATTTGTACGTCAAACATTTCAGCGTGCTTTTTCATGCGCTGCATTAACTCTGGCCCTTGCAGTCCATCGTGATCCCCAGGCCAATTTTCTACATCTGTAGTAGTGGTGAGTTGGCCACCTTCTTCTGCGCCAGTTAATAACAAAGGCTTTAATCCAGCTCTTGCTGCATAAATACCAGCGGCATAGCCAGCTGGACCTGATCCTAAAATTATAAGTTTGTGATGTTGATATTCCATGGCGCAATTATAAGATAGTGTTTAAAGAAATTGTTATCTTTTCTAACTTAAAGCTGTTTTTCGAAATATAATGTTTAAAACTGGAGATCACTATCGCTAAACAACCTGAAGATTCTAGCCTTTCAGCAGGAGCCATCAAGAATATTGTTGCATTCCTAAGTCTTGGCTTGGCTTTATATGTATTTATTTCTTTGGTCTCTCACTCCCCAATGGATGCTAGCTTCTCTTCAGTTAACTCTACAAGTAATGCTGTTATAAATCTTGGAGGCCCATTTGGTGCTTATTTATCAGATGCTCTTTTTTCAATTGCGGGCATGGGAGCCTATCTCATCCTTTTTATTGTTTCCTTTGTGGCTCTTAGACTGCTCTTTTTTTTCACTCCCAAGACGACCTATTACAAGCTATTAAAAATTACTTCAGCTGTAGTCCTAGTCTTATCTTTCTCATCTATTTGTGAATATTACTTTTCAGGCGATCTTTTTCCCCAGGGTTCTTCTGGTGGGGTAGCCGGAGATATTATTTTTAATTCTCTGTCGAGTGTTTTTGGTGTGGTCGGCTCATTGCTTTTTATTACTATATTTTTACTGGTAACTGTTTCAATTACTTTTTCATTTTCCTGGCTGGTGATCATTGATGGGATTGGCCATTTTTCCTTACTTGCTTTTAACTCAATTTTTGCCTATCTCAGGACTGGTCTCGTTGCCCTTGCTGAGCAGATAAAAATGATCAACTTTAAAGTTTTTGCTAGTACTTCAAAAGTTTTAGGAGATCAAGTTAACGCCGATGCTAAGCCTAGAGAACTTAATATCGCCAAACCTTCTGCGCCCAAGGAAGATGTAAAACCAGTATCACTTAAACCCATAGCGGTTGAACCGGTTAGCTCAGTCACCGATGCTGATAAATCTTCTTCCACAGTCTACAAATCAAAAAGCAAGACTGCAGATAGTGAAATGCCCTCAACAGATCTACTGGATAGAGCCCTAGATGATGGGTCCTCGCTCAGCCAAGCAGAATTAAATCAGCTTGCTGATTTACTGGAGGTTAAACTTGATGAGTTTGGGGTCATTGCTAAAGTGGTCTCTGTCATTCCAGGCCCGGTGGTTACAAGATTTGAAATTCAACCCGCACCTGGTACCAAGGCCAGTAAGATTACAAATATTGCACAGGATATTGCAAGGTCTTTATCTGTGATGAGCGTTAGAGTGGTGGAAGTTATTGAAGGGAAGTCGGTCATAGGTGTTGAGATTCCGAACACAAACAGAAAAATGGTACGCCTGACTGAAATTTTATCTTCAACTGAATTCAGCCAATCAGCATCTCCACTTTCAATGGCCCTGGGCCACGATATCGCGGGCAACCCAGTTGTCGTGGATCTAGCTAAAATGCCTCATTTACTTGTTGCCGGTACCACTGGCTCAGGTAAGTCTGTTGGTGTGAATGCCATGTTACTCAGTTTGCTTTTTAAATCTGATCCCACGCAAGTTCGCTTTATTATGATTGACCCTAAGGTTTTAGAGCTATCAGTTTACGAGGGCATTCCTCACTTATTAACTCCCGTGATTACAGACATGTCAGATGCAGCCAATGGTCTGAGGTGGTGTGTTGGAGAGATGGACAGAAGATATAAGTTGATGTCGGCAATGGGGGTAAGAGGCTTGGGTGCTTATAACGAAAAAGTTTCAGAGGCTAAGGCTGCCGGCCAACCTCTCCTAGACCCTTTGAGGGAAGAGGATGAGATTGAGTTAGAGGAATTACCATCCATTGTAGTAGTGGTGGATGAATTTGCTGACATGATCATGGTGGTGGGAAAGAAAGTAGAGCATTTAATTGCCAGGATTGCTCAGAAAGCTCGAGCAGCAGGAATTCATTTAATTTTAGCTACGCAAAGACCTTCCGTTGATGTAATTACCGGCCTTATTAAAGCTAATGTCCCCACAAGAATTGCCTTCCAAGTTTCTTCTAAAATTGATTCCAGAACTATCTTAGATCAAGGCGGTGCTGAGCAGCTACTTGGAGCCGGAGACATGCTATATCTTCCAGCTGGGCAAGGTGTTCCAGTTCGAGTCCATGGTGCTTTTGTGGGAGATGATGAGGTTCACAGAGTGGTTGATAGTTGGAAGCAAAGAGCAGAGCCGAATTATTTAGATGAGATAACCTCAGACCTTCAAGACACAGGACCAATCCCAGGCTGGTCTGGAACAGAAAACTCTGAATCGTCTGACGAGGACGATGAATTTTATGATGAGGCGGTAAATTTTGTAATTGAGTCAAGAAGGGCTTCTATTTCTGCTGTCCAGAGAAAATTTAGAATTGGTTATAACCGAGCAGCGCGACTCATTGAGGCTATGGAGATAGCTGGCCTGGTCTCTGAAATGGGAAGTAATGGAGGCAGAGAGGTCCTAGTTCCCAAAAAGTAATGAGACAGTTATTATTTATAGTACTTGTTGGTTTTTCATCTGCTATTTTTTCTGCATCTGATCTATCTTTGCAGCTATTAAATAGCTCTCTTAAAAATAACTACTCTTTTAAAGAGAGATCTCTAGACCCTAATGGGCTGAAGATTGAAGAATCTTCAGGAGAGATCTTGTTCAATGCTTCAGGTTTTACAGTTCTTGTTGCCACTCCATTTAAGGAGCGCTATGAGATTACACAAGACCTCATTACTATTATAGATCTTGATTTAAATCAATCTCAAACCATCAATCTCGATGATCTCAATAGTATTTTTATTAAAGCATTACTGAGTGGTATTAATGATAAATCTCCTGAGTACAGTGTGACAAATGATCAGCCAAATATTTTAGCTCTCAATCCTGCTGATAACTCTTCCGCAATCCAGTTCATCTTTAATCAGGATATTCTTGGAGCCATTCGCTACACAGATAACCTTGGAGTGGAGCACAGTATTGAGCTCACATTACTATGATTAATATTTTCTATATCGCTCTTGGCGGAGGCTTAGGCGCCTCCTTGCGCCACCTGATCAATGAAAGTTTGAGACATACCTCTCTCTTTTCCCTGCCCTTAGGCATTATGGCTATAAACTTTTTAGGATGTTTCTGCATGGGTATTGCCATGGCGCAGCTCTCAGAGTTAAAAGATAATTTATACTTTTTTCTTATAGTTGGATTTCTTGGCTCCTTTACAACCATGTCGGCATTCTCTCAGCAGGCCATTGAAATGCTATATAATGGAAAAGATATGAATGCACTTGTTTATGTTGTTGCCTCAGTTGGTTCATGCATCCTTGGAACTTACATTGCTTATACGTTGTTTAAGACATCATAAAATATGATTGATACCAATTTAATTAAATTAGACCCTAAGCAGGTTTTTGAAAGCTTAAAGTCAAAAAAATATGAGCTCAACCTTGAGGCCTTTGATGCGTTTGAATTAGATAGAAAAAACTTTCAAACCCAAACAGAGGACTTACAAGCTCAAAGAAATACTCTTTCTAAGGAATATGGTCTCTTGAGAAAAGAGGGCAAAGAGGATAAAACCTTAAATGATCAAATTGAGTCGATTAAAATTGAGCTTGATGCCTGTTCTCAAAAATTGACTGATACCCAGGGATCTTTTAGAGATTTCTTGCTAGATATACCAAATTTACCCTCGGACTCCACACCTAAGGGGGGTGGTGAGAGTGAGAATGTAAAGATGCGGGACTTTGGCAAGCCACTGATTTCTGGCGGTAAAGATCATCTTGACATCACTTCACTTATCAATACGGAGGCAGCAAACATCTTGGCAGGCTCAAGATTTGCAGTCCTGGTTGGAAAAATAGCAAAACTCCAAAGAGCGCTCATTGCTTTTATGCTCGATAAAGCTGAAGAGCATGGTTATCAAGAGCATTACTTGCCCTTAATTGCAAACGCTGAATCCCTTACTGCAACGGGACAACTTCCCAAGTTTGCTGATGATCTCTTTCAATTAACTGATGATTATTTTCTAATTCCAACGGCAGAGGTCCCGCTGACAAATCTTTACCGAGATCAAATTATATCTGCAGATAATTTTCCATTAAAATTAACTGCCCACACTACCTGCTTTAGATCTGAGGCTGGAAGTTACGGCAAGGATACCAGGGGATTAATCAGGCAGCACCAATTTGAAAAAGTAGAGCTAGTGCAAATCTGTCACCCTGACCATTCAGATCAAACCTTAGAATCCTTGACCTCTCATGCGGAGAGCATCTTGCAAGAGCTCAATCTACCTTATCAAGTGGTGGAGCTTTGCACAGGTGACCTAGGTTTCTCGGCTGCCAAAACCTATGACTTAGAGGTTTGGGTGCCTAGCCAAGAGACTTTTCGTGAAATCTCCTCTTGCTCTAATTGCACTGATTTTCAAGCCAGAAGGGCGAAAATTAGATTTAAGGAGGATGGAGTATCTAGACTAGCTCATACTTTGAATGGTTCTGCGTTAGCTGCTGGAAGAACTCTTATTGCGGTGATTGAGAACTATTTTGATCAGCATTCAACAATTATAATCCCTGAAGTCTTGCAAGATTACACAAAATTTAAGTCTATAGAGTTGTAGTTATTGCATTGATTGCAATTAATTAAAAAGTTACACAATTGTTTCTTTTAAATTAATTAAAAGAAGTATAGAATCCAAGTATCAATCTTTTTAATTTTTTTAGAGGAAAATTATGAATAAACTTCGCCACCTTCTTGTTTTTTCTTTGTTGTTTGCCATCCCTGTTTTTTCTGAAGTAGGAACTACCTCAGCTATACGAGGAAATGTGAATGTAGCATCTGCAGAGATCACTATTAAAAATACTTCAACCGGGGTTACCAAAAGAGTCAACCCTAATGATGATGGTTCTTTTTCAGCCTCTTTCTTGCCTGTTGGTGGTCCATACACCTTATCGGCATCAGCAGCTGGATATCAGTCTGCGTCAGTAGAAGGAATTTTTCTCATCCTCAATGATACAACCAACATTAGCATTGACTTGCTTTCAACATCATCTGACCTTGAAGAAGTTGTTGTAACAGCCTCAAGAGGCGTTGCTCGAATTAAGGTTGGAACTGGTACATTCTTGGACAGAGCTGCCATGGATGGTATACCAACTATCAACAGATCAGTTGCTGATTTTGCCAAGTTAGATCCTAGAGTATCCATTAACTCAGCCTCTTCTAGAAACGCAGAGATCTCAGTGATGGGTCAGAACAATAGATTTAATGATTTTGCAATTGACGGGGTTAGTTTTAACGACCCATTTGGTCTAAATGCTAATGGTTTCGGTAGCATGAGAAACCCAGTTAGTTTAGATTTTGTTGATCAAATATCTGTGGATGTAACGCCTTATGACGTCTCCAGAGGTAACGCGACAGGTGGATCTATTTCAGTTGTGACTAAGTCTGGTACTAATGATTTTCATGGTAGCTACTACACAACCTCAAGAGATCAGGATAATTTAGGTGAATACAATGGTCAGAAATTTTCAACATTCTCTGAAGATATTACCAGCGTAACTTTTTCAGGACCAATCATTCAAGATAAGTTATTTTTCTTTGTTGGTTACGAAGAACTTGAAGCAACATCTCCTGTAATTTATGGTACAAAAGATAGTGGTGCGACAAACGTAGCAGAAACTGTTACCACAGCAATTGCCAATGAAATCAAAGCAATCGCACAGTCAAGATATGGCTATGACGCTGGTGAAATTAATAATATTTCTTTCCCAGAAACTCATGAAGAGTACACAGTCAAGTTAGATTACTACATCAATGACTCTCATAGAGCTGTCTACAATGTCTCTAAGAGTGAAGATTCATATCCAAGAAAATATAATGGCGGCCCAGTTGTTTTTAGTAATAACTACTACACAAAACCTCCAGTCATTGACAGAGAATCTTTTACTCTTTTTAGTGATTGGAATGACCGTCTCAGAACTAAGTTTAAGTATTCAACATATGATATGAGGGAAGATGATGCCTCTGTTGGTGCTCCATTTATGCCTGAGTCACGAATTACAGTTGGTGAAGATCAAGTATATCTTGGAGGCGACAGATATCGCGGCGCTAACTTAATTAATATTAACTCTGAATTTTTAACTTTTAAAGCAGACTATGATCTTGGCGACCACCTGATTACTGCTGGTTATGAGCAAGAAGAATCAAGCATCTATAACTTATTTATCGCTAGATACAATGGTGAGGTATATTTTGATTCTGTAGATGATTTTGCAGCTGGAACATGGAGCTACCTAAGATTCCAAACACCAATTTCTGGTCCTCTGGATGTTGATACAGCTGCTGCAAATTTTGATGTTGAAAAATCAACCCTTTATATTCAAGACAAATGGAGTGTCAACGATGATCTTACTGTGCAGTTTGGTGTTAGATATGACGCAGCTAAAACTCCGACAGCGGCTCGTTTAAATCCTAAATTTTTGGAACGCAACGGCGTACCTAATAATGCAAAGTTTGACTATGACAAACTTCAGCCAAGAACTTCATTTAACATGAATCTTCAGCCTGAAAAGCTGGGTTTTTTAAGCAAGGTTGGAATCAACGTTATTGATTCAACTGTTAGAGGCGGTTACGGTTTATTTTTAGGAAGAATTCCTAATGTATGGTACGGCAATCAGTATTCTCGTTCTGGTGGAGCTACTGACTACAACAGATTCAGATCCTTCAGTGATACTGTTGGCGTAATGCCAGCTGTTGCTGATTGTTCTCCAGAGTTCTTTTGGACGTCGGCTTGTTCAGACTATCAGATTAGAGGCGCTTACTTCGGTGATGCTCAAGGAACTGATCCTGAATTCGAAGCTCCTTCTTCATGGAGATCTAATCTAGCTCTAGATTTTGTTACAGCTAGTGGTTATGCAGTAACACTGGAGATGAATAGAGATCGTGTAGACCAAGGTGTTTTTTATAAAGATCTTCAATTGAAATCAGCCGGTAAAGTTTTAGCTGATGGCAGACCTGTGTACACAAGTGATTCCCCGGATTTATGGCTCACTAACTCAAGCCAAGGCTCTTCTGAGGCATTCTCATTCTCGATAGCAAAATCATTTGGTGATTTGAAAGCTATGTATGCTTTTAGCTCGGTTGATGCAAAAGATGTCTACCCTTTAACTTCAGCTCAAGCTGAAGGCGTGTATGGTAATACTCAAAGATGGGACGGCGAAAATCTTGATGCGCGACCTAGCAACTTCATGATTGATAGCAAGCAAATATTCTCTCTGGACTACACTACTCAAATCTTTGGTCAGAATGATACAAGATTCTCAATGATCTACATCAGAAAAAGTGGCGAAAGATTCAGTGTTGTCTTTGATGAAGTTGGCTACAATTCTGTCGGCGGAAGCCCTAACTTCTATTCTGATAATAGCTTAGCCTATGTTCCAACAGGCGTAACAGATCCTAATGTTGTCTTTACCTCAGCTGCAGTAGCATCACAGGTAATGAATCATGTTAATAGAACAGGACTTGTAGATTTCAAAGGAACATATGCTCCTAGAAATGCTTTTGAAGGACCTAAATTCTCTAAACTGGATCTTAGAATTACTCAAGACATTAATGTATGGAGAGATCACAAAGCTATTCTATATTTTGATTTCTTGAATATTCTTAATTACTTCAATGAAGACAAGGGTAAGGTTCAGGAATATAACTACAATAGCAGCAAACAGATCTTGCTGGGTGGCGCTACAGGTGTTGATGACCAAGGCCGATACATTATTAGAGGAGTTGATGCAGATGATAATTTAAACGTCTACAACAATGATGGTCAATCTGTTTGGCAGATGAATTTTGGATTCAAGTACCAGTTCTAAGTAGCTATTTAAATTTATAAAAAAGGGCGGCTTCCGCCCTTTTTTTTGTTACAATTTTTGCATGCACCATCAGTCAATACCTGAATTATCCTTTAGACTATTAAAAGCCAAAGACGCTGAAACCATCGCTTTATTAAAGCAGGCTTTAGAGCAGTATGGGTTTTTTACAATCACAGATCATGGCTTGGATGATAGTTTGCTTGAGCAATCTTATGAGGCCAGCAAGAATTTTTTTAACCTACCCTTAGATATAAAAAATAAATATGCCCAACCGCAATTTGCTGGCGCAAGGGGCTATACGCATTTTGGAAAAGAAACTGCGTTGGGAGAGTCTGTAGCTGATTTGAAAGAATTTTGGCATCACGGACCTGAGACTGATGCGTCTTTCGACGCTAGAATACACTCCAATCTTTCCGTTGCAGAGCTAAACAATTTTAACCAGCATTGCGCTGAATTATTTCAGCAGCTTAATCAACTAGGAATGTCTGTCTTAGAATCCATTGCTTTGATCTTAAATAAACCAGAGAATTTCTTTGATTCTTGGGTCGCCAAAGGCAATTCTGTCTTACGTCTCATTCATTATCCGGCGCTCACTGATGCATCCAATGAGTTGCGCGCTAGGCCGCATGAAGACATTAATTTAATCACTCTTTTGGTTGGTGCTGAAGAGTCTGGCTTAGAAGTAAAGAGCCAGCAAGGTGGCTGGATCCCCATTGACGCCAAGAGTAAGTCTATAGTTTGCAACATAGGAGACATGATGCAATTGGTTACTAGATCCAAGCTGAAGAGCACTACGCACAGGGTGGTAGATCATGATATCAAGAACTCTAAACCGAGATATAGCATGCCATTTTTCTTACATCCATCACCAGAGATAATGCTAAATTCCATTGTTGATGATTCACCTGAATCTATTTCAGCCCATGAATTTTTAGATGAAAGATTGAAAGCCATTAAGCTATACTAAGATATGACAATCATATCTTTTCTGCAAATTATCATCGGTTTTATTGGGTTAGTCTGCATCGCCATACCTTTTTCAAATAATAAATCTTCTATTAATTATCGATATATTTTTGTCGCAATTATTTTTCAAATCATTCTTGCATTCGCTCTCTTAAAAATTCCTTTTATAGTTCAGATTTTTGCTTATCTTTCAGATGGTGTTACATCCTTGCAATCAGCAACTCAAGAGGGTGCAGAATTTGTTTTTGGTTATCTTAGCAATACATCTGCCTCACCCTTTGAAGCCTCAGGTGCTGGCAACTCTATGATTTTTGCTTTTCAGATCTTGCCACTTATTATTGTGATCTCTAGCCTTTCCGCTCTTCTATGGTTTTGGAATATCCTGCCATTAATTATCAGGGCTATCTCAAAAGTATTTGAAAAGCTCTTCAATATTGGTGGTCCCATAGGTTTAGGGGCAACAGCTAATATCATCATGGGTCAGGTTGAAGCGCCTTTGTTGGTTCGCCCATATCTTTCTAAGATGAGTGAAAAAGAATTACTCATCCTCATGACAGCCGGCATGTCTACGGTTTCTGGGTCTATCATGATTGCCTTAGTTTCAATGTTGCAGCCTCAATTCCCAGATCTTAACTTAATTCAGCACCTTGTATCCGCATCTATTCTTTCGATTCCAGCGGCAATTATGTATGCAAACATCATGATTCCATCATCTGAGGTCACCAATTTTGATGGCAACTCAGTACCCAAGGTCTATGACAGTTCCATGGACGCTATTACCAGAGGAACGAGGGATGGTCTCGATATCTGCTTAAATGTTGGCGCTATTCTGATAGCATTTATTGCGCTAGTTTCTCTCCTTAATTCACTACTAGGAATCGCAGGAGGCTGGGTGGGAATCTCCGATCTTTCTTTACAGCTAATCTTGGGCTATATCTTTTTTCCTGTTGTTTGGTTGATGGGAGTGCCTTTATCTGAAACTTTAGCATCGGCAGAATTGCTTGGTTTGAAAACTGCACTGAATGAGTTTGTTGCGTATGGCGCATTAGCGAACATTGAGCCTGGGGTCTTATCGGAGAGATCTAAACTTATTACTCTTTATGGCTTATGCGGCTTTGCTAACTTTTCATCAGTAGGAATTCTAGTTTCAGGAATTAGTGCTATGGCCCCTGAGAGAAAAAATGATCTCATCAAAGTCTCGTTAAAAGCTTTAATTGGTGCAACCCTTGCATCCTGCATGACTGGATTAGTTATAGGAATTTTCTAGTTCAAGAAAACGATTGATGCATTTAGAAATGCAGCAAATGAAAGCCAAATTAAATAAGGTAAATACAGCCAATACAGCACCTTAGACTCATGTTTTAGCAACCCAAGAATCTTGAGGTTTAAAAAAATTAATGCTGAGATATTCACCAATGCTAGCAATGGAGCTTGGAAGTAAAAGAATATCCAAGACCAAGCTGCGTTAAGAACTAACTGAGGTATAAAAAGCTTCCAAATTAATTCAGCAGCTCTAAACGAGACGAAAACCATCATTAAATACAAGATAGGCCAAACTATTCCAAAAATATAACTAGGTGGGTTCAGAGGGCTTTTAATAAGCTCAAAGTACCAACTATCAGAGGATATAAATACATTGGCCAAGGATCCAATCACTGAGGTTGCCACAACCAATGCTGGTAAAAGATACTTCATCATCGTTAAAGCTTAGGCTCTCTCAACCAGTATTGAGCATATGGAGTAACCAGCTCCAAATGAGCAAATAATCCCTTTTTGACCTGGTTCAAGGTGGTTGTATTTATGGAATGCTATCAGCGATCCTGCAGACCCTGTATTTGCATATTCCTCTAATACATTGGGCGCTCTTTCAGGTGGAAAATCATCACCAAGTAGTTTCTTAATCACGTAGGTGTTCATATTAATGTTCGCTTGATGAAGCCAATACTGTTCAATATCTTCAGGTATAAGGCTGTTTTCGCTAAGGTGATCTGTTATCAAAGAGGCGACCATTGGCATAACCTCTTTAAAGACACTTCGACCATTTTGAATAAACAGTAGCTCTGCTTCGGTGTAATTCTTGGATTCAATTGCATTCATGAAACCAAAATTATTCCTAATATTATTTGAGAATTGAGTTTTTAATTTGGTGCTAAGTATTTTAAATTTATTGGGAGCGGTAGAGTTTTTTTCAACGACAGTAGCAGTACAAACATCCCCAAAGATGAAGTGGCTATCTCTATTTTTATAATTATTATGAGCCGAAGTGATTTCTGGGTTAATGACTAGAATTTTTGAAGCTTTACCAGCTGCTATATCGGAATACGCATTACTAATACCAAAGGTAGTAGAGGAGCAGCCAACCATCATGTCGTATGCGTAGCCCTCTATCCCAAGTTCGTTTTGAACCTCAATAGCAATGGCTGGATAGGCTCTTTGCAGATTGGCTGTTGAGACTATCACCGCATCAATCTCACTAGCCTCTAATCCTGCATTGGCTAATGCTTCTTGTGCTGCCTTTACGCTAATCTCAGCAGACACAGATAAAGTATCATCTGCCCTAGCTGGTATCATTGGCTTCATAATTGTAGGATCAAGCAATGATTCTTTGTCGATGACATATCTATTAAAGATGCCCGAGGCCTTTGCTATGAACTCCTCGGAAGAGGGCTCTAAAGCTTTAACAGAACCATCTAGAATTAATGCCTCATTCTCAATATTGTAGAGCCTGACATACTCATTAAATGATTCAACCAATTCTTGATTAGAAATTTTGTGTGGTGGCGTCCAAACGCCAGTTCCAGAAATATATATATCGTGCATAATTTGTTCCTATTACATGTTATTTTATATTCTTATGGAAATAATACCATTGGATCAAGAGCCGACATCTAAATTATGTTTTGCTCTTTATAAATCTGAGATTCGACCAGTTTTAGGTGTGGTTCAGATTTCTCATGGAATGGCAGAGCACATGGGAAGATACACACACTTTATTCATTTTTTAAATGACAAGGGGTTCCACGTTGCCATTCATGATCATCGCGGTCATGGCCAGAGGATCATCGATGAGAATTTTGGTTATTTTGGTCCCTCTGGCGGCTGGAATCTCTTGGTTGATGATTTAATATCTATTCATTCATGGCTCAAATCATCTTACTCTGATCTGCCTCATATTCTCCTGGGTCATAGCATGGGCTCCTGGGTTTCATTGGCAGCTCTGCAGAGAGGCATGAACCTTGATGCCACTCTTCTATCAGGCTCTACAAAACCCAAGCCATTTGATAGCATGTTGCAGAAATTACTCGTAAAATTTGAATACTTCAGACATGGGGGTTTGGCGCACAGTGATGCATTGCACAAAGTTATTTTTGGCGGCTTTAACTCTAAGTTTAAAGATGCGCAAAACCCAAATGACTGGCTCTCTACAGACAGAGCAAGCGTGGATGATTACACTTTAGATCCCTTGTGTGGTTTTGTTGTTACCAATCAACTCTGGTTAGATGTCATAGAAGGTGTAACAGCAGTTTTTGACCAAGGTCAGTTAGCGCTAATCCCTCAGCAGATGCCTTTTTTAATATTTTCTGGCACAGATGATCCTGTGGGTGGCATGGGGCAAGGCACAACAGCTCTTCATGAGAGCCTTGAACAAGCAGGACTGAATAGCACTTTGCTATTGATTGAAGGAGCTCGACATGAAACGCTGAACGAAACTACTAAGTTGAACACTTATAATGAGATAGTTTCTTTTTTGCATAATAATTTATACGAGGTGTAGCATGGATTTAACTGGAAAAGTCTCGCTAGTGACTGGCGCGGGCCAAGGCATTGGAAAAGGCATAGCAAAAGTTTTAGCTCAACATGGCTCGCAGGTCATGCTAGTTGATATTAATGGTGAGGCTGCTCAAAAGGCATCGGATGAGATTAATCATTTGTTACCAGATAGGGCATACAGTTTTACTGCAGATTTAACTGATGCAGAAGCCATTCAATCAATGCTGGAGTACACGCAGGATAAGTTTGAGCGCTTGGATTGTATTTGTAATAATGCAGCAGCCTCAAAGGGTTTAGGCCCAGTTGAAAATTATTCACTTGAAGATGTTCAAGCCACACTAGATTTAACCTTCACTTCTTTATGGAAGTGTTTACAGGCAGAAATAATTTTCTTAAAAAAGCAATCAAAACCAGCCTCCATTGTTAATATCTCATCAAATTCCGCCCTGAAAGGTTATGCGTTTAATTCAATTTATGCTGCCACCAAGGCAGCGGTTAATAATTTAACCCAATCAGTGGCCAAGGAAGTTGCTCGTCAACAGATAAGAGTAAATGCAGTATCGCCCGGGACAATAAACACCCCAGGCGTTATTAATTATTTTAAACAAGAACCTAGTGCGAAAGAAATGCTGGAGCGCTCTTCTCTTCTTAGAAGAATAGGAGAGCCAGAAGAAATTGGTGAAATGGTAGCTTTTCTCCTATCTGATCGTGCCTCTTATGTAACTGGTCAAATAATCTCTGTTGATGGTGGATCCTCTATAAACTAGCACCCATGATAATAAATAAATTTGAATACCCAGAGCTGGTCCGTGTAGAAAAAAATGATGTTAGATACTATCGGGACTCTCAGGAAAATTTAGTTCCTTCCGTGACAACCATCCTTTCTGCGACTGGTGATCATTCGGGTATAGATGCATGGAAAAGAAGAGTTGGCCCTAAAACTGCAAAAGAGGTCGTGGATGAAGCCACAACCATTGGCACTGCTGTTCATCTAGCCATTGAGAACTATCTGAGCGGTACTGATTGGCAAAACTTTACAGATGATCGTCTTGGGATGATGGCCGAACAGATAGCTAAACGCTTTGTTGATGACTGCCTTGAGGATATAGACGAAGTATGGGGTCTAGAATCGGGCCTCTTCGTGGATGGTCTGTATGCAGGAACTGCAGATTGCATAGGGGTGTTCAAAGGCATTCCAACTATTATTGATTTTAAGACGGCAAAAAAGATAAAGCGCAAGGATTGGATCACTGATTATTTTTTGCAAGGAGCAGCATATGCGAATGCCCATAACGTTATGTTCAATACCGATATTGATGCTATTGCGATCCTAATGGTTGATCGCGATCTTTTGTTTAAAGAATTCTTAATTAAAAAAAGTGAGTTTGACAACTTTACAAAGCAATGGAAACAACGAATTATTGAGTTTTATAAAACGCATGAAATCTTGGGGAGAGAATAATGAATGATTTAAAAGATAGGGTCATTATCATTACTGGGGCTAGCTCCGGTTTTGGTAGGGAGGCAGCTAAAATGTGTGTGAATCTTGGAGCCAAAGTAGTTTTGGGGGCAAGAAGAGAGGAAAACCTCAAAGAACTATGTTCTGACTTGGGCTCCGAATCTTCCACATACAAGGTCACTGATGTTACCTCTAAAGAGCAAATGCATGCATTGGCACAGCACGGAATAGAAACATTTGGCCACATTGATTCACTGGTCAACAATGCAGGCATCATGCCCCTGTCACTGCTGGAGAAGGGCAGAACAGAGGAATGGGATCAAATGATTGACGTTAACATCAAAGGCGTTCTCTACGGAATAGACTCAGTCTACTCCCATATGCTTGCAAGAGAATCTGGACAAATCATTAATATTTCTTCGGTTGCAGGCAAGCGAGTCATGCAAGGCAGCGCAGTCTACTCAGGGACTAAGTATGCTGTCCGAGCAATCTCTGAGGGGTTAAGGTTAGAATCAGCTGGAAAAATTCAAGTCACTTGTATTTACCCTGGTGCTTTCACCACTGAACTTGCCTTTACCATCAAAGATGAATCAATGATGGAAGCATTAATGAGTAGAGGTATAGGAGCTATAGCCCAACCAGCTGAGAGAGTTGCCGAAGCTATAGTTTATGCTCTTCAGCAAGATCCTGGTGTTTCGGTGAATGAGATTGTGATTCGACCGACAGCACAAGAGACATAGGTTTTTTTAAGACTATGTGTCTGCGAGGATATATTCTGCGCATTTAGAGCCAATAACATTGCACGTTGCATTGGTGTTGCCTGAGATGATTGATGGAAAAATAGAAGCATCTGCAACTCTTAAACCAGAAATACCTCTAACCCTTAATCTGGAATCCACAACACACTCTTCGGTTTCACCCATTTTACAGGTACCCACTGGGTGATAGACAGATAGAGATTCCTGCCTAATTAACTCTTCTACCTCGCTATCACTCTGATACTTGGCACTAGGCTCAATTTCTTTTGGATTATAAGTATCCATTGCTGAGCTTTGAAAAATTTTCCTAATTCTCTTAATGCCATCAATGATTGGCTGAATATCAGCTGGATGAGACAAGTAATTAGCATGAATCTTAGGCGGATCTTCTGGGTTGCTAGACTGGAGTTTGAGGAAGCCAACACTCTTGGGTCTTAAATTGCAGACGGAGGCTGTGATACCTGACATTGGTTTCATGGCACCATTTTTATTGTATTTGCCGGCCCCTGGAGCGAAGTGAATTTGTGCATTAGGTGTATTTTCGCTATGGCTAGTCTTAAAAAAAACTCCTATATCTGAGGCAGGATATGTTAACAATCCCTTGCCACGTACAAAGTAATGATAGAGATTTTTAAGCATCTGGATAGGTCTCATCAATTCACTAAAAGTTTTAAGACCATCCATTGTGTGACCAATATTGACAGTTAGATGGTCCTGGAGGTTTTGACCAACTCCAGGGATATTATGATGGCAGTGAATATTCAAATCTTCTAAGTGTTGCTTGGGCCCAATTCCAGACAGCATAAGGACATGGGGGGTGTTAATGGCGCCGCCGCATAAAATAATTTCAGCTTCACAGGTCACTGCATGTGAGCCAGTTTTATTTTTAATTAGCACGCCCATAGCCTTGTTATTTGAGGTAATAATTTTTGTCACTCTGGTCCCCATTAAAAGCTCTAGGTTCGGTCTGCCTAAGATAGGTTTAAGAAATGCATCTGCAGCACTAAATCTTTGTCCTTTTTTTATATTCACCTGGTAGGTTCCATAGCCTTCTTGCTTTTGACCATTGAAATCGAGGTTCTCTTGAAAGCCTGCTTGAGCGCATGCCTCCATAAATACATTGGATGCCTCTAGGCTGGACTGGTATGTTTCGACCCAGAGCTCTCCTTTACTTCCATGCAATTCATCTTGATGATTCTGATTGTTTTCCAAGCTTGTGAAGTGATTGATTAAGTCCTTGTAACCCCAGCCAACATTGCCTGCTTGCTCCCAAGATTCATAATCTTCTGCCTGACCTCTAATATAGACCATGCCATTAATAGAGCTACTGCCCCCCAGTGTTTTTCCTCGAGGCCAATTAATTAATCGATGATTTAAGTTAGGTTCTGGCTCTGTCTCATAGCCCCAGCCATATTTTTTATTCTTAAATAGCGAGCTTGCCGCCAATGGCATCTTGATAGCCGGAAAATTATCCTTGGGACCTGCTTCGATTAAGAGCACTGAATTTAATGGATTCGCTGATAATTTATTGGCTAAAACACAACCTGCACTTCCGGCACCAACAATGATATATTTATGTCTAAATTTCATATGTCTAATATCACTTAAGGTTTAATATGCGTCAAGTTATTGCAATCGGTGGGGGAGGCTTTGGCAGAACTCAAGCCTCATATTTAATAGAGAAGTATATTTTAGATCAAGTAGAGAAGAGCACCCCAAATATTTGTTTTATTCCAACAGCTACCGGAGATTTAGACCCTTATGTTGTAAATTTTTATACTGTTTTCAGTAAATTAAATTGCAATCCAAGTCACATCAGTTTTTTTAAACGGACCGTCGATCTTGAGGCCCACATAGCAGACCAAGATATTATTTTTGTTGGGGGAGGTAACACCAAGAGCATGCTAGCTGTCTGGAAAGACTGGGGGCTTGATGTCATTCTAAAGAATGCATATGATCGAGGCGTTGTCATGAGTGGTGTAAGCGCTGGAGCTATTTGCTGGTTTGAGCAAGGGTTAACAGATTCTTGGGCAGATGAACTAAAGATCATGCCGTGCATGAATATTATTCCTGGAAGTTGTGCCCCCCACTATGATGAGGAGCCAGAGAGGCGTCCGGCAACCAAAAAACTCTTAGAGAGAAAGGTTATTGAGTCCATGTATGGTATTGAAGGCGGCGCAGCACTTCATTTTATTGATGAAATTCCGGAATATAGCGTGCGATTTAGTAATAATAAAAATGCTTATCTGGTGACCTTGCAGAATGATCAGGTTAATGAATCGCCTTACCCGCTGCGAGAGTTAAGCTCATGAACCTTTGGCGTTTTATCAACCCCATCGTTGCAGGTATCGCCCGATCACCTATCCATTTTTTTATTAGCCATCAAATTCTGGTTATAGAATTTAATGGCAGAAAATCTGGGAAGAAGTATCTAGTTCCACTGAGCTATCATAAACAAGACAAAAATTTTACATGCGTCACCCTGCGCTCCAACCTTTGGTGGAAAAACTTAATCACTCTTGAGCAGACAGATATATGGATGAAAGGTAGGCATACCTCAGTTGGCGTAGCCTTGGAATACTCTGATGATGATCTTGTTGCAGCTGAACTTAGGCATTTAGTATCAGGCAATGCTATTGATGCATTTTTTGCAAAAGTCATACTCAACAAAGACGGAACCCCAGATGAAACCAGCCTCAAAGATGCAGCAAAACTTCACACAGTTCTAAAATTCACTTTGCGGTAGTTAATTCAGCGACCACTATTTGTATTAAAAAAAGATTAATAAATATTTCTTTTTGTCTTTGAATACGTTAATTTAAATACTTAATACATATTAAATTAGCCTATGTTTACTAGAATGGATCAGAGCACTCAAGAAGAATGGCAGCATATTAGTGAGCAGCACATGCCACATATTTTTGATATGCCAGCAAGAATCATGTCCATGCTACGACAGTTAGAAGCATTATCCTTGGGCTTTGGTACCAATCAACTCCACCATGCATTACAAACTGCAACAATGGCAAAACGAGCCGGCGCAGAGGATGAGATGATTATTTTGAGCCTGCTTCATGATGTTGGTAAAGTCATCAACGTTCCAAATCACGGGCAAATAGCTGCAGAGATACTCAAGCCTTATGTTAGTAATGATGCTTATCACATCATCAGAACTCACCAGGATTTTCAGGGCGAGCATTACTACCAATATATGGGCAAGCCACAAGATCTACGAAATCAATACAAAAATGAGAGCTGGTTTACCAAGGCCGTTGAGTTTACTGATGAGTGGGATCAGGCTGCCTTCGATCCAGATTATAAGGTTGACCCACTTGAATCTTTTGAGGCCTTGATCAATACATTTTTTGCAGCTCCACACACGATTTAGAAAAAAGTATGCTGGCGAGCAGGGCGTTTGGAATTTCTACCTTCTTGATGATGCTTACAGCCTGCAGCACCTCACAAATCCAAAAAAAAATTACTCACAAATCAGATGTTGGCCTTTGTTACAGTTTGATCTATCAGAAAGCTGCTATCAGTAATGAGTACCACTCACTCTTAACTCAAGAAGCAATAAATAGAGCTTTAAATTGTCAAAATATAGCCCAGGAAATCATTGATTATAAAATGAACCTAACTGGCTCAAGTATTGTCAGCCCATCTTCGGCTAACGAAGCTGCAAGTCAGGACTATGCTAATCAGGGAGTCAATTGGGTCACTGGAAAGTCTTCCTAGGATTATTGTGATTTAAACTGATCTGTTGACTTGATGAACTCCTATCTTGTTGAGATGAATGATAGCGAGTTAACACTCTCTCTTGGTATTACTAATCTTTTTGATGAAGAGGCTCCGCTGCTCTATGATGCAGCTAATTGGAGCTATGCTTCAAAGCATCACGATCCCGGAGGGCGAATGGTTTATTTAGGTTTTAAATTAGCTAGATAAATTTTAAATTTTTAAAACGCAACATCAGAAATGGTGTTGCGTTTTTTTTTGTTTTAGAGCTTACTTATCACTGTGTAATTTTTTAGGAATCCATATGTCTCTACCCTTTACTAAGTCTTTTTTTGTTTGTGCTTTATTCTTCACTTTATCTCTCCCCGCAGAGCCAGCAGGCCCTGATATGCCTTATGGTAAAAAAGCTTTAGAGATTTATAAAACAGCGGTGGAACTTCGCACAGCCAAGGGTTATGGTCAGGTACCAGCTTTAGCTCATTACTTAGCCGCTGAATTTAAGAAAGGTGGTTTTGATGAAAAAGATATTCACGTCCTTGAAATGGAAGGTACGGCAGCATTGGTGGTTCGTTATAGGGGAGATGGCTCGCTTGGAAAAATGCCAATAAGTATTTCTGCGCATATGGATGTTGTCGATGCCATGAGAGATGATTGGGCACGGGACCCTTTTACTTTGGTTGAAGAAGATGGTTATTTTTTTGGCAGAGGAACGGTTGACGATAAGCTAGGTATGACTGCTGTTGTAGCAAGCTTTCTAAGGCTCAAGTCTGAAGGCTGGATTCCTGGAAGAGACTTGATTATTGCATTTTCAGGTGACGAAGAAACAGGTATGACAACTACCAAAGCCTTAGTCAATGAATTTCGGCATTTGACTGATAGTGAATTTGTTTTAAATGCAGACTCAGGTGGTGCTACTTTGCCAGAGGATGGAGGCATACCAGCAAGTTTTGGCATGCAAGCTGCTGAAAAAACATACGTGACTTGGGAGATGATTGTAAGGAATCCAGGTGGTCACAGCAGCAGACCTAGGAGTGATAATGCGATCTATGACCTATCAAATGCCTTGGTTAAAATTCAAAATTACCAATTCCCGGTTAACTACAACAATCTAACGCTAGCCTTCTTTCAAGGCATTGGAAAAAGAACGGAAGGAGCTTTAGGTAAAGCCATGAGAGACTTCTCAATCAACCCTGATAATGAGGCTGCGATTGCTGAACTAAGATCTCATAGCAGCTATGTTGGGACTACTGGCACAACCTGTGTGGCTACCATGCTTAAAGCTGGTCATGCAGAAAATGCACTGCCGCAGTCTGCAGTTGCAACAATCAATTGCAGAGTATTTCCAGGCACAGGGGTAGACGACACTTTGGCTCAACTTAAACAAGTCATATCTAATCCTGATATTGAATTCAAGATGTTGGCTGAGCCGACTGAAACTGATCCATCACCCTTGCGATTGGATGTCCTAACAGCTCTTCAAAAAGCCATTGATATCAAATTTCCAGGATTAGAAATTATTCCCAGCATGTCCTCTGGGGGAACAGATGGGATGCACTTTAGGGCTGCAGGAATTCCTAGTTATGGAGTCAATGGTGGTTATGGCAAGGCGAGTGATAATTTCTCACATGGATTGAATGAAAGAGTTCAGGTACAGAGTTTTTATGACAACATTGCTCATTGGTATGTTTTATTGCCAGCCATTGCTAGCAAACAAGATCTTTAGTAGTTTTCATCTGGCTAAATGCATGTGCTAGCAACTGCCTTACTTCAAACGCTTAGATGACCCACTTGTTTTTACATATACTAGTACCAGCAATCATTGCTGGTATTTTTTATAGGCAACGCTGGGGACTAGCCTTAGGGATTATGCTTGCAACTATGCTGGTTGATGCAGATCACCTATTAGCTAATCCAGTCTATGATCCAGGTCGATGTAGTATAGGGTTTCATCCACTTCATCAAGTGTGGCTCATTGCTATATATTTTGGATTATGTTTTTTTCCGAAAACAAATCTAGTTGGTGTTGGTCTTATAATCC
Source organism: Proteobacteria bacterium UBA7420 (assembly GCA_002469975.1). Classification (GTDB taxonomy): domain Bacteria; phylum Pseudomonadota; class Gammaproteobacteria; order Magnimaribacterales; family D2472; genus D2472. The sequence continues at coordinate 31,949 of DKMG01000087.1, forward strand.
ATATGGCATTAGATCAGATGGATTGTGAGATCTAATATTTATTTAGGCATGCCACAAAAAAAGGGGCTTATAAAAACCCCTTTTAAAATTAATAGATTTTTTTAGACTTCAAGCATACGTTTTAAATAAATTTGATCTGCGCCAACGACTGCGACTATCTCCCATCCCTCATGCGCGAGCTTGTTTAACTCTATTGTTGACATCTCATACTTCCAATTATGCGAGTCCTTATATTCCCCTTTAAATACTTCCGTTGCTTCGTTCGAGTAACCCATGGCTGTAGAGTTGCTGTGGTCAACAATCTTATATTCCCATTTACTAGTGCTCATAATGTCTCCTTAAAATTATATTGATCTAGTTTCTCATATCCTTGAAATAAAACGCAATCTATCAATTGATAGGTCATTTTATCTCTAGTACAGTAAAGCTATATAGGAGACGTTTATGAAATCTAAGACAGCACTAATTGCCATGACCTTGATATTGGGCATGACGCCGACCGTCCAATCCAATCATCACGAGGATGCACTTGAGTTAGAACAACTTGCCCATGCTTTTGGTTGGGATTTAGAGGGTGCAGAAATTGAAACTCAAAGGGTAGCAGAAGGCTTGTATGTACTTTTTGGGGTTGGCGGAAACATTGCTGCATCTATTGGAGAGGATGGCGTGCTAATTGTTGACGATCAACTGCCGCAAGTCATAGATAAAATTGAAGCGGCCATTCAAAGGGTAGGTGGCTCAGCGGTTAATTACGCGATTAACACCCATTGGCACTTTGATCATGCAGAAGGCAATAATGTATTGGGGCCAAAAGGCACAACTATTGTTGCTCATAGCAATGCCCGAGCAGATATGGCGAAGGGTGGACTGGTTAACATGGTGATCGCTAAATATAATCAGCAACCATACCCTGTCAAGGCCTTGCCAGTTCTTACATTTGATGAAGGCATGCAAATACACTTTAATGATGGTCAAATTGACTTAAAACACTTTGCACCAGCTCACACCAGTGGAGACACAGTGGTAATTTTTAAAAAACAAAATGCCGTCCATCTTGGCGACGTGTTTAATAATGCAGGCTATCCATTTATAGATGTGGGGAGCGGAGGTAGTATTGATGGCATGATTCAGTTTTGCGAGGATACTCTAAAGTTAACTTCGCAAGATACTATTGTTATTCCTGGTCATGGCCCTGTAACTGATACTGCAGCTTTGAGGCGTTATGTCACAATGTTAAAAACTGTGAGATCTCGTGTCAGTAATTTAATCGAGGATGGTAAAACTTTACAGCAAGTAATTGATGCGAAACTAACTGCAGATTTTGATGAGGTTTATGGACCTGAATCTAACTCGCTTGGCTTTGTGAATAGGGTTTATACAAGCTTGAATCAAAGTCTTTAGACCTTTTTACTACCGATAATTAATTCTAGGGATTATTATGCTTCCTTGTTCGGATTCCAGATTGTTAGATTCTTGGTCTTAAGTCTGTTCACAACTAACTTATACCTTGATTGCTCTGCTTTCCATTCTTCCAGCCACTTAGACCCATCACGCTCTGCATCGATAAAGATCGCATTAGTAAATGCTAATGGAATAAGTATTGCAGCATGTATCACAATGCTTGCAACTGTATTATATCCAAACAGCCCTAGGTAGTTTGCTGCTATAAATCCAAAGAATATACTCCAAAAGGTAAACAACACTAGCATGAAGTAAGTTTGCAGACTTGGGTCTGGTATATGCTTGAGTGGATTATATTTAACATCCATTACTCTTCTCCAGCCACTCACAAAAGACATCACCGTTCTTCTGAAAAGACTTGGCTTTTTTATCATTGGCTTAATACTCATTTTTACTCCTATTCAACATGATTTCTTATATATTCTTTTATTACATGCATGCCGTAAGATAGCCAGGTTACAACCACTAAACTCCAAAATAACATTTCCACCATAGGCCCTTACTCCTTAA
>DKMG01000065.1:0-2473 GCA_002469975.1 Proteobacteria bacterium UBA7420
ATTCTTTTGAATTTAAAAGATATGCCTATTAGTTTAATAGAGGGAACTAGCGCAACAATCAAGTTAGACGTTTCTGGCCCTTGTGAAGTAACCTCAAAGTCATTTGAAGTCCCCGGTAATGTAGAACTTCCAGATGCTGAACATCATGTTGCGTCTTTGGTGGATAAAGTTACCTTATCGCTTACTGCCACAGTAAAAACTGGCCGAGGGTATGAGCCTGCAGATACAAGGAATGAAGAAGATACTGCAGTTGGTGCTCTAAAAGTGGATGCTTCCTTTAGCCCAGTCAGACGTGTTGCCTATACAGTTGAGAATGCTAGATTTGAGAAAAGAACAGATCTTGATAAGTTAATTGTTGAGCTTGAAACAGATGGTACTTTAGATCCAAAGAAAGCCATTGAGCATGCAGCAACTATCATGCAACAACAACTTGCAGCGTTTGTTGATTTAGATGCTATTGCCGAGCAAGAAGCCAAGAAAGATCAAAATGATTTTGATCCATTCTTAATGAGATCTATTGAAGAGCTAGAATTAACAGTGCGCTCAACAAATTGCTTGAAAGCTGAAAGTATTTTCTTGATAGGCGACCTTCTTCAGCGAACAGAGTTTGATCTATTGAAAACACCAAATCTAGGTAAAAAATCACTAAATGAAATAAAAGATGTTCTTGCATCTAAAGGCTTCTCTCTCGGGACTACCCTAGAGAACTGGCCGCCAATGGGTTAATAAAAATGAGACATAGAAAATCAGGCAGAAAACTTAATAGAAACTCTTCTCATCGAAAGGCGTTAATGAAAAATTTAGCAATTGCTTTTATTGAAAGGGAGTTAATTAAAACAACTGTTCCCAAGGCAAAGGAATTGCGAGGATTTGTTGAGCCGCTCATCACTTTAGCTAAAGTCGATTCAGTTGCAAATAGAAGAAGGGCGTTTAGTAAATTACGACATGATGCTATTGTAAACAAACTCTTTACTGAAATTGCTCTCAAGTCCAAAGATAGACCTGGTGGTTATCTAAGAATTATTAAAGCAGGTTTTAGACCAGGTGATAAAGCTGATATGGCCTATGTTGAATGGGTTGATAGGGCTATTGACGTAGACGCTTCATCGCTTGAGCCTGAGCTTAAATCAGACTCCGCAGCTTAAAGTCCTAGGATTTCTTTTAAATACTTTCCAGTATAGGATTTTTTTGATTGAGCAACTTTCTCAGGGGTCCCTTGCGCAACTATTAGCCCCCCATCGCTTCCTCCTTCTGGGCCCAGATCTATCACCCAGTCACTAGACTTGATCACATCTAAATTGTGCTCGATCACAACAACAGTATTCCCTTGGTCTGATAATCGCTTCAACACCCCTAGAAGTAACTCAATATCATAGAAATGCAGTCCCGTAGTTGGCTCATCAAGGATAAATAGGGTTTTCCCTGTACTCCTTTTTGATAACTCTTTAGCTAGCTTAATGCGTTGAGCCTCCCCACCTGAGAGCGTTGTTGCAGATTGACCTAATGTTATATAGGTTAGCCCAACATCTGAAAGAGTTTGCAGTTTATTTTTAATTGGTGGAATAGCAGCGAAGAAGTCCAATGCTTCTTCTACAGTCATCCCTAGGACTTCTGCTATGTTTTTTCCCTTGTACTTAACCTCGAGCGTTTGTTCGTTATATCTTTTACTATTACAGATATCACAATTTACATAGATGTCTGCTAAAAAATGCATTTCTACTTTGATCATGCCATCTCCCTGACATGCTTCGCATCTTCCACCTTTCACATTAAAGCTAAATCTGCCTGGTTTATACCCTCGGGTTCGTGACTCTTCAGCTTGTGAGAATAGATCTCTTATATGTGAGAATAAACCAGTATATGTCGCTGGATTTGACCTAGGCGTTCTACCTATAGGAGATTGGTCAATGCCAATGACTTTATCAAGGTGCTCAAGACCGATAATTTGCTTGCACTTAATTTCTTTATTTAGATTAGCCTTATTAAGTAAAAAACTACTCATTGGCATAAGAGTTTGATTAATTAAAGAGGATTTTCCAGACCCTGAGACTCCTGTTACACAGGTGAAAACTCCAATTGGTATTTGAACAGAAATATTTTGTAAATTGTTTTCATAGGCACCCTGTATTTCTATAAAATGCTCTGGAACTTTTGCAGTTTTTGGGAAATCAATTTTCCGCCTCCCAGATAAATATGCTGCAGTCATTGAATTCTTGCTTTTTAAAATATCTTGCAAGCTACCTTGAGCACATATCTCACCTCCGTGCTTGCCTGCACCTGGACCAATATCAATTATATGATCTGCACATCTAATGGCTTCTTCGTCGTGCTCAACAACGATTACCGTATTTCCAAGACTTTTGAGATGAAAGAGAGTTTTTATTAGTTTCGCGTTATCTCTTTGGTGGAGACCAATAGAAGGCTCATCTAGCACATAGGTTACCCCGACAAGTCCAGATCCAATTTGGCTAGC
>DKMG01000065.1:2672-15662 GCA_002469975.1 Proteobacteria bacterium UBA7420
TGAGCGCGTCTGTAATTTTTTTATCTGTAATTTCCTGTATAGGGGTATTGTTAATAAATATATTTCTAGATTCTTTTTTTAATCTTGAACCCTCACAAGAATCACAGTGACTATCAGATAACAATTTTGCCAATTCATTTCTGATAAATTCAGAATCTGTTTCTTTAAATCGCCTCTCAGTATTCGGTATTACACCTTCAAACCTATGTTGTCTGACAATTTTGCTGCCGCTACTAAAGCTTTTAGAAAAATTAATCTTTTCTTTTGAGCCCCATAAAAGCATGCTTTGTGTTTCTTGTGAGTACTCCTCCCAGGGAGTATCAAGATCAAATTTATAGTGTTTTGCGAGACATTTGAGCTGATGAAAATAAAAACGATTTCTTCTATTCCAGCCTTTAATTGCACCCTCGTTAATTGTTGCTTCAGTGTCTGTAATTAATTTCTTTTCATCAAAATATTGAATGACCCCAAGTCCATCACACTTTTCGCATGCTCCAAATGGATTGTTAAATGAAAACATCCTAGGCTCTAAGTCTGATATCGAATATCCACATTGTGAGCATGAGAAATTTGATGAAAATAATAAAATATTATTTTGATCGTCTAGAATTTCTATTTCTACCAAACCATTGGATAGAGCTAGTGCTGTTTCAATAGATTCAGATAAACGCGATCTATTATCTTCTTCTTCTTTGAGCTGGAGTCTATCTACTATGGCTGAAATATTATGCTTTTGGTTTTTATTGAGAGACGGGAATTCATCTAAGGAGTGAATCACATCATTAATTTTGACTCTTACAAATCCCTCAGCTTTGAGTTCCTCGTATATACCAAGGTGCTCGCCTTTTTTACCTCTAATCATCGGCGCCATCACCATAATTTTTTGTCCTTCTCCTTTGGCATATATCTCATCGCAGATCTCACTAATGGTTTTAGCTGATAGTTCTTCATTGTGATCTGGGCAAATGGGAGTTCCAATTCTTGCATATAGCAATCTGAGATAATCATATATTTCTGTAACAGTTCCAACGGTAGAGCGTGGATTATGTGAGGTTGATTTCTGCTCTATTGAGATTGCAGGAGATAGACCATCAATTTGATCTACATCTGGCTTCTCCATCATTGAAAGAAATTGTCTAGCATAAGACGACAATGATTCGACGTATCGTCTTTGACCTTCTGCATAGATCGTATCAAATGCTAGGGAAGATTTTCCGGATCCAGATAAGCCTGTGATTACGACCAGCTCTCCCCTAGGTATTTCTAATGAAATATTTTTAAGATTATGAGTGCGGGCACCTTTTATAGAAATTTTATCCATTTATTTGCAGAATTTTTATACAGCTGATTTGTTTCGAGTTAAACTTAAACAATTATAAGAGGTAATTATGGCTAGAGGAGTAAATAAAGTAATTTTGGTAGGTAATTTAGGGCAAAAACCTGAGATGCGCTACACACAGACTAATACTGCGGTGGCAACGCTGTCGATTGCTACATCGGAATCATGGAAAGACAAAGAATCTGGAGAGCAAAGAGAGAAAACAGAATGGCACAGAGTTGTTTTTTTTGGAAAACTTGCTGAAATTGCAGAGCAATATTTAGACAAAGGCTCTCAATTATATATTGAAGGGAAGCTTCAGACTCGAAAATGGCAAGACAAGGATGGCAATGATAAGTACACCACTGAAATTCTCGGCAATGAGATGAATATGCTCGGAGGTAGACAGGCTTCTGGTGGAGGAGCTCCTTATGATCAGTCTCAGCCTGCCACTCCTGTGAGCCAGCCTGTTGAATCTAATATATCCGAGGAAGATATACCCTTTTAAAGCCCCTATGGACTTTAAAACCATCATTTTAGAACAGCGAGATAATATCGCTGTTCTTTTTTTAAATCGTCCGAACAAATTAAATGCTTTTACCTTTTCTATGATGGAAGAGATAATTGCTGCCCTTGATATTATTGAGGCTGATGATAGCTATCATGCTGTCCTTATTTCAGGGAAGGGTAGGGCATTCTGCGCAGGAGCAGATTTGTCAGCCGGTCAAAATACCTTCAACCCATCCTTTGATGATTTTGCTGTAAAAGAGAATGATTTTAGAAGAGATTCTGGTGGCATTCTCACACTTCATATGTATAAGTTTTCGAAGCCTATTGTCGTGGCATGTAATGGTCCAGCTGTTGGGATTGGGGCCTCCATGCAGCTTGCTGCAGATGTTCGCCTGGCCTCTGAGGCTGCAAGATTTGGGTTTGTTTTTAATAATAGAGGTATAGTTCCAGATGCTTGCAGTAGCTGGTTTTTACCAAAGATTGTGGGAATTTCCCAAGCACTGGAATTAACTTACTCCGGTAGAATTATTAATGCTGAAGAAGCTCTAAAATTAAACCTAGTTTCTAGCGTACATCATGCAGATGATCTGTTGGAAGATGCGCTAGCATTCACCAGAAACATGGTTCAGAACTCTGCCCCAGTTTCTATAGCTTTAACCAGACAGATGCTATGGCGCTCTCTTGGGAGCTCAGGCCCTTATGAGGCACATGTCATAGAAAGTAAGGCAATTGACTCTAGGGGCTCATCTGCAGATGCTCAAGAGGGCGTCAACTCTTTTCTAGAGAAAAGGGCTGCTGTTTTTACCAACAAGGTCTCCACTGACTTGCCTGATTTTTTTCCATGGTGGGAATAACCCTAAGAAAAATATTATCTACTAAAGATCAAGCTAGCGTTTGTTCCGCCAAAGCCAAATGAATTGCTCATCACCGCTTGAATTTCCTGCTCAACCATAGCCTGCACAATTTTTAAACCTTCTGCTTCATCAACCAACTTATCTATATTGATTGAGGGGGCAATAAAATTATTTTGCATCATGAGTATGGAATATATTGCTTCTTGAGCACCTGTAGCTCCTAGGGAGTGCCCAGTCATGGATTTTGTAGAGCCGATTAAGGGTCCATTTTCCCCAAAAACAGCCTTGATTGCACTCAATTCAGCTAAATCACCAACCGGCGTGCTAGTACCATGCGCATTAATATAGTCAATATCACCACCATGAATGCTTAAGGCCTGACTCATACATCTTATTGCACCTTCACCGGACGGTGAAACCATGTCATAGCCATCCGAATTTGCACTATACGCAGTTAGCCTAGCTAAAATTGGAGCATTTCTTTTAATAGCATGCTCTTCTTCTTCCAGGATCAGCATTCCAGATCCGCCAGCAATAACAAATCCATCTCTATTTTGATCAAAAGACCTAGAGGCTTTTTCTGGAGTGTCATTGTATTGAGACGACAGAGCCCCCATTGCATCAAACATAGATGATGAGGTCCAATGCTCTTGCTCTCCTCCACCTGCAATCACTATGTCTTGCTTGCCCAATTGAATTAATTCAGCTGCATGCCCTATGCAGTGAGCACTAGTTGAGCAAGCTGATGAAATAGAATAATTCACACCTTTCAGTTTCAGGGTTGTCCCGAGGATTGCTGAAACTGTGCTGCCCATTGTCTTTGTTACTGCATAGGGTCCGATTCTTTTAGGCCCTCTTTCTCTGGCAATATCAGAAGCTTCGATCTGTGCTGCTGAAGAAGCGCCACCAGACCCAGCAACAATACCTACCCTGGTTACATCAACGAGGTCTAGATTTAAACCAGCATTGATTAAGGCTTCCTGGGCAGCAATAAATGCAAATCCTGATGCCTCACTCATAAACCTTAAAACCTTCCTGTCAATAAACTCAGACAGATTAAGATCTATTGACCCTGAGATATGACTTCTAAAACCCATTTCTTTGTAGATTGGATTTAGCTTAATTCCTGATGTTCCATGTTTTAGGCTAGAGAGCACTTCATCCAGGCCATTCCCAATACAAGAAACAATCCCCATACCTGTTACAACAACATTTTTCATTAAAATTCACTCGTATCTTTAAAGAGACCAACTTTTAGGCCATCTGCCGAGTAAACATGTCTATCGTCTACATACATATTTCCATCAGCAAAACCCACAACAGCACCGCGATTTACCACTCTCTTAATATCAATTTCATATCTGACGACTTTTGCACTTGGAGTAACTTGACCAAAAAACTTTACTTTGTCTGATCCCAAGGCTCTTCCATAGCCTGGTAGTTCGAGCCAACATAAATAGAATCCTAACAGTTGCCACATTGCATCTAATCCAAGGCAGCCCGGCATAACAGGGTCAGATTTAAAATGCACATCAAAAAACCACAATGTTTCTTCAATATTTAAATGAGCAATAATTTTTCCTTTAGAGTATTTACCTGATGTTTGATCAATCTGATCAATAGAGTCAAACATTAGCATCTCATCTGCTGGGAGTCTGCCATTGCTTGGCCCAAATAAATTGCCATTACCACAGGCAATTAATGCTTCTTTGTTATAACTGGGGGCTGGTTTAAATATCATGATCTGCGCTGGCTAGAAAATTTAATTAAGTTTAGCATTTCTTGATACGAAGAATGATAATTTAGCTTTTCTAGGTTGTTGCTAGCTTCGCTAAGGTAATTATCAAGAAGTGATTCAGCTGATTTAATAGAGGCTTCTGATCGCACAATGCGATAAACCTTTTGTTTAAGAGTTTTGCTAAGCTTCTTATTTCCAAGGTGACTCAATAAAAATGCCTTATCTTTTTTTGAAGATTGATGTAAGGCATAAAAGAGTGGAAAAGTAATTTTGCCTTCTTGAAAATCCTGCAACTCTGGTTTTCCAGTATCAGTTTGCAAAGATTCATAATCCAAAATGTCATCTTGAATCTGAAAAGCTATACCTAGATTCTTTCCTAGGCTTCCAAAGGTGTCTATTTCAATCTGAGTGGCTTTAGCAAGCATCGCACCAGACTTTGCAGCAGCCTCAAAAAGCCGACCAGTTTTTAGGTAACTAACTTTTAGCAAGTCACTCAGCTCAAGATCTGGATGGTTTTTATAAAGGCTCAGTTGAATAATTTCACCTCTGGCAATATCATTAGTAGCATTAGCTAGCTCTTGTAAAATAAGAGGTTGAGTGAGTTTCACCATTAACATAAACGCTTTTGAGTATATAAAATCTCCCATCAGCACACTGTATGAATTACTCCAAACGCGATTGACTGACTTTTCACCTCGCCTTAAATTTGATTCATCCACCACATCATCATGGACGAGAGTTGCTGAATGTAAGAGCTCAATAATACTAGCAAGCTCAATTCTTTTCGAAGGCTTGATTGCATCAGATTGAGAGGCAAGTAACACAATTAAAGCACGAGTTTTCTTCCCTTCAGTTTGAAAAATATAATTATAAATATCTTTAATAATTTGCTCAGATGCTAATTCCTTAATTATCTTTTGTTGAACTTTAGAAAGTTCATTTTGGGTGGTTTTATTGACTTGATTCATTTTAAATAATGGAGCGGTAGAAATTATACATAAGTATTGATAATTTCCTTGACATAAGTATTGATAATTTCCTGTATTAAGCGTATATTTTGCCACCTTTAGAGAGAACTATGTACGCAGTAATAGAAGCAGGTGGAAAACAACACAAAGTCGAGCTAGGACAAACCCTGGAAATCGATCTTATGGATGAAGAATCAGGTGCAGAACATGCATTTGAAACTGTCATGCTATATGTCGATGGAGAGGACGTCCAAGTTGGTCAGCCATTCATTGAAAATGCTAAGGTTATAGCTGAGGTTGTGAACGAAGTGAAGGGAGAGAAAGTCTCTATTTTAAGATTCCGAAGAAGAAAACACAGCATGCGAAAAATTGGTCATCGACAAAGATATACTCAAATTAAAATTAAAGAAATTAACGTAGGTAAGTAGTAATGGCACATAAAAAAGCAGNNAATGTTGAGATTGGTCAACCTTATTTATCTAATGTTAAGGTTACAGCTGAAGTTGTTGATGTTGTTAAATCAGATAAAATTTCTATTCTTCGTTTCAGAAGAAGGAAGCACAGTATGACAAAAACTGGTCATAGAGCTAGGCATTCAAAAGTAGAAATTAAAGATATTAAATTAGAGAGTAAATAATGGCACATAAGAAAGCAGGTGGTTCCAGTAAGAACGGTCGCGATTCTAACTCCAAGAGACTTGGAGTAAAACGTTTTGGTGGCCAGCTAGTTAAGCCGGGTGAAATTATTATTCGCCAACGAGGCACAAACACTCATCCTGGTACTAATGTTGGGATGGGAAAAGACCATACATTATTTGCTACTTCTAGTGGCCATGTTCAATTTACCTATAAAGGTATCAAGCAAAAGAAGACAGTTAACGTCATTTCTCAGTAATCTATGAATTTCATCGATGAGGCTCTGCTGGAAGCAAGGGCTGGAAACGGTGGCGCCGGTAGCACAAGTTTTAGGAGAGAAAAGTTCATTCCTCGCGGCGGTCCTGATGGTGGAGATGGAGGCAAAGGTGGAGATATAATTTTTAGAGTAGACCCAAATCTCAACACTCTTGTGCATTTTAGAAATCAAAAATACTTAATTGCCAAAAATGGCCATACTGGATCTGGGAATAAGAAAACAGGCCAAGATGCTGGTGATCTCATTGTTTTGGTGCCAAAGGGCACAGTCATCATTGACGCTTTAGCTGAAAATACCATTTATGATTGCTGTGAAGAGGATGTAGACTATCTCGTTGCTAAAGGTGGTGAAGGTGGAGCAGGAAATTTTCGCTTCAAATCTAGCACCAATCAGGCTCCCAGAAGACATACTCCAGGATGGCCTGGAGATGAAATTTCTATTAGATTAGAGTTACGCTCATTGGCAGATGTAGGTCTAGTTGGGTTTCCAAATGCTGGAAAATCTACCTTTTTAAAGAGCGTCTCCGCTGCCCAGCCCAAGATTGGAGATTACCCCTTTACAACCTTGAGGCCAAATCTTGGAACAGTGCAGATTTATGATACCTCTTTTATTATCGCAGATATTCCCGGTTTAATTGAAGGCGCCTCAGAAGGTATTGGTCTGGGTTTAGATTTTCTTAAACATATCTCCAGAACTGGACACTTACTTATTTTACTTGATCCTCAAAATCCTGAACATTCCATTGAGGAGCAGCTAACAATTTTATTAAATGAGTTAAAAACTTATGATCCAAGTCTTCTTGAGAAAACTATCTGGATCGCCATAAATAAAAAGGATACTCTCTCAGAGGATGCTATTACAGAGCTAGAGAATGCCTTGGTAAAAACTTTAGTATTTTTAGAACTTCATCCCAAGGGAGTGACGAGCATCTCAGGGTTTACAGGAGATCAAACTAGCCAATTACTAGGCATGATAGCTAGAGAAATGATAGGAGGAGAGGAGGAGGACTAACTGATAGCTTTAACAGCTTTCACAAGTCTACTTTTGGTTCTTGCAGCTGCATTCTTGTGAATTACTTTTTTGGCTGCAGTGGAATCTAGAACTTTTTCAGCAGTTTTTAGTAACTCAGTAGCAGACTCTTTATTGTTTTCTGCAATTGCATTCCTAACAGCCTTGACTGCTGTTCGAGCCTGAGATCTTTGAGAATGCTTGAGTTTGTACCTGTCAGCATTCTGACGAGCTCTTTTAATTGATTGTTTACTGTTAGCCATATCTTTAAATATTAGATGCGGTAGTTTAATGATGTTCATTTCATCTGTCCACTCTATTAATTAAATATCTTCTTTAAATATCTAGCCCTTGAACCAGCACTCTCTGTCAAGTACACTTTACAAATGAAAAATTTACTGCATGCCCTACTCTTTCTTATTAGCCTTGATGTAACTGCCAACCTTGGCGTAACAGAAGATTTTATAAAGAGATTTAGCTCCCTGCCTTCTTATACTGACGTTGATATTTCTCCTGACGGCAAGATGATTAGCGTTATTACGAAGATGCCAGATGATAAAAAGGGGTTGACTATCTTTGATGCTGAGAATCTAAGTTTAATTAATACTATTTCACTAACCAATGAAGAGGAGGTAGCCAGTTATTTTTGGGCAAATAACACACGGCTCGTAATACAAGTGGGATATTACGATAAAAAAAATGGGCGTGGCTCAGCTGGCGAGTACTTTTCTATTAACTTTGATTCTACTAAACCAGCATATATATTCGGTATGAGAAGTAGGAACTCTAAAACCAATAAGTCCGTATTAGACAAGATGTCCGCAGGCTTTGTTGAAAATATCTTAGAAGATGATGATAGGCATGTAGTTATTTCTGCATATCCATTTGCCAAATCAAACACTGGCAGTTTTGTGACTTCAATCAGGCTAAATGTATACAATGGACAGCAAAAGAAGCTTGGAAAATCGCCGCTTGCAGGTGGACAGGTTCTTACAGATAGCAAAGGCATTCCGAGATTTGCAGTTGGCAGTGATGCAGATAACAACTCAGTCACTATGTACCGCGCTTCTAAAAAAGATGATTGGCAGACACTAAGTAAAACTCCATACGGAGAAGGTGAGGTCTATCCAGTAAATATTTCAAAGGATGGCGCAACAATTCACATCCTTGATAGTACCCAAACATCTACATTTCAGCTGAAAAAAATTGATACTTTGACTGGAGAAACAGAAGTAGTTTTTCATCACCCAAAATTTGATGCGTATCCTCAAATAATTGATGATGAGGTGTTAGGCGCCACTACTAACCCTGGTTACACTCAGGCTTATTGGTTTGAGATTGATAGTGAGCTGCAAAACTCAATTCTGCAGGCTATTCAAGCATTTAACGGAAGCATAGAAGTTTTTAATCAAAAAGAACTCACCGTGGTTGCGTTAACCAAAAAGCGTGATAAGGCTATTTTAGTTGTTCGTGACTCTGTTTCATCACCCAAGTACTACCTGTATGACATGAGTAAAAATCAGATGAAGTATTTACTAACAATGTGGCCTGAGATAGAGGATGCGGGACTTGAAGCAGAAATACCATTTAATTTTAGGAATTCAGACGGAGTTAGGATTTATGGCTATTACACTAAGGCAAGAGATCAGCAAGAAGGTGAAGCCTCCCCCATGATAGTGATTCCTCATGGTGGCCCGCATGCAAGAGATACTTGGGGCTTTGATCCAGATACTCATATTTTTTCTCAGGCTGGGTATGCAGTTTTAAAGATTAACTTTAGAGGATCAACTGGCTACGGAAAAGAATTTACTAAATTAGGCTTTGGTGAGTGGGGAGGAGACACTCAAGCAGATATCATTGAAGCAACTGAATGGGCTATTGCTCAAGGCATTGCAGATGCTAATAAAATTGGTATTTACGGTGGAAGTTTTGGTGGCTATTCAGCTGCCATGGCCCCAATACTTAGACCTGATTTATATAAATCTTCTGTTGCTTATATTGGAGTATTTGATTTGCAGATGCTCTATAACGAGGGCGATATAAAAGGAATTAAATGGGGCGGAAAGTATCTTGATAAGACTCTTGGGCAGGATTCAGAAAAAATTAGATCCATGTCGCCAGTATTGCATGCAGATAGACTAGATGCTCCTATTATTATTGTATCTGGGGAAGATGATCAAAGAGCTCCAGTGGAGCATGCCTATGCATTGGCTGATGCTTTAAAAAAAGAAGGTAAAGATTATGAGTTAATAGTAGTGCCTAAAGAGGGGCATGGCTTCAGGAAGCCAGAAAATCGCTTCATGCTTTACAAAAAGATGCTTGAGCATTTCAGCAGCACTCTTTAAAAAATGGTGGAGGCGGCGGGAATTGAACCCGCGTCCGTTAGTCCTTCAACCTGACTTCTACATGCTTAGCTCACTCTTTGTACTTCGCCTTAATGACCCGAAGAGCAGGGTATTAGAGACTAGACTAGTTAAATTTCACGTTACTGCGTTTAGTCAACACAGCAAAGCTAGACTATGTATTTTGCCAATGCTTCAAACCATAGACAATTCTTGCATTGGTTAGCCTTAAGCGGCTAAAGCGTAGTTGTCGTTTTCTGCAACTAATTTTTTTGTAGTATGTTTTACAAGAGTTACCACAATCTTGGCATGCGCTTTGGAATCCAATAAAAACGTCGAACCCAATTCGCCCCCATGGGGGAAAGAGTATATAGGAATTGGCTAGCGATTAGAATTTTTTAGAATTCTTTGTTTTTCTCTATTCCAATCCCTCTGCTTTACATCCTCTCTTTGATCATATGTCTTTTTCCCTTTGCCGATAGCAATGTCACACTTAATTTTATTTTCTTTCCAGTAAACCATGGTTAAGACACATGTAAGTCCCTGTAAGCTTACAGAATCAAGAATTTTATTTATTTCTTTTTTATTAAGCAGTAGCTTTCTAGAGCGTGTTGGGTCAATGCTTTCATGCATCAAAGAGGCGGGAGGGTCAATCTTGAAGCCGATAATCCAGGCTTCATTATTTTTGAGGGTCACGTAGGAGTCTTTTACATCAACCTTGCCGTCTCTAAGACCCTTGACCTCCCATCCCTCCAAGACAATTCCTGCTTGATATTTATCAGTTAAATGATAGTTTCTTGCAGCATTTTTATTTTTGACGATGATATTATTGTTTGAGGCTTTCATATTAGGTATCTTAATTATGAATCTGTTAAATCTATTTGCAAACTTTGAGGGCATTTTATGCAAGAAACAAAAATTACCCTAATCTATTTTGGGCTGAGCTTATTTGTTTTTTTGGCATTGATGCCTTGGGTTGTCAATTTGAGGATCGGGATGATGGCTATTGAAACTTTAGCTATTTACGGAGGAGTAGTCATAGCATTTTTAGGTGGTTTTATTTGGGGCTGGGGAGATCAGAAAAATAATCGCTTAAACTTGTGGTGTGCAATTGGTTTTTCATTAATGGGCCTATCCGTTGTTTTGCTTGCAAGTTTTTCTCTCACAATCAGCTTGTTACTTCTGATAGTCAGTTTATATATTTTTCTATATTTTGAGAGTTCTCACAGCACCTACTATCAAAGTAATATTAAATATGCAGATGCACGAAATTTAATTACAAACTTAGTTACAATATGCTGCATAACATCATTAGCTTTTATTTATAATCCATACACATAAACCTTTATGAACATTAATACATCTAACAAGGCTAGCGACTCTATTGCATGGATTGGCAAGTGGACTTTTGTGATGGCTGCTGCAGGGTCAGCAGTTGGCCTAGGAAATATTTGGGGTTTTCCATACAAGGCAGGCACCGAAGGTGGAAGCGCTTTTGTTTTAATTTATTTGGGCTGCATTTTAGTTGTTGGGCTGCCAATAATGATGGCTGAGATTATGATTGGAAGGCGAGCTCGAAAAAGCCCTGTCAATGCGATGAAGATAGCAGCCCTTGATTCCGGTCAAAGCTCTAACTGGCAGGCTGTGGGCTGGGGAGGCCTGGTTTCCGGAATATTAATTCTTTCTTTTTACAGTGTCATAGCTGGTATTTGTTTAAATTATATCGGTATTGCGGCTATGCCAAACACCACCATCTCTTCAGGCGAGCAATTCACTCTAGTGACAGCCTCAGCACCTAGATTACTTTTTTGGCACACACTCTTTATAGGGCTAAATATTGCAATTCTTGCAGCAGGAGTCATTAATGGAATTGAGCGGATGGTTCGCTTATTAATGCCTACTTTATTCATCCTAATGATCGTTATGGTGATCAATGCCATGATCAATGGAGATTTTATTAAAGGCTTCAGTTTTTTATTCTCTCCTAATTTCTCTGATGTTGATGCAACAACTTTTCTACGCGCCATGGGACAAGCATTTTTTAGCTTAAGTCTCGGCATGGGTTCAATCATGTGTTACGGCTCTTATATGCCTCAAGAAGAAAACATTTTCAAAACATCGCTAACTGTTGCTGGTCTAGATACTCTCATTGCTATATTGGCCGGCCTTGCAATCTTCCCTATTATTTTTGCATACGGCATGGAGCCTGGTGCTGGACCAGGTTTAGTTTTTATCAGTCTGTTATCAGTGTTTATTGATATGCCGTTCGGTAATATTATCGGCCCTGCATTTTTTATCCTACTTTCTATAGCTGCGCTAAGTAGCGCGATTTCCTTGCTCGAGCCCAGCGTTGCTTACTTTGCAGAGGAGAAGATTACTTCTCGCTTTGCTGCTGCTTTGATCTTGGGATTATTAGCATGGTTTATTGGTATTGGCAGCGTCCTAAGCTTTAATGAATGGTCTGATCTAGCTTTTATTGGAGATTTAAATTTTCTTGATTCGATGGATTATCTTGCCAATCAGTTCCTAATGCCAATTGGAGGAATGATGGTTGCAATATTTGCTGGGTGGTTTTTAAAGCCGAACCTTGCATTGGATGAATTCTCAAATGTTCAGCTAAAAGTGTTTCATGTGTGGAGATTTTTTATTAGATATATTTCTCCAACATTGGTGGCCGCAGTATTTATCTATCAATTAGCTTCATAGTTTTATGCGTAAGTATTTTGAGCGGTCTCAAGATTTTAAAGCAGACCCTACATCGATTCTTGAATTAATTAATGACTTTGAATCTTATAAAAGATTTTTACCAGGATGCCTGGAATCAAAGAAATTATCTGCAGAGTCAGACGAAGTAATCAGAGGGCTGCTTGTATTTGGGCTCCTTAATCAAACTTATGAGTTTGAATCAGCAAATCACATAGAAGGCTATACCGTTAAAATTAACCAAGTGAGTGGCCCCTTTTCTTCTTTCTCTGCTTCATGGAGCCTAACATTGCTTGAGTCAGGGGCAACCAATGTGTTATTTCAAGCAAGCTTTGCGCTCCCCTTATATCTGCAAATATTTGCAAGGCAGGGCGTCATTGACTCAATGGGCGAGCGCTTTGTTAACGCATTTGCAACTCAGATAAGCGCATGAGGATCTACTTCGCATTGCAAGGTGCTCAAGATATGATCTTTAGGTCTCTAGAAGTCTCAGAAAGCATTACAGCAATTGAAGCTCTTGAGTTACCCAGCATCAAAGCGTTACTAACCCGACCAATTGATGAGCTCAAACTGGGTGTAAATAGCATTGAGTTAGATGGCAAATACAAGCCACTTCCTCAGCATTATCGTATGTCCG
>DKMG01000066.1 GCA_002469975.1 Proteobacteria bacterium UBA7420
CTTACATTGTTATATAAAAGTTCTAATTCTTTAATCAAATCCCCTGCATTCTCTGTGGCATTTTTCATTGCTAACATCTTAGCTGCCTGTTCACATGCATTGTTTTCAACGACCGCATGATAAATAAGAGACTCGATATATCGTGTCATTAAGCCCTCTAGCAATTCCTTGGCCTCTGGCTCATAAATATAATCCCAATGAGTCGAGGCAAAGCCATCATCAGCTATTGCTGGCAATGGAATAAGTTGTTGAACTGTAGGTTGTTGAGTCATGGTGTTGATAAACTTATTGCTGCAAAGATAAACCTGATCAATATCTTTCTCTTTGTGTAAATCTAAAACTGTTTTGGTTAAACCAATCAACATATCAGGATCTGGCTTGTCACCCAGTTTTTGAGCATTGGCCACCACATTCCCACCCACTGTTTTAAAAAAGTTGGCTGCTTTTACACCAATTAAAGCAAAACTAGATTCAACGCCTTGAGCATTAAGCTCTGCTGCTTTATTGATGACACTTTTAAAAAGGTTAATGTTTAAACCGCCGCATAAACCCTTGTCAGAGCTCACAACAATAAAACATGCTTTTTTGGGCTCTCTGTTTTCATAAAAGGGGTGGGAGTATTCTGAGCTTGATGTTGCAATGTGAGAAATAACCTCTTTGATCTTTTCAGAATAAGGTCTGCCAAGTTGCATCTCGCCCTGAGTTTTTCTAATTTTGCTAGCAGCAACCATTTCCATAGCCGAAGTTATTTTTTGCGTGCTTTTAATGCTCGCAATCT
Organism: Proteobacteria bacterium UBA7420; assembly: GCA_002469975.1. Lineage (GTDB taxonomy): Bacteria > Pseudomonadota > Gammaproteobacteria > Magnimaribacterales > D2472 > D2472. Next base: position 779 of record DKMG01000066.1, read on the forward strand.
GTTTTCTAACCTCTTTGGTGTTTGCCATTATTAATCTAAATTAAAACGTTTGAGTTTTTTTAAACTGCTCAACCACTTCTGTGAATTGTTTCTCAATGTCGTCATTCCAATCACCTGTGTCATTGATACTTTTTTCTAGATCTGCTTTTTCTGAAGTAAAGAAGCTATGGAGGGCCTCCTCAAAACTTCCTACTTTTTCTACGGGGATATCATCCATGTATCCTCTGTCTGCAGCAAAAATACTGAGAGATTGTTGTGCAACGCTCATAGGGGTATATTGTTTTTGTTTAATGAGCTCAGTGATTCTTTGACCCCTAGCAAGCTGGGCTTTAGTTGCTTCATCTAGGTCTGATGCAAACTGAGAGAAAGCTGCCAGCTCTCTGTATTGTGCTAATGCGGTTCTTACGCCACCACTGAGCTTCTTCATAATTTTAGTTTGAGCAGCTCCACCTACCCTTGAAACAGAAATACCTGGATTAATCGCCGGTCTAACGCCAGAATTAAATAGATCAGTCTCTAAGAATATTTGACCGTCTGTAATAGAAATAACGTTGGTTGGCACAAAGGCAGATACATCTCCTGCTTGGGTTTCAATAATAGGTAGGGCTGTGAGTGAGCCAGTTTTTCCTTTTACTTTGCCATTAGTGGCTTTTTCAACATAGTCTGCATTAACTCGAGCGGCTCTTTCTAGTAATCTTGAATGAAGATAAAACACATCCCCTGGATAGGCTTCTCTTCCGGGAGGTCTTTTTAAAAGAAGTGAAACCTGTCTATAGGCTACAGCTTGTTTTGATAAATCATCGTAAACAATTAAGGCATCCTCACCTTTGTCTCTAAAGTACTCTCCCATAGAACAACCAGCATAAGCTGATAAATATTGCATTGGAGCTGGGTCTGAAGCTGAGGCTGAAACAATGATTGTGTGCTCTAAGGCGCCATGCTCTTCTAGCTTCTTTACCACATTAACAACTGTTGATTGTTTTTGGCCAATGGCAACATAGATACATTTAATCCCTGTGCCCTTTTGATTAATAATTGCATCAATGGCAACCGCTGTTTTACCAGTTTGTCTGTCGCCAATAATTAACTCTCTTTGTCCTCTTCCAATCGGCACCATCGCATCAACAGCCTTAAGGCCGATTTGAACTGGCTGATCAACTGATTGCCTGGCAATAACCCCGGGAGCAACTACCTCAACTGGAGCAGTTTCTGTTGTTTTGATTTCACCCTTACCATCAATTGGCGCTCCAAGAGCATCAACAACACGCCCAAGCAAAGCCTCTCCCACCGGAACCTCTAAAATTCTTCCTGTACACACTGCTTTTTGTCCTTCAATTAGGTCAAGATAGTCACCCAGTACAACAGCACCAACAGAATCTTGCTCAAGGTTTAAGGCTAAACCCAGAATGCCATTTTCAAATTCAATGAGCTCTCCATACATCACATCGCCCATACCATGGATTCTAACAATTCCGTCGGAGACACTAACAATAATGCCCTCATTTTTTCTCTCAGCTGAGAGGTCAAGGCCAGCTATCTTCTCTTTAAGAACGCTGGATATTTCTGATGGGTTTAATTGACTCATTTTTTTACCTTAAAAATTTAATTGATTTACTAATTTTTTGACTTTTCCTCGAATGGAGAGATCTAGCGTTTCATCTCCAATCTTTATTGAGAGACCACCCATAATGGATGGGTCTTCTACAAATTCTATGTTAGAACCTTCCCCATAAGAGGTGGAAAGTTTTTGTATGATTATTTTTTTGTTCTCTTCTGATGGAAGGTTGGCGACATTGACAACAATAGAGCTAGTTTTATTATGTTCTTCTAGTAATTCTTGGTAGCTAACAAAAATTGCATCAATAAGATTTAAGCGCTTATTTTCAGCCAACAAATTAACCATATTGACTGAGATTGCGCTCAAATCTTCTTTGCACAACCCTATGATGCTTTGTGCGATTTTGTTTTTTGAGAGCTCTGGATCTTCTATCAGGTAAGTCACCTCGGGGGTTTGGGCGATAGATGATAGCAATAAAAGCTCAGAGCCCACTCCATCGTGCTGGCCAACATCTAATGCCGCTGCAAAAACAGCTTTAGCATATGGTCGAGCAAGTGGGGAGAGTTCAATCATTTGTTATAGCTCTGAAGCCGCCTGGGTTAGAAGTTCTTGATGCTTTTCGGTGTTAATTTCATCACCCAGAATTTTTTCTGAAGTTTCAATTATTAACGCGGACATCTTTTGCCTTAGTTCTTCTTTGGCTTTATTAACATCATTTTCAATTGTTTTAGAGGCGGAGGTGAGTATTTTCTCTGCCTCAACACCTGCCTTCTCGGTGGCGTCACCAATAATCTGAGATGCTCTGGCATTTGCTTTCTCTAATATCTCTGCCGCCTCTGCTTTTGCTTTGTTCATCTCCTGATCAAAGGCAAGTTGCGCCTCTTCTAAAGAGTCATCTGCTTTTTTAGCTGCCTCTAAACCGTCAGCAATACGCTTTTCTCTCTCTTCCATGATCGCAATAATGGGTGGCCACACATACCTCCAACAAATTGCTATAAAAATAACAAATGCTAGAGTTTGGCCAAGGAGTGTTGCGTTTATATTCATGCTTAATTAAGCAGCAAACATCAGGTAAAGCCCCAAACCAACACCAATCATTGGAACGGCATCAACAAGACCCATTACAATAAAAAGTTGAGTTCTAAGCATGGGTATTAGCTCGGGCTGACGCGCAGCACCTTCTAAAAATTTTCCACCCAAAACCCCAACACCAATCGCTGCGCCAACCGCGCCCAAGCCGATCATAAGCCCTGAAGCTATATATATAAGTGATTGTTCCATTCTATTCTCCTAAAAATAAAGACCTAATGGTCTTCGGTTTCATGCGCCATTGCTAAATAAACAATGGTAAGCACCATAAAAATAAACGCCTGAAGGCCTAATATCAATATATGAAAAAGAGCCCATATTAAATGTAGACCCACACCAAGTAAACCTACAGATATTGAACTAAAAGTTAACATCAATGCGATTAAGATAAATATCATCTCTCCTGCATACAAGTTACCAAAAAGTCGCAGCCCTAGTGATATAGGTTTAGCTATCAGATTAACGCCCTCAAGCACTAAGTTAACAGGCATCATCCACTTGCCAAAAGGATGAAGTGTGAGCTCTGCTAAAAACCCCCTTAATCCTTTGATTTTAATGCTGTAAAAAATAATTAAAATAAACACCGCTAGCGCCATGCCCAGGGTGATATTGGGGTCTGTTGTTGGAACGACTTTGAAATAAGAGTCTTTGGAGTTTTCTACCATGCCTGTTGCCTCT
>DKMG01000006.1 GCA_002469975.1 Proteobacteria bacterium UBA7420
TGCATATATGTAAGCGTTTTATAGGCTTAACTTATTTGTAATTAAGCTTTCTACAACCCCTGGATCAGCCAGAGTTGAGGTATCTCCCAAGTTATCAAAATCACCCTCTGCTATTTTCCTTAAAATACGCCTCATAATTTTTCCAGATCTAGTTTTTGGAAGTCCCGGTGCCCATTGGATTAAATCTGGCTTAGCGATGGGGCTGATTTCATTGGCTACAAACTGTTGAAGCTCAGCTTTTAATTCGAGCGAATCTGCCTCACCAACCATCAATGTTACATAGGCATATATACCCTGTCCTTTGATGGGATGATCAAACCCAACAATTGCAGCCTCAGCAATCTTGGGATGGAGCACTAAGGCGCTTTCAATTTCAGCTGTCCCAAGCCTATGGCCGGATACATTCAAAACATCGTCTACTCTGCCGGTAATCCAAAAATATCCGTCAGCATCTCTTTTGGCTCCATCACCAGTAAAATATTTATTTGGATAGTTTGAAAAGTAGGTTTCAATCATACGCTGATGATCACCATAGACGCTTCTAATTTGACTAGGCCAGGATTGAGAAATAACTAGATTACCCGCACCTTCTCCCTTTACCAGTTCTCCATGCTCATCCACTAATTCTGGCTTGACCCCAAAAAATGGAAGAGTCGCTGAGCCTGGCTTTGTTGGAGTAATGCCCGCTATCGGAGATATAAGCACAGAACCTGTTTCTGTTTGCCACCAGGTATCAATTATTTGACATGCTGAATTACCCACCACCTTGTAATACCATTCCCACGCTTCTGGGTTAATTGGCTCTCCAACAGTCCCTAATAGCCTTAGAGAAGATCTAGAGGTTTGTTGAACGTACTCATTGCCTTGTGCCATTAATGCTCGCAAAGCAGTTGGAGCAGTGTAAAAAATAGAGATTTGATGCTTATCACAAACCTCCCAAAACCTTGAGGGGTTAGGGTAGGTTGGAATACCCTCAAACATTAAACTGGTGGCGGCGTTTGAGAGAGGACCATACAAGATGTAAGTATGCCCTGTAATCCAACCCACATCTGCTGTACACCAATACTTATCCTCCTCTTTGTAGCCAAATAAATATTTAAAGCTTAGATGAGCTCCTAGCAAATATCCGCCTGTGGTATGCATCACTCCTTTGGGCTTTCCAGTTGAGCCAGAGGTGTACAAAATAAAAAATGGATCTTCCGCATCCATTGGCTCGCAATCACACTCATCTGATGCCACAGAGAACACTTCTTGGTATTGAATATCTCTTGACTGCACCCAAGAGATAGCTGCGCCTGTTCGCTCTATTACCAAGCAGTGCTTTACATTTGGGCAGCCCGCAAGAGCAATATCAACGTTTGTTTTTAAAGAAATGGTTTTTCCACCCCTTATTGCTTCGTCTGAGGTGATCACAATACTGCATTCAGAGTCCAAAATTCTATCTTTTAATGCTTCGGGAGAGAATCCTCCAAAGACCACTGAGTGAATTGCACCAATCCTTGCACAAGCTAACATTGCATAGGCAGCTTCAGGAATCATAGGCATATAAATACAAATCTTAGAACCTTTAACAGCCCCCAGATCTTTTAGAATATTTGCAAACTTACATACATTTTTGTGAAGATCTGAATATGAGATTTCTGCAGACTGATTTGGTTCATCCCCCTCCCAGATCAAAGCAATTTTCTCACTATTTTTTGCAAGATGCCGATCAATGCAGTTATATGCAATATTGAGTTTGCCACCCTCAAACCATCGAGCTTCTGAGAAATCATTATTGTGAACTTTAATAAAGGGCTCTATCCATGCAAGATTTTTACGAGCTTCATTGCCAAAAAATTTTTCTGGATCCTCTATAGATTCCTGGTACATCGCAGAATACTGAGTAAAATCTTGAATATGAGGGTTTTGCAAGCTCTCAGGGGGTTGGTAGGTCCTATCACTCACAATGCTTTCTCAAAAAAATTAAAGAATAGACGGCTGGGGATTAATAAAGTTTTTCCCCCTAGGATCTGACATAATTTTATTGATTAGCATATCGTAATCTGAACCGCCGCTCTCTAGGTCAATATCAGACGCATTGATGATTAGCAGTGGGGCACTTTCAAAATAAAGAAAAAATTTTGAATAGGCATCATTCAACCTTTCTAGATAATCTACAGTCAAAAATTTTTCATCTGGGTTACCCCTTTTATTGATTCTATCAAGCAATACTTCAACAGGTGCTTGCAAGTAAATAACTAGATCTGGTGATGGAGCATCTAATGTTAAATGCTCATAAACCTTGTCATACAAGCCCATCTCTTCTTCCGAGAGGGTTACTTCTGCAAAAAGACGATCTTTTTGAATAAGAAAATCTGCTACACGAACCGGCTCAAAAAGAGATCGCTGTTTCAGATCTTCAATTTGCTGCATCCTTTGAAATAAAAAAAAGAGCTGTGTGGCAAGAGCAGATTGCTTAGGGTTCCTATAAAAACTTTTTAAAAAAGGGTTTTCAGTAGGCTGCTCAAGGAAAACATCATAGTTAAATGTTTGAGCAATTTTATGAGCAAGAGTAGTTTTTCCAACCCCAATGGGTCCTTCTATGGCTATATATTTTGGAAGGGGGGCTTCCTGTAAAGCTGGTTCCATATGGGTTTTATTTCTGTTTTGTAAAGATTAGCTTAACTCTTCCAAGAAACCAAATTTTTTCTCTACAGGACCTTTTCGCGAGTCCCTTAAGGCTTGAAGCATCTCTATTTTTCGCGGCCGGTTGACTGCCTGAAACTCTGTCCAAAAAGCGCCAATCCCTTGAGTATCTCTTGCAGCTTCTTCTCTAAGTAATAAGAAATCATAGGCAGCACGAAATCTTGGATGATTTAATACTTTGTAAGGCTGATGGCCTAAACGCGTCTCTAGCTTGAGCTGTAGGGACCAAATATCTTTAATATAACCATGAAATTTTCTAGGAATAGCTGTTAACTCTTGTTGTGATCGAATGATGCTGTCCATGCTCCTAAAAAACTTATTTAAATTGAGCACGCCGTCTTCTTTGGTGGCCTCAACTAATCTCGGCCACATAAGAGCTGCTAACAAGAAGCCTGGCGTAATAGATTTCTCGGCTATAAGTCGATTATCAGTATTAATTAAAGAAGCATGTTGGAATCTAAGACTAAAAGAATTTGCATCATAAGAAGGAGTATTAATTAAATATTTTAAAGCACCAAATGACTGCAGTTTTTCAAAATTATCCAATGCTTTTTTAGAAAGAAAAATCTTACAAAATTCATCAAAGAGCCTTGCATTAGATATATTTTCTAGCAAAGGAGCTCGTTGATATATCGCCTCTTTTACATCACTTGAAATTTTGAAGTTTAACTTTGAGCTAAACCTTATAGCACGAAGACTACGCACTGGATCTTCCTCAAATCGAAGCATCGGGTCACCAATCGAAACAATCATTTTTTTCTGAATATGCTGCAGACCTTGATGAAAGTCATGAAGAATATTTTCTACAGGATCAAAATATAAAGCATTAATTGAAAAATCTCGCCTGATGCAGTCTTCCTCGAGCGTTCCCCAAACGTTATCTCGCAAAATTTTTCCTTCTGTATCCTTCACTAGTCCAGCCTTATTTTTTGAATTTGAAGCATCAGCTCTAAAGGTAGACACTTCAATTAATTCATTTCGGCTAAACACATGGACCAGGCGAAATCTTTTTCCAATGATCCTAGAGGCTCTAAAAATCTTTCGTACTTGCTCAGGAGTTGCATCTGTTGAGACATCAAAATCCTTTGCTTTGATCCCAACAAGTAAGTCCCTGACACATCCCCCAACAAGATAGGCTTGAAAGCCAGCCTTTTTAAGCGACCTTACAACCTCAAGTGAAAGAGGGCTGAATTTACTATCAGTTAATATTTTTGGTGGCTTGGTAGCCGAGGATTTATTGTTTTTTATCAAAAGCTTAGGTGCATTTGGCAGATTTGAGTATTAGCCACCAAGCTGTTTTTCCTTAATTTCGTCCAGTGTCTTGCAATCAATGCAATGAGTAGCTGTTGGCCTTGCCTCAAGTCTCTTTACGCCGATCTCTATTCCACAAGCATAACAGTATCCATAGTCATCTTGTTTTATTTGCTCTAGAGACATAGCAATTTTATTGATCAGCTTTCTTTCTCTGTCTCTGGTTCTAAGCTCAAAAGCAAATTCTTCTTCCTGGGATGCTCTGTCAATTGGATCAGCATAGGACTCTCCTTTGTTCTTCAAATGATCAAATGTTTTTTGCATCTCTTCTTTTAAATGCTCTCTCCAGTCTAGCAAAACAGCAGTAAAATGTTTTTTCATTGCTGCGCTCATGTATTTTTCGCCTTTTCTACCTTTGTAAGAAGAAATTGGAGTAGATCGCTTTTTTGCAGGAGCTTTCTTTGCAGGAGCGATTGTTTTTTTTACGTCAGTTTTTTTTGGCATATGTGTTTAAAAATTCTCAAGGCGCATGAAATTATCAGAAAGGAGCCCAATTAGCTAGTTTTTTTGAAAACTTTTTAAAGTTTCAACATAACCTTCTTTGGACAACCTGGGTCCAAAAGTCTCCACTACTCTTGCTGCCCCGTAGTTTGCAAATTCAGCACACGCTGTTAAGTCTTTATTTTGAAGCAATGCATACAAAAAACTACCTGCAAACATATCCCCAGCTCCATTTGTATCAATTGGATTAATATTTACAGCATCGACTTTAATGATCTCACTACTTGTAACTACCGCGCTTCCATGGGCACCCATAGTAATAATTGATGTGAATGATTTTGATTGAAGGTCCAAAAGAGCTTGTTCAATATTTGCAGCCCCCGTGAATGCCATGGCCTCATCATCATTACCAAATATATAGCTCAAACCATACGATTCTATTTCTTTGAATTGATCTCTAAATCCAGCAACAATACCTGGATCAGAGAGTGAGAGAGCAATCTTTACTTCGGGGTAGCTCTTCAGATGCTCTAATATTGCAAGCGCACATTTATAATTTTCATTGGTTGTAACCATGTAGCCCTCAATGTAAAAAATTTTTGAATTTGCAATATTCTCAAGGTCTAAGTCTGCCGTAGTCATCTCTGAGCTAATACTTAAAGAGGTCATCATGGATCTCTTGGCATCTGGAGTAACAAGAATCAGGCATTTACCTGTTGGAATAGCAGCTGAATCTGCCATATTGCCGTTATGAGCAACACCGGCATCCTTCAGACTGTTTAAATAAGTTGCTCCATCAACATCATCTGTAACCTTACATACGTGAAAACATTTAGCCCCATAGCTTGCAGCTGCAACCAAGCTATTTGTTGCTGATCCCCCGCAATCTGAGATTGTCTCAGCGCCGGATTCAACCAGTCTCTTAATAATGGGAGCCTGTTCTTCGGCATTAGATAAATTCATTTGGTCAATCTCCAATCCTAATTCCTGGATGAGCTCATGGGGCACTTTAAAAACGGTATCAACCAAAGCATTTCCAATTGCACTAATATCATTTTTCATATTTAAAGCTCCTTCACAGTCAGATTTATCTTTTCAATTGTTTGTTCAATAATTTGTGGGTTGTGGGTGGTAGAAATAAATCCAGCCTCATATTTTGATGGCGC
>DKMG01000019.1:0-14189 GCA_002469975.1 Proteobacteria bacterium UBA7420
TTATAATTTAACAATTGATAGCAGAATTCAATTTATCACTTTTAAACACCTTTCGCGGTTTATAGAAGCAAATAATGCAAAGGGAGGAAGCGCGGTTGTATTGGATAATCATTCTGGAGAAATTTTAGCTATAGCAAGTTACCCTTCATACAATCCCAATAGCCCATCTCGAATAATTCAAAGAAATAGAGCGCTTGTTGATGCTATAGAGCCTGGCTCCATCATCAAGCCATTAGCTTTAGCTAAAGGCATTGATATGGGTTTAATTTCTCTTAAAGATCAGGTAGATACAAACCCTGGATTTATAACTCTCAGCCAAATCAAGATATCCGATCCACGGAACCATGGCCGATTGAGCTTCCATGAAGTCATAGAGAAGTCTAGTCAAGTCGGGGCATCTAAACTAGCATTGCTAATAGGAATCGAAGCTTTAAATTCAGGCTATCAAGCTTTTGGTTTATCGAAGCCTCCTAATATTCTGTTTCCAGGTGTGGCATATGGGGCTATTAAGACTCGACCCAATATTTCTGATCATGAGATTGCTAGCTTGGGTTTTGGTTACAATCTAGAAGCCTCGGCCCTTCAGTTGGCTCAAGCTTATTCTGTCTTTGCTAACGAAGGCTACCTAAAAGATTTTAAGCTTTTTTTAAATGATGAAGAGAGCTATTCGCAAAGAGTAATTTCTAAAAATTCTGCAGATCAAATATTGCTGGCGATGGAATCGGTCGTTTTAACCGGAACTGGAACTCTTGCTGCTATTCCCAATCATAGGGTGGCTGGAAAAACTGGAACGGCCCATAAATCAAGCTCTAAGGGTGGCTATAATAAAAGTAAGTACGTTTCTTCATTTGCAGGAATTGCGCCCTTGGATTCCAAGAGATTAACTATTTTCGTAAGTGTGGACGAACCCGGACTCAATAATTACTCCGGAGGGGTAGTTGCCGCACCTTTGTTTTCTGCTATTTCAGCAGATGTCGTAAGTTATCTGGATGAATAGTTTTTCTAGCATTGCATCTTTTATTGAGATTGAGACTCAGACTGACTTAGAGATCTCTGGTATTACTGACGACTCTCGAAGTGTGCAAGATGGCTTTTTATTTGTAGCGCGCCCAGGTGTAAATTGCCATGGATTAACATTTATAGACGATGCTATAAAGAATGGCGCAACTTGCGTCTTAAGTGACCTGCCATCACCACCAAGTATTGATATCCCATATATGCATACCGAGCATTTAGAGAGCATGCTAATAGAGTTACTATTTAAGTTTTACAATCTAGATAAGAACAATTTTCTATTTTATGGGGTAACAGGAACTAACGGCAAAACTTCAACTGCATTTATTGCACACCAAGTTATTTGCAAGCTTGGCAAACCTTCTTGCTATATTGGAACTCTCGGCGCGTTTGTGGATATGAAGTTTCTTCCTACCAAGGGAAACTCTACACCCGGCATATTTGAACTATTTAAGTTCCTAGCAGACCACCCATTTGATGAGAAAGCACATATTTTTCTAGAGCTTTCTTCTCATGCCTTAGCTCAAAATCGACTGTCTTCCCTGAGATTTACTCAAACTATTTTACTTAATATTTACTCAGATCATCTTGACTATCACCTTACAGAGAAGGAGTACCTGAAAGCTAAGTTATCCATTATGGAAGTACCTGCAAAGCACCCCCCTATCATTCACAGCGACTCTTTGATTATCGAGAGCTCCCTTGAGGTTATTCAGAAAAAATACAAAGTGAATGTATTAAGCTCTAAAGATCTCTCTGCATCTTACTTTTTTAGAAAAGCATTCAATCACCCAGAGCTATCTAGTGTTTCTTTTGAATTCCCTCATTTCAGAATGAAGATAAATGTTTCACTGTTTCCTCAATTTAATCTAGATAATTTTGCTTGTGCAATTGGACTGCTTTCAAATACATGTTCAGAATCTGAATTGGAAGCATTAGATTTTACAGACATAGAATTGCCGTCTGGTCGAAGCGAGCATCTTATTTGCAAACAAGGCCATGTTTTTATTGACTATGCTCACGATCCAGCAGCAATGCGAAATATCTTATCTGCCCTGGCTGTTTCATACAGCGAGCTAATACTCATTTTTGGATGCGGAGGAGAGAGAGATAGGTCAAAACGACCTCAAATGATGAGTGTTGCCGAAGAATTTTCCCATGAAATTATCTTTACGTCAGATAATAATAGAGGTGAGGCATTTGAAAAAATTGCTAGTGATGCTGTAGGAGATAAGCAAATCAAAAATCTAAGCATTGTTAAATCAAGGTCAGATGCAATTCAACAAGGGCTAATGGCTTTGCACAAAAAAAATATTCTAGTAATACTGGGCAAAGGGCATGAGAGAACCATGGAAGAGAATGGGAAGTCTTTTCCATTTAATGATCGGGAGTATATTTTAGGTAATATAAGCACATGAAGGTTATGCAAGATACAAGTGATATTTTTAGCGCTCTGGGAATCAGTGCTCAAGATAATATACGCATTCAAGATTTCCAGATTGATTCTAGGAAAGTACGAAAGAATTCAGTTTTTTTTGGACTCTCTGGGAGTAATGAGGATGGAAGTATTTATGGCCAAGAAGCCATCGCAAAGGGCGCTTCCTTAGCTATTATTAAAAGCACTAAGCCCAGTCTTAAAAACAAGCTTAAATCTAACATCTTATCTGTACCCAAGCCTGAAGAGTCATTGATTGCTCTTGCTAAATCTGCTCTCAAGAAATTTCCTGGACCTATTGTTGGTATTACTGGAAGTAATGGAAAGACTACAACAAAAAATATCCTGCATGCTGGAATCAACAATAGTTTTGCAACTTTTAATAATTTTAACAATGAAATTGGATTGCCTTTGTGTGCGCTTTCACTAGATACAAAGAATACAGTAGCCATTTTTGAAATGGGCGCTGCAAAAAAGGGAGATATTAACTTTTTATCCAGACTCATTAAGCCGGACATTGGAATTATTACACATATTGGGCATTCACATCTTGAGGGCTTAAGGTCTTTGGATGGGGTGCTAAAAGTTAAGTCAGAGCTAATTGACAATATCAATAAAAATGGAATTGCGATACTCCCAGAAGGCCCTCACATTAAATATTGGAAAGGCCTTCGAAAAGATATTACATTTAGAACATTTGGCTTGAATGATGCAGCATCTTTTTTTGCGACCCATATTAAAAGCACCAAAGCAGGAACTGCATTTACTATTAACTCTCCGTGTCTTAGAAAAAAAATAAAAATTCAGACATGCTTACTGGGGAATCATAATATTCTTAATATTTTAGCTGGATTTATTGCTACCCTTGAATTAAAGCAAGATATAGATTTTTTTGTAAATTCTTTAAAAGCATTTTCCAACACATCCCAAAGACTGCAATTGCAACCATGGATTAATAAGTCTACGGTCATTGATGATTCCTATAACGCTAATCCTGATTCTGTAAAAGCTGCTATTGATGTATTACATGAACAGACAGGAAGATGCATACTGGTTCTTGGTGATATGAAGGAGCTTGGTAGATACCGAAAAAAACTGCATCAGAACATTGGAGCATATGCAAAAACCAAAAAAATTAATTTACTGATAGGTTTTGGAGATCTTGCTCGCCATGCGGCCTCAAGCTTTGGTCCTTCAGGCATGTTTTTTTCATCAAAAACGGAGCTGTTGTCATTCTTGAAAGGGGAGGTGACTAGGGGAGACTGCATCCTTATTAAGGGTTCCCGGAGCATGAAAATGGAAACACTTATTAATACCGGAGAGAGGGCATGATAGAGCTAATTGGCACATGGTTGATGGCATTTGATCCTGGTTTTGATGTCTTGCGTTATCTCACAGTCCGCACAATTGGCAGCACCCTAACAGCATTGATTCTATCTATAGTGCTAGGCCCAATATTTATTAAGTATCTGACTCATATGCAGTTCTCTCAATCCATTCGGAGTGATGGCCCGCAATCTCATTTAGCTAAATCTGGCACTCCGACGATGGGGGGTTTAATTATTATTTTTTCTTTTGTGGCATCAACTTTGCTATGGTCTGATTTTCAAAATCCATATATCTGGGTACTATTATTTATTACACTTACCTTTGCATCTATAGGGTTTCTAGACGATTGGTTCAAAATACGAGAGAAAAACTCTAAAGGTTTAAGTGGCAGATATAAGCTTTGCTTGCAGTTTGTATTCTCTTTAATGGCTGTGATGTTAATACTCAGAGTATCTCCAGAGGGCTCTAAGCAAATTTTTCTTCTTCCTTTTAGCAAAGATTTTATTTTTACTATTTCGCCTATTTTATTTGTTGGCATTGGAATATTTGTAATTATGGGTGCCTCCAATGCAGTGAACTTAACCGATGGCTTGGATGGCCTTGCAATTCTACCCACTATTTTGATAGCTGGTGGATTAGGCTTAATTGCGTATGCTATGGGCAATCAAATTATAGCGAATTATTTATTTATCCCCTTTCATCCATTTACTGGAGAGTTAATTGTATTTTGTGGGGCTCTTGTGGGAGCGGGCATTGGCTTCCTTTGGTATAATGCCTATCCTGCAGAAATTTTTATGGGAGATTTGGGCTCTTTAACCCTTGGGGGTATTTTGGGCACCCTTGCCGTTCTCCTGAGACACGAAGTAGTTTTTGCAATCATGGCTGGAGTCTTTGTGATGGAAACTCTGAGCGTCATCATTCAGGTTGGCTCATTTAAAATAACAGGAAAGAGGGTCTTTTTAATGGCCCCAATCCATCATCATTTTGAACTTAAGGGTTGGGCGGAGCCGAAAGTAATAGTTCGTTTTTGGATCATTACTTTTGTACTTGTTTTATTTGCCCTTGCAACACTAAAGTTAAGATAAGCTGCTAATGAGGTCTTTAATTTTTGGGTATGGAATTACAGGCCAGTCTTTTGCTAGATATTTACTAAAGAGCTCAATAGATTTTGATATCTATGACCAATCCAGTGTTGATCACCCCAATGCATTTACCGCTTTACCTGATAGAAAAAAATTAGAGTCATATCAGGCGGTTTATATGAGCCCAGGAGTGAATTTAAGGAAACTATATCCAAACAATGAATTAAAAAATTTTTTATATCTAACCGACTTAGATGTTTTCTTCCAAGAAGATCATTCTTATAAGATAGGTGTTACGGGTACCAATGGTAAAAGTACTTGCTGCATGCACTTAGGCCAATTAATAGAAAACTCTCAAATTTTAGGAAATTTTGGCATACCGTTACTTGATAAAATTAATTCAGGAAAACAGTATTCAATTATTGAGCTCTCTAGCTTTCAGTTAGAAAAAATGCAGCAGAATTTTTTAGATTATGGCGTGTTGCTCAATTTACGCTCTGACCATCTAGATCATCATGGTACTTTGCAGAATTACCACAATGCTAAAAAAAGAATTTTACAATCAAAAAAATCATCCACCAACAACGATCCTTTTTTTATTTATCATGAAATTATGGGCAAGCGATATCAAGGGGCATTGTCTTATGAACACCTTGTTAACCTGCCTCACAGGCTGGAGGTATGCCAACTTGGAAATGGCATGAAAATCATTAATGACTCGAAGTCAACTAATTTAGACTCTCTACAGTATGCATTAACAAATTTACCCAAGAGCGCCTATCACCATTTAATCATCATGGGAGATCCAGCAAAAGAACAATACACGAATCTTAAGATTGCAGGGCCGAGCAATGTTTTTATTTGTGGCAAATACTCTGATTTACTTGCAAAAAAAGTTTCTCATCCAAATAAATTAATCTTTTGTTCCTTGGGAGATGTACTTCAACATATTAAATCTTTAAACCACAAATCAGGGATATTATTTTCGCCTGGGCATCCCAGCGGAAAAGATTTTAAAAATTTTGAGGTAAGGGGTGATTACTTTAAATCTTTAGCCAAGGATACCTTTGATGGTTAATAAAGATAATATTTTTATCATCCTACCATTCCTTGCACTGCTCTTCATTGGTGTGATTATGGTTGCCTCTTCAAGTGTTTATATTGCTGAAAAAATGTATGGCAATCCCTTTCAATTTGCTGAAAAGCAACTAATTTTTCTTTGCATTGGTATGCTTGCAACCCTTATTGCAATGAGTGTTCCTTCAACTCTATTTTATAACTATGATTGGTTTTTTCTGGGAGGATCCCTTCTATTATTATTAGCTCTTTTGGTACCTGGTATTGGTACTGAAGTCAATGGAAGCACTAGATGGATTAGACTTGGGCCAATAAATATACAGCCATCTGAGATTAGCAAACTAGCGCTATTAATTTATATCTCAGGATATTGTGTAAGGCGATTGAGCGAAATTAATACAACCTTAGGATTTTTTCGGCCTTTATTTGTATTAGCTATATTTAGTTTTTTGATAATGAGTCAACCAGATTTAGGCTCCACCCTTGTTATCAGCATGCTAGTAATTGCGATATTATTTTTTGCTGGTATATCATTTTTGCAATTTATTTTATTGCTGTTTTTGGTTGGAAGTATGGCCGTGGCAGCAATTTTTTTTACTGCATTTAGATACGCGCGGTTAATTTCATTTACCGATCCCTTTGCCTATTTTCGCGAGGCTGGCTGGCAGTTAGGCAATGCTCTGATTGGTATAGGGAGGGGCGAATGGTTTGGGGTGGGTCTGGGAAACGGCATTCAAAAAAATCTTTATTTGCCTGAACCTCACACAGACTTTATTTTTGCTGTGCTAGTTGAGGAATTTGGAGTTGCTGGCAGCTTAATTCTTTTAGCATTATATGCATGTTTAATAATTGGCATTATTATGACTGCAATTAGAGCCATAGAACTTGGCCACTTATTCAAAGGATTACTTGCATTTGGAACTGCTATTTTGATTGCTCTGCAAGCTCTGTTTAATATTGGTGTAAATCTAGGAATGTTACCTACCAAAGGCTTAACACTTCCTTTTATTAGTTATGGCGGTACAAGCCTCATCATTTTTATGTTTATGATAGGAATGGTTTTAAGAATTAATTATGAGAATAGGGTAATCAAATCATGAAATTTTTAATTTCAGCCGCCGGAACCGGCGGACATATTTTTCCCGCTCTCCAGTTTTGCTCAGCCTGTATTCAAGACTCACATCAAGTGATTTGGATAGGCACCAAGGAGGGAATGGAGAGTCAAAAAGTGCCTGAGCATAATATTCCTTTTTTAACAGTCCCCATGAGTGGCTTTAAAGGTAAAAGTTTTGTTAAAAAAATAGCTTCTATTTTTGGTTTGGGTTTATCTTCAGTCAAAGGTGTAATCTATATTCTCAGAAATCAAATAAATTGCGTAGTTTGTTTTGGAGGCTATATCTCTCTACCAATTGGTATTGCTGCAATAATTTGTTGCAAGCCATTAATCTTGCATGAGCAAAATGCTGTTCTAGGATCCTCCAATAAACTACTTCAAAGATTTGCTAAAGTGGTCTTTTTAGGCATGCCTCTAGTCACACCTCATACCAATAAAATGAAGGTTGTTGGCAATCCAATAGAGAAAAACTTACAAAGTTTTAGCGCGTTCAACTCGAATGACTCAGGCAGTCTTCGAATCTATATTACGGGAGGAAGCTTGGGTTCAGAATTCATCAATCAGCATGTACCTCTTGCATTAAGCGCCTTAGACATTCCAATGGAAATTCAGCATCAAGCGGGTCGTAATAAAGCCGAAGGAATAGAGAGGCTCTATTCCTCAAACATATCAGTTGAGATCAGTGAATTTTACAAGCAACCTTCTCAGAATATTCTTTGGTCAGATTTTGTGATTTGTAGGGCTGGAGCTCTAACTTTATCTGAGGTAACTAGTTTAAAGCGAGGATGCCTGATGATACCCCTTCCTTCTGCTATTGATAATCATCAATTGGAGAATGCTCGCCAGATCCAGGATTTGGGTCTGGGCATGATTCATGAAGAATCAGAATCGACATCAAATTTAGAAGAAAAATTAAAAAAGATCATCGACCAAAAAAAATACCTTTCATGGCAGAGTGGCAAAAAAACAATTGATCATTTTCAAGCGTCTGAAAGGATGTTAAGTTCAATTTTACAAACATAGTAATCAATAAAAATGCGGTCCCTCGGATTTAAAAAATTTAAAAAAATTCATATGATCGGCATTGGCGGCTCTGGCATGATTGGAGTTGCAATGATTCTCCAGAAAAGAGGGTTTGCTGTGACGGGATCAGATTTATTACTATCACCAGAGCTCAAAGAGTTAAAAAAACTTGGTGCTAAAGTCCAGATCGGGCATGAGCCTCGGCTAATTAAAAATGCTGATCTTGTGGTTGCCTCATCAGCAATTTCAAGAAAAAATCCAGAACTGGTTTTTGCAGAAAAGTCTAATATTACGATTATTCCTCGTGCAGAGATGCTAGGAACTCTTATGAAGCCTTATAGAAGTATTGCTGTAGCTGGTAGCCATGGTAAAACCTCGACTACAAGTATTAGTGCCAGTATTTTTAATGCTGCTGGTCTGAGCCCAACCTACGTGATCGGCGGGCAAGTCTTGAGTATTGGACGAAGTTCTAACTTAGGAGAGGGTAACCATATAATTGTTGAGGCTGATGAAAGCGACGGCTCATTTTTACACTTGCAGCCAGAGGTTGCCATTATTACAAATATTGATAATGATCATTTAAATTTTTATGACTCTAGTCAAAAAAAATTAAATCAAGCTTTTGTAAGTTTTGCTGAAAATTTACCCTTTTATGGCCACTTATTTCTTAATTTAGATGATGTGAATATCCGAAAAATTGAGAAAAAGATTCATAGAAAAAAAATTAGCTTTGGATTCTCTGATGCTAATCAATACCAAATTATTAATTTAGAAATAAGCGAAGGAGTCCAAAAATTCCAATTATTAGACCATCTATCTAAAAAACTATATAAATTTTCGACAAGTTTAAGTGGTAAACATAATATTTATAATCTTGTGGCAGCAATTTGCTTGGCTTTGGAGGAGGGTATTTCTATAACCCATATTAAAAAAGGGCTTAGTGAGTTTAAAGGAGTGGGTAGAAGGTTTGAGATTTCAAATATTGAGGTTGCCAGAACTCCAAAAATTTTAATTGATGATTATGGGCACCACCCAGTTGAAATTTTAGCCACTTTTCTCGCCGCGAAAGAAAGGTTTTCAAAGAAAAGCATTTGTATGATTTTTGAGCCTCATAGATTCTCAAGAACACAGCAGTTGTTTGATGATTTTGTTCAAGTGTTATCTAAAATTGATCAATTGTTGTTACTGGATATTTATCCAGCAAGTGAGATACCGCTTCGTGGAGTATCATCTAAAAAATTAGTAGCTAAAATTAATTATTCTGGGGGAAATGCACTATACGCAACAAGCAGCCTAGCCCAAAAGTGGATTGAAGAAAATGCGCAGGAATTTGACGTGTTGATCACCCAAGGAGCAGGAACTATTTCAAAGCTCAATAATTTAATCCAAAAAAAATGGGCCCTAAAAAAATAATTGTTCTCTATGGAGGCGAGTCTTCTGAGCGAGAGGTTTCCATTGAAAGCGGAAAAAATATTTATTCAGCAATCCTAGAACTAGGTTATGAGGCGAGATTAGTAGACTACCCCAGGGAATTTAGCTCAGATATTTTACAAGATTATAATTTCGTATTTATTGCTCTTCATGGAAGGGACGGGGAGTCCGGAGTGTTACAAAAGCATTTATCGGAATACGGCATTAGCTACTCTGGCAGCGACTCTGATGCCTGCCTTAATACTTGGAATAAATCACGATGCAAGGAATTACTAAGTAACAATAATATTCCAACTCCTCGATGGGCTTCACTAGCACAATTATCTGAGAGCGCTGCTGATCTGTCTAAATTGAAAGAAGAAATGTTCATGCCACCTTACCCATTTTTTTTAAAACCAGAGGAGGATGGCTCTAGTATTGACGTCTTTAAAATTCACAATGAACAGGATATGCATGAGGCTATAAAAAACTGCTCAAATAAATCCAGGCCCTTTATTCTTGAGGAAAGTATTGATTATAGAGAGCTTACTGTTCCCATCCTTAATGGTATGTGCCTTCCATCAGTAGAGATTATTACAAGTGAATCTTTTTATAATTATGAAGCTAAGTACATCAGAGACGATACTCAGCTTGTTAGCCTGAATCTTTCTAAAGCAGATCAATTAAAATTAGATACTCTATGTTTTAAAGCCTTTAACTCTTTGGGCTGCAAGGGGTGGGCTCGCATTGATTTATTGCAAGATATTGATGGAAATTTTTATATTTTAGAAGTTAATACCGTTCCTGGCATGACCACTCATAGCTTATTTCCTAGTTCCGCTAAAATTGCCGGGTTGGACTATAAGTCCTTGGTTGGAGAGATTATTGAAGGCGCGTAGCCCAGCAATATTTTTTTATTTGGCTTTGCTCTTGCTCCTCGGAGGCTGCAACAAAGTAGATGGGCAGCATGTGGTTGTTTATTTTGCAGAGACCCCTGCACTTTTAAAGGAAGTAGAGTTTATTAAGCAGATTCCAGTTAATTTCTCTAGTCAGCGAATCAACACTTATTTAAGAGATCAGCTTTGGGTCGAAACTTTTTTAATTAAGAGCAATGCATTAAAACCTACTCAAATATTTATAGAAAGCAAAAAACCTAAATATATTTGGAGAGACGAATTTTACTTAGATCACAAGTTATCACAATTTTTATATGATGGCCTGCACCCCCATCTAATTCACCTGGATATGCCCATAGAGGAATTAAACACTTGGGTTGAAGCAGAAAATCAGGTGACCTTGGTGTTAGATCAATATGAATTAATAATTAAGAAGGTTCATTATAATTCCGCCGGAGGCTGGTACCTGCTGACTCAAAATTTACGAATTAACTTTGGCGATGACTTGTCTGATGAGAGTTATAAAAAACTTTTATATACTCTTAAATATATGTTCGAAAATAACCTAACACCTAGTATCATTGATCTAAGATATAAAGCAGGAGCAGCATTGAATTATGGCAAATAACGGAACAAAAGACTCTGATTATGTAGTTGGGTTAGATATTGGAACTTCCAAGGTTGTGTGCATCATTGGAAAATATGTTGACCAACATTCCATAGAAATTATCTCTATGGGCTCCTACCCATCATCAGGTTTAAAAAAAGGTGTGGTTGTTAACATTGACGCAACCACAGATGCGATTCAAAAGTCTCTTGATCAAGCAAAAACATCATTTGAAGGAAAAATTAAAAATGTGTACGTAGGTATAGCAGGCAATCATATTCGTAGTTTGAATTCACATGGAATAGTTGGAATTAAAGATAAAGAGGTTGTGCCTGGTGATATTGATAGAGTCATGGAGGCTGCTCAAGCAGTTGCCATACCTTCAGACCAGAGAGTACTGCATGTGTTGCCTCAAGAATATGTAATTGATGATCAAGATTCCATTAGAGAGCCATTAGGCATGTCTGGTGTGAGGTTAGAGTCTCATGTGCATTTGGTTACCTGTGCAAATAATGCTATTCAAAATATTGAAAAATGTGTCAAAAGATGTGGCATAGATGTTGATGGCTTTGTTTTAGAGCAACTAGCAAGCTCATACTCTGTCTTATCTGAGGATGAAAAAGAACTTGGAGTCTGTTTGGTGGATATCGGTGGCGGCACAACAGACATCGCTGTTTTTAATTCGGGCTCTATTGCGTTTACTGGTGTTATTCCAATCGCCGGAGATCAGGTAACAAGTGATATTGCAGTTGCCTTGAGAACTCCAACAGCTCAAGCAGAAGAAATTAAGCAAAAACATGGTTGCGCTGCAGCTGAACTCACTAATGATGGAGAGGTCCTTGAAGTCATGAGGGTTGGTGGTAGGCCACCCGAGGATTTAGCTCGAAGGTCATTAGCTGAAATTATTGAACCAAGATATGTCGAGCTCTTTGAGTTAGTAAAAGCTGAAATTCAACGTAATGGTTTCGAGAGTAAAATTCCAGCTGGAATTGTGCTAACAGGTGGAACTGCAAAAATAGAGGGTGCAGTGCCTCTAGCTGAATCTATCTTTCAGACAAGTGTCCGCCTTGGAATTCCTGAAAACTTTAGTGGCATGGAGTCTGTTCTGAAAAATCCTATTTACGCAACAGCCTTAGGGTTAGTGGGTTTTGGTTTTGATCAGCTTGAGCAAGGCTATACATTGGAAAATAATAGATCCTTATTTGATCGAGCTTTTGGATTCCTAAAAAATAATTATTGATTGCTGGAGTCATTTATCTTAGAATTCACGCTCCTTGGTTTTTTGATACCCAAAAAATCTACTAACTCATAAGGAAATATATGAATAATTACGAATTAACACTGATACTTAATCCAGACTTATCCTCTAAGTTTGATGAATTTGAGGTTAAATTTTCAAAAGTTTTATCCGATATTGGTTTTGAAACCAAGAAATTGGAGAATATTGGAAGACGACAGCTTGCTTACAGTATCCTAAACCACAATAAGGGGCATTACGCCATCTATCAGCTAGAAGGTCCTGCAGCAGGAGCTATAGAGCTTGAAACAAAGCTTAAGTATGATACTTCAGTAATCAGACATCTCATGTTGAAAGTAGATACCCTTTCTCTTGAAGACTCTTTGTTGATGATTGAATCTAGGGAAGCTAAAAAAGCTCCAGAAGAGATCAAGGTCACCCCTCCCAAAGCAAAGGTCACACCAGAGATCAAGCCAAAGGAAGACTCTGTCGAAGAGCCTAAAACTAAGGAGACAGAATAATGTCACAAGATACAAAAAAGAACTTTAATTACAAGAATACAGATCTATTGAAAAGATACATCACTGAAACTGGAAAAATTATTCCTGCTAGGGTTTCGAATGTTACGGCTTCCGAGCAAAGAAAACTGACTAAATCAATAAAGATTGCAAGGTTTTTAGCTTTGCTTCCATACACAGATTCACATAGATAAATTATGAAAATTATACTCTTAGACAAAATTCAAAAGCTTGGTGGTATTGGCGACGTGGTAGACGTTAGCTCTGGTTATGCAAGAAACTTTTTAATTCCAAAAAAGAAAGCAATGTTTGCTTCAGAAGACAATCTAAAATATGTCGAAAGTAGGAAGTCTGAGTTAGCTGCAGCATCAGCCGACGAGATGGCCAAAGCTCAAGGTTTATCCGATTCTATTTCAGGATCAAAAGTAGAGATTAAAGTTCAGGTGACAGAAGAGGGAGCTTTGTATGGTTCAGTAGGAACCAGAGAGATCTCTGATGCGTTTTCAGCTATTGATCTTGATGTGGATAAGAGTGTTGTCCAACTTCCAGAGGGTCCACTAAAGGAACTTGGAGATTACTCTATAACATTGCTTTTTCATCCAGAGGTTTCGTGCATTGTTGAAGTTTCAGTTCAGCCAGAATAGTTGTTATCTTGATAATATGATGTAAAAATCATATTTATGTCAATTCAGTCCATAGAAAATACAGAGCAAGTTCGCGACCTTGAGAAGGCCGTGTTAGGAGGCTTGATGCTGGAAACTGAGAGATACGATGCTGTTAGTCTAATCATCCAATTTTCTGATTTTGAAGGCCAGGACCATCAAAGCATTTTTCAGTCTATGGGAGAGCTGGTTTATTCCAATAAGCCCCTAGATCCTTTGACTGTTTCGGATCGGCTGGATAATAAAAACCTTCTCACAAGAGCTGGCGGAAAAAATTATCTTATTGATTTAGCAGCTGCCAGTCCTTCAGCGGCTAATCTTGAGGCTTACGCTGAGATGATTCGTCAAAAATCAATTTCTAGAAAATTGATGAAAATTAATTCAGAAATATCTCAACTCATTCTCAATCCTCAGGGTAAAGATGCTGCTGCTTTATTAGATGAAGCTGAAACCAAAATATTTTCCTTGAATGATGAGGCTAGTAAAACTGCCTCAAGCATTAAAAAATTAGATGTATTGATACCCCAGTCCATTGATAAGTTAAATCAAATTGCCAATAGTGGTTCTTCGTTGCTGGGCTCTTCCACTGGCTTCAAGGACTTGGATGCTAAATTGCAGGGATTGCAGAATGGTGATCTGATTATTGTGGCAGCTCGACCCAGTATGGGTAAAACTGCTTTAAGCATGAATATTGTAGAGAATTTCTTATTGAATAAAGAGGTTGAGGGCGGTGTTCTTGCATTTAGCTTAGAGATGCCCGCTGAGTCTCTTACCACTAGGCTCCT
>DKMG01000019.1:14315-15057 GCA_002469975.1 Proteobacteria bacterium UBA7420
AGTTCAATGTTATCTCCCATGGAATTAAGAGCCAGAGCTAGAAGAATTCATAGGCAGGAACCTAAAGGGTTGTCCTTGATAGTGGTAGATTATCTTCAGCTCATGGAGCTACCGTCTTCTACGGAGAATAGGGTCAATCAAATTTCGGAAATATCTAGATCCTTAAAAATGCTAGCAAAAGAATTGAATGTTCCAGTCATAGCATTATCTCAGCTCAATAGAGCTGTAGAGCAGCGCCCCAATAGGAGGCCTGTGATGTCTGATTTAAGAGATTCTGGAGCTATTGAGCAAGATGCAGATGTAATTTTATTTATATACAGAGATGAGGTATACAACGAAGATTCAGAAGAAGGCAACAAAGCAGAAATTATCATAGGAAAACAAAGAAATGGCCCTATTGGCAAGGTAAATCTCACCTTTCTTAAAGAGTTTACGAGATTTGAAGATTTTGCAGTCGATAGCTACTACGACAACATCCAATGATCCAGCCTAATGCTGAGCTCATTATTGATTATGAGTTAATTAGAAATAATATTCAGCTCATTAAAAACAAGATTCCCGCGGCAGCCAAATTTATGGCCATTGTAAAAAGCAACGCCTACGGTCATGACCTTGATATTGCTGCTCAAGCTTTGAATGGAAGTGTTGATGGCTTTGGTGTGGTGAGGCTGGAAGAAGCAATTTACTTGCGAGAAAAATCTGCTTTGCCAATATTGATGATGCAAGGAGTTTATTCGGAAGA
>DKMG01000019.1:15082-16247 GCA_002469975.1 Proteobacteria bacterium UBA7420
GCAGATGAGCTAACATTTTGGATTAAAATTAACACTGGCATGAATAGACTGGGATTGCACCCAAGTGAATTGAATCAATGTCAGGCTTTTATTAAAAAAGGCAACACCCTGATGACTCACTTAGCATGTGCGGATGATCCTGATGATGAGCTAAACCAAATACAATTCTCAAGATTTCATGAGGCCTGGAAGAGCACAGATCAAGTCTTGTTTCGAAGTGTTGTTAATTCTGCAGGAGCAATAAATTTTCCGGATCAAGCTCATGATTGGTCAAGAATAGGCATTGGAATGTACGGAGGCCTTCCTCATATTGCAGA
This sequence comes from Proteobacteria bacterium UBA7420, assembly GCA_002469975.1. Lineage (GTDB taxonomy): Bacteria > Pseudomonadota > Gammaproteobacteria > Magnimaribacterales > D2472 > D2472. Next base: position 15,400 of record DKMG01000019.1, read on the forward strand.
GCTCAAAACAGCGATGTCTTTTAGAAGTCAGATTATTGGATTTCAAAATCTTCAGCCGGGAGAGCGAATAGGTTATGGGGGCAGGATTAAAACATCAAGAGATACCAAACTTGCAATAGTTTATTGCGGCTATGCCGATGGGATGCCTCAATCTGCCCTGGATGGAACCAAGGTTAGAATTAATAGCCACACTGCTTCAATTATGGGAAGAGTAAGCATGGATTTAATTTCTATTGATGTCACTGATCATCCTAATTGCGCGATTGGGGATTGGTGTGAATTTTGGTCTGCTGATTTGTCCATTAATAAAAATACTCAAACAAATAATTTGATTTCTTATGAACTTATGACCAAAATAAGTTCAAGAGTCAAAAAACACCATGTGAATATATGAAAATTAATTATGTCAAAAATAATCCAAGAGATATTCGCTTGGAAGAGGAATTACCTCCATATATGACAGAAGGTGTTGCAGATGACATTGTAGAGATTTTTCAAACGCCATTGGCTGGGGCTTACAACTGGGATTACACCATTCAAGACAACAGAATCAAGAAGTTGTATGAGCTCGGCAAGGAATTAAATTGGAATGTTGAAATGGACATAGATTGGTCTAGGTCCTTTCACACAATTACTGAGCCAGTTGAGATTTTCTGGGATGAATTTCTTCCTTACAAAAAGCTATCTGATCAAAAGAAGGTGGAGTTCTTAAATCATCGTATTGCCTGGAGTCAAAGTCAGTTTTTGCATGGCGAGCAAGGCGCCTTATTGGTTGCATCTCAATTAACTTCCTGCGCACCAACATATAATGCAAAACTTTATGCAGCATCCCAAACATTTGATGAGGC
>DKMG01000014.1 GCA_002469975.1 Proteobacteria bacterium UBA7420
CCTGCAAACCCAGAGGACATTGATCTTTTGAGCACGAAAACAGTCTTAGCATTGTGCACTTCGATAATTGGCATACCATAAATTGGGCTGCTTTCTTCCTCTGTGGCGGATGGATTAACCACATCATTGGCTCCAATAACTATTGCAACGTCTACTGAGTCCATAGCTGGATTTACATCATCAGGCTCTGCTAAGAGATCATAAGAGACGTTTGCTTCAGCAAGCAAGACGTTCATATGTCCAGGCATTCTTCCTGCCACAGGATGGATCCCGTACTTTACCTCTGTGCCATTGTCTTCAAGTAACTCGCCTAGCTCCCGAACAACATGTTGCGCCTGTGCAACTGCCATTCCATAACCAGGAACAATAAGAACAGATGAGGCATTTTCTAAGATAAGGTAAGCATCATCTGCGGTAATGGGCTTCACCTCGCCCTGCTCAACAGAACCTGTCGATTGAGTAGCGGATGCATAGCCGACAAAAAGAATGTTGCCAATTGTTCTATTCATGGCCTTCGCCATAATCACTGTAAGGATTAGCCCGCTAGCCCCAACAAGAGAACCAGCAACAATTAACACATTATTTAAAAGCAACAGTCCGGCAAAGGCTGCCGCGATACCAGATAAAGAGTTTAAGAGGGAGATGACTACAGGCATGTCTCCGCCACCAATTGGCGTGACAAAGCCTAGCCCTGCAAGCATTGTGAGTCCCAAGAAAAATAGGAAATATGATGGTAGGGATGGCAGTACTGTGGAGAGAGATGGTTCAAAAATTACATATACCAGTGCTGGCAAGCTCAAATAAAAAAATGAAATTAATATGTTGGTAATCCAGGAGCCCTTGCCTAATTTTAAGCGCTCTGATAATTTTCCATAGGCCACCAGTGACCCTGAAAAAGTTATGCCACCGATATAAACAGTTAGCATAATCAGTGCATGTTGAAACAAGCTATTGTCTGGAGCATTAAACTGAGACCAGGCAATTAAAAAAGTGGCAAGGCCGCCAAAACCATTAAATAGTGCAACCATTTCTGGTATCGCAGTCATCTTAACCTTGATCGCAATAGCGGAGCCGATTAAACCGCCCAGCAAAACACCAGCAACAATAACCTTGTAATCTATTTCTAAACTAAGGCAAGTAATGGCTACTGCAGAAAACATTGCCAATGCAGAAAAGTAGTTACCTTTGACGGCCGTCGCTTCTTTTCCAAGCATCTTAATACCAAGTATAAAAAGAACAGAAGAGCCGATGTAGACAAGGTTTTGAATCGCTGAGATGTTTGTAAAAATTTCCATAGATTATTTCTTTTTGAACATGCTGAGCATACGATTGGTTACTAAATAGCCACCAAAAACATTAATAGATGCAAATAAGATAGCGCCAAAGGCTAATAAGTTTTGTGTACTTCCTTCAGCTGAAAGCATTAAAGCACCAACCAGAGCAATGCCAGAAATTGCATTCGCGCCAGACATCAACGGGGTGTGGAGTGTGCTTGGAACTTTGGCTATAAGCTCCAGTCCCAAGAAAATTGAGAGCAATAATACAAACCCTAATAAAATATACATTTCCATTACGCAAACCTCTCATTCTTAATTTCACCGTCAAAAACTAATACGCTGCTTTGAATTACTTCATCTTCAAAATCAAAGTGGATGGATTTAGATTCTTGGTTATAAAAATCAGTAATCCAGTTAATAATATTATTCGAGAGGGCAAAGGATGCGTGACTTGCAACTCTGGAAGATAAATTGGAAACACCAACTATCTTAACGCCATTGACTTCAATGACCTCATCAACAGCTGACCCCTCAACATTTCCACCAGTTTCAACAGCCATATCAAGAATGACACTTCCTGGTTTCATTTTCTTAATAGTCTCTCCATCTATAATTCTTGGTGCTGGTCTTCCGAAAATTTGAGCAGTTGTGATCACTATGTCAGATCTTGCGCACACCAGACTTTGCAATTCTTTTTGTTTTTCGATTTGTTCTGGGGTTAGCTCTTTTGCATAACCTTGGTCGGTCTGGCCAGTCTCCCCTAAGTCAATTTTGACAAATTTTGCCCCCAAAGACTTAACCTGCTCCTCAACAACATCTCGCGTATCAAATGCCTCAACCCTTGCGCCAAGTCTTTTGGCTGTCGCAATAGCTTGAAGGCCAGCTACGCCAACGCCAATAACAAATACTCGGGCGGGCTTTAGAGTGCCTGCTGCCGTCATCATCATTGGTAATGCTGAGCTTAGGTGTTGAGCTGCCTCTAACACAGCAGCATAGCCAGCAAGGTTAGCCTGAGAGCTCAAGACATCCATTTTTTGAGCCCTGGTAATTCTTGGGATAAATTCCATGCTAACCGCATTTAACTTAGCCTCTGCCAAAGCTTTCAACTCATCCTGGGCGTAAAATGGATTCAACATTCCGATAACGGTAGCACCCAATTGAATCTGCTCAATTTCAATTCGCTTCAGTGGAGATGGAGTAATAATTAAGTGAGCTTGAGATAAACACTCTTCCCTGCTAGATGCCTGGAGACCGAGAGCAATTAACTGATCGTCTGAAACATTAATATTCTCACCTATTCCTCTTTCAAAAATAAGAGAGCACCCCTCTAAATCTAGTAATCTGTTTACTGTTTCAGGATGAATTACAGAGCGAAGGTCTGTAGCATCTGGAGATTTCAATGCCGCAATAATCATAAATTTATTTTGCCTGCTTAAGGTTTGTAGTTCATTGCAGTTGATTTCAAATGAATTGTCAACAAATTTTAGACAGGCTTTAAGAACAATGTTTTTTGAAGTAAGTAAATGTAGCTAAGCTCCATATTGATAAAATTTACTAGGTTATAAATTTAAACTAACGCCACCATCAACGGTGATTAATTGCCCTGTTACTAGCTCGCTTTTTTCAATCAAACCCACGATAACCTCAGCAATAGATTCAGGAGAGCAAGTTTTGCCTAATGGCGCAGTGCTTTGAATATGATTTTTTGTTGCCTCATACCTCTCCATACCCATGCCATTTTTTAGCCAATCGCCCTCAATAAAACCAGGGCAAACAGCATTCACTCTAATGGGACCAAGATTTCTGGCCATCGATAGAGTCATGGTATTAAGAGCACCTTTGGAGGCAGCATATGCAATAGAGCTACCAATTCCTTTAATGCCTGCAATAGAAGAAATATTAACAATGCTTGGGTTGTGACTATTCAAAAGGTATTCTTTCGCTGCTCTAGCCATTTGAAATGGGCCCACAACGTTCACTGAATAAATATCATGAAAATCATCAGAGCTTACCCCAGCAAGATCAGCATGATCCCATGCAAACTTGGTAGTGCCTGCATTATTGATAAGTGCATCTAGCCTACCCCATTTTTTAATTGCAGCATCCACTGTTAAACAACAATCTTTATCTTGGGCAACATCTGCTTTTATAGCTATGACTTCTGTCAGCTGATTTGAGCACTGAGATGCAATTTTTTCTGCTTGGTCAATAGACGAAGAACAGGTAATGATTACATTCCAACCATTGCTTGCAAGAAGTTTAGCTGAAGCAGCGCCGACTCCTCGACTGCCTCCAGTTACAATTGCTACCGGATTTTTAGACACCATGGCATTCTCGTCATAATAAATATTTCCTATTTTTACACGCTATGATGTAATCTTCCACTTTGGAAAAAAATTAAATTATGACAATCAATGTAGACCAAAATGAGGTAAATAAGTTTGCGGCAATTGCTGAGAGCTGGTGGGATCCCACCGGAGATTTCAAGCCATTACACGTGATCAATCCCTTAAGAGCAAATTATATAAATCAGACAGCTCCCCTTGATGGCTTAAAAGTGTTAGATGTCGGCTGTGGCGGCGGTTTGCTGGCCGAAGCTCTAGATTCAAAAGGTGCTTTTGTTACTGCTATTGATGTAACAGAGGCAAACATAGAGGTTGCCAAATTGCATGCCAAGGGAGCAGCAAAAGACATAGCATACCAAGTCATTACAGCAGAAGAACTTGCAACAAAAGAGCCGGAATCTTTTGATGTGGTTGCATGCCTTGAGGTCATTGAACATGTTCCAGATCCAGGTCAGCTGATCAAAGCTTGCTCGCAACTATTAAAGCCTGGCGGTCAAATGTTCTTATCAACATTAAATAGAAATCCTAGGTCTTTTATTACCGCCATTCTGGGCGCTGAGTATCTTTTTAATATTCTGCCTAAGGGCACTCATGAGTGGAGTAAGTTTATAAGGCCGGCTGAATTAGAAAAGTATATGCGAGCAGCTGGAATTCATTTAAAAGAAAGCAAGGGCATGTTTTATAATCCAGTTTTTCATACAGCCCATTTAAATAATGATCTAGGGGTCAACTATATGATGCATGGATCAAAAGATGCCTAAAGGAGTATTGTTTGATTTAGATGGCACTCTGCTGGATTCAGCACCAGATTTCATTGTTAGTTTAAATAATTTATTACTCAAACATAGTAGGCCTGCCCTCGCTCCAGAAATCATCAGGAATCATGTGTCAGATGGAAGCTGGAAATTAATTAGCCTGGGTTTTGGTATTGAAGAGTCTCATGAAGATTGTGTGAACTTACGAGAAGAGCTACTGGTTGAGTATACAAAAAATTCATTGGTATACGGGGGAGCCTTTCAAGGCATATCTGAGATGCTTGGCTTGCTTCATGACATGAATATTCCTTTTGGGGTGGTCACAAACAAGCCTTTAATTTTTGCTCAGCCGATCTTGGACAACGAACCTGCATTTAAAAATTGCCAGACATTAATTTGTCCCGATCATTTATCAGCAAATAAACCTGACCCAGAAGGAGTCTTAAAAGGCTGTAAGGATTTAAGTATCGAGCCTAAAGACTGCGTGTATATTGGAGATCATATCAAGGATCTGGAGGCTGGTATTAATGCTGGCGCACAGGTCATTGCCTGTTACTTCGGCTACTCACTAAAACCTGCAGACCATGATGACCATATTGGAGGGGCTAATCATCCCAGAGATTTAATCGGACTAATTAAAAATTTATAAACATGAGCATATTAAATAAAACTATTTTAATTACAGGCTCTTCAGATGGCATAGGCAAAACCTTAGCTCTGGAATTCTCTAAACGAGGAGCAAATATTATTTTGCTAGGAAGGAGCTCAGAAAAGCTAGATCAAGTGTATGACCAATTGGATGAATCGCATCCTTTACAAAAACACTTAATTCTTGAAGCTGATCTAGCGCTCCTCAGCAATGAATCAGCACAAGCAATATTGGCAGCAATTAACCAAGAATTTGAAGCCCTTGATGGGATTATTCATAACGCTGCGATACTTGGCACTATGTCATCTTTAGAAGACTACGCTCTGTCAACTTGGGATGAGGTCATGCAGGTAAACTTAAGAGCGCCCTTTATCCTCTCAAAAACATTAAAAGTAATGCTAGACAACGCTCCTATGCCGAGGCTTATTTTTACATCCTCAGGTGTTGCAAAGGTTGGCAAGAGTTTTTGGGGCGCCTATTCGGTTTCAAAATTTGGAGTAAGGGGTTTAGCAGAAATTTTTGCTGACGAGCTTGAGACCACCTCCAGCATCAAAGTGTTTAACTTTGACCCGGGCAAAACAAGAACCAAGATGCGTGCATCAGCTTATCCTGCCGAAGA
>DKMG01000058.1:0-18063 GCA_002469975.1 Proteobacteria bacterium UBA7420
ACCCATAGAGAGAATTATTTGGGGCCAGGAAGAGTCAAAATTTAATGTGCCAGGAGGAATTTTTGAAATTGGTCTTGGTATGTGCGGCCCTGTGATGATGCAATATGCTACTGAAGAACAAAAAAATAGATACCTCGCACCAATGGCGGAGGGAGAAGAAATTTGGTGTCAGTTATTTTCAGAACCTTCGGCAGGATCTGATGTAGCAGGTCTCAGAAGCAAAGCAGAAAAAGATGGTGATGAATGGGTTATTAACGGGCAAAAGGTTTGGACTTCAGGTGCTCATTATTCTGATTTTGGTATTCTAGTTGTCCGACATGATCCAGACATTGCAAAACACAAGGGTTTAACTTTCTTTTTTGTAGATATGAAGTCTCCCGGGATCACAGTGAAGCCCATTAAGCAGATTACAGGCCAAGCAGGAAGCGGCTCTGGTTTTAATGAAGTCTATTTTGATGATGTAAGAATTCCAGACTCTCAACGCTTAGGCGAGATTGGAGATGGTTGGAAAGTTGCTATTACCACTCTAATGAATGAAAGGTTGGCCGTTGGTGATGCTCGGGGGTCTGATATTGAAGAAGCTCTTACCCTCTCTAAAGCTAAAGATGATGCTGGTGAAGCCTTAATTAAAAATGATGCTGTGAGAGAAAAATTAGCTGACTGGTTCTGTGAAGCTAACGGTCTCAAATATACTAAATTTAGAACTATCTCTGCTCTATCTAAAGGCGAGGCTCCTGGACCAGAGGCTTCAATTACAAAAATTGTTAGCGCAAACAAGCTTCAATCTATTGGAAATTTTGGAATAGACGCCAATGATATGGCTGGGATGCTAATAGATGAAGATGAAGGGGTGAGTTCTTTTCAAGGTGCGTGGCTCGGAGCTCCGGGACTAAGAATAGCGGGTGGCACAGATGAGATATTACGCAACGTTATTGCCGAAAGAGTACTTGGGCTTCCGCAAGACCCAAGGGCTGATAAAGGTGTAGCGTTTAAAGATATTCCAACTAAGGTCTAAAGTTACCAAGGAACCTTAAAAAAGATACATCTTTATCGATTATTAGATCACCAGATGCTATTGCTTTAACAGGGTTTCTTAATCCTGCCAAGACCTGTTTTAAAATACTTTCTGAAGTATTAATTTTAAAATCGCAGAAATCTGGGCTCGTATTTTTAATCTGCACAATTTGATTGCGAACAATCATTGTTTTTACCAATCCAGATGAAAATTCAAAGCATGCATAAATTAATTCTGATGCATCAATCTTATCGGGGTTTAAGTTCACACTTAAAACATCAAAAAACATGTCAATTGGGATTTCATCAAGCATGTCGACGCCTGGCTTAATAATATTTCGTTTGGTATCTTTGCCAGCCAGCTTCTGCGCCTCACTTAAAAAATAATTTCGTTTATTTGGATTCGAGGAGAGACTGCCGAGATAATGAATGGCTTGAGCTCGCATAGCAATCACCTCATCAAATTTATAGTCAAGAGCTAGGAGTAGATCTGATAATTCAAGGGCCCACTGCATCTCTTCGACATTTACAGCTAACTCTAATGCTTGATAAAGAGATTCAGGCCCGCCCACTAGCTCTGACATCAACTCGGCCTTACGAAACATGGGTGTTGGGTCAAGCTCTGATACATTGCCAGAAAACCAACCCAGATAGCCATTAAATATACTTCGCACAGACCATCGCACAGTTCCATAAAATTCTTGTAAAAATGGAGATGAGGCCAGATTCTCAGGCAGTATAAGTTGTTCAATAATTTCTTCTGGATAGAAGCCCAGATTCATCAAGCGAATAGTTTGATCATGCACAAACTGAATGCCATCTCGATAAAGCTCTAAGACTTCCAAAGTCTGTGGCCCCTGAATAGGAAGTGTGTGACTCGGGTAAAGATTTTGAGGTTTAAAAGTCAGCATATGATCCAAGCTGCTGACCCATGCTTTGACATTTCTATGAGATGTTCCTCTGATGGTGTAAAGATTTGGAAAAGTTTTGTATAAATTATCTCCGGGAAATAAAGCGCTAAATTCAGGCAACCAAACAAATAGCTGATCGTCCGTTTCTCCAGGCGCATGATAGAACTCAAAGGCAATACCAGATAAATTTATCTTCAGCTCGTCCTCAAAAGTTAGGGTTGGTTTCACATAGCCAGGAGCACTTTTGCCAACACTTAAGAATGGGCCAATTCCAACATTTACAACCTCTGATTCCGGCAACTCTGTGCCAAACATTTTTTCAGATCTTGATGAAATAATGGGGTTTAAGATACCAAAGATTTTTTCTACAGCTTTTGCTGTGGAGTTATGCGCGATAATTAAAGGGGTTTCGGTCTGCTGATCTACAAAATACCTTGCTCCCAAAGTATGGTCGCCATGATTATGAGTGTAGATAATAGCTGAAATTGGATTACTGTTTATTGCTGTAAATTGCTTATAGACTTTCTCGGCTTGAAAGACGCTGTCAGTTGCATCAATAATAATATTGCTGCCCTTCCCCTCAATTAAATAAGAATTAGCAATGCCATACCCCACTGCTGCATGAATACCATTTTCATAAGAATAAACCTGTTGGCTAAACTCTGCAGAATGCTCATATAGACTTTGCACGGCAGGGCTATTGCCCTTGCTTCCAAGAAGGACTGGTTCAGTTTTTGAGCATGAAAGGAGAAGACCACATATAATAAATACGTAGAAAAAATTAAAATAGAATTTCATAAGTTACTCCTTAATGCCAATTCATCATAGTCTATTTAACAATCCATTTGAGGTCAAAGGCCAAGATATAAATTGGGTTGAGGGACTGCCACATTCTCGGGATTACGATGATCGATTCTTTCAAGCAGATGCGGTTCAAGAAATAAAAAATGTATTTATAGAGCCAAATAACTTAGAAAATCGTTTTAAGGCAGATAAGAAATTGACCATTGGAGAATTAGGTTTTGGGTTTGGTTTAAATTTTTTAGTGACTGCAATGATGTGGTGCAACAGAAAAAATGAATCCAATATGGGGACCTTGGACTACCTATCTGTTGATGAGGCGCTGCCTTCAAAAGAAGAGATCTTTCAGGTGATAAAGCACTTCCCTGAACTGCAAGAGGTTGGTGGATACTTTTTAAGCAAATATCTGCCCATGCACAATGATATGCATAGAATAGATTTACCAAAATTAAATATTCGTCTTACATTAATACAAAATAATGTCGAGCTTGCTTTAAAAAATCTTTTAGGTTTTTCCAATAACTTGATTGATGCTTGGTACCTCGATGGCTTTGATCCTTCAAAAAATCAGGGCATGTGGAGTAGTAATGTGATCCAACTCATTGGCATGCTATCAGCTAATGAGGCAACTTTTGGGACATTTACATCGGCTGGTTTTGTAAAAAGACATCTGCAAAAATTTGGCTTTGAGGTCATCAAAGTCAAAGGCTTCGCCAACAAAAGGCATAAGTTGGTTGGAAAAAAAACAAGCTCACAAGGCATAACTAATAATTTAAATATTGCTAATCCACGCATCGCCATCATAGGCTCAGGCATTGCAGGCAGTACTTGCGCCTTCTCAGCTGCCGCACATGGCATGCAGGTTGACGTCTTCGAGTATGGCTCGCAAGCAGCATGTGGAACTTCCAGTAACCCTGTGGCAGCCTTGTATCCAAGATTCTCTGCTAGCAATAGTCCCTATGCTCATCTCATTGCTCAGAGCTATTTTTATGCTGATAAGTTGTATGGTAATTTTCCATCTGAATACAAAAGATCAGGCTTGATGTTTTCGCACTTCAATCATTACCAGGAAGAGTGGCTCAAAAGTATGCTTGCCCTCAACAGAGATGATATTTTTCAGCTTATTGATCAGGATGCTATGCATCAAGAATTTGGATTAAATTCAAAAGGATTGAAAGTTCTGCAAGGCGGCTACCTGTTTCCTCAAGCTCTTTGTAGGGAGCTTTTAAACCAAAAAAATATTAATGTATACACAGATCATTGCTTCAAGGAGGTCTCAGACAAAGATTCTAAACTCCAATTACATTTTTCCAATCAGCGCACTAGCATTAACACATATGATGCTGTAATTATTGCAAGTGGTGCTGGTCTCTTGCCTTATATTCCCACTCTCAAGATTTCAAAAGGTCAGCTTGCTGGGTTAACAGAGCCGCAAATGATTGAACCTATGATGCCCGTGAACTCTGAGGGCTATATTCTTCCAAAAGTTAATGGGGTAACGTGGGTTGGCTCAACTCACGACAAAGAGTTTCTTGATCTTGAGGCATCAGAAGACTCAGCTCGAGACTTAATTATTCGCACAGAAAAAAATTTTAATATAAAGCTACAAACTCAGGGCTCAATAATGACTGAGGCTCGTCTTAGAGTTGGCAGCAAGGATCTACTTCCAATTGCTGGCAGAATTTCAACCACTCAAAACATCTATGCTTTAGGAGCATTAGGTTCTCGAGGTTTTAGCTTAGCTCCCCTCCTCTCTGAATATCTTATTTCTCAAATCAATAATGCACCTAACCCCATCTCAACCGCCATTGCTTTATCGGTCGACCCTAAGAGATTTATAAATTAACTAATAGATGCTCAACAAGAAGTTCGGCTGAAGAGGAATCGGTAGGAGTGTAACTTGAGCCTTTGCGCCATTTGGTTAATCCGGTCCATAAAGTCTTATCCTCAATCACATCCTTCACTGAAATTCTTAAATAGAATTCTGGGACTGAGTTCACGCGATCAAAATCATGCAAATAACGCCTATGTAAGGGATAGCCATAAAAGCGAAAATCATCCACTTTAATTTTCTCCTTACTTGCAAGACCAATCTCTATCATGAGTGTGGCATCGATAGACGAGGTATGGCCTGTATCTGTAAGATATTTGCGCGCTGCTTCACCTAAGTTTTCTATTAAAATAGGATCCATTTCAACAGGCAGATTATCCTGATTTAAATAAATTTTAAATTCTGAGGCAGGCTCAAGTTGAAAATTATTCCTGCTATTTAGCTCAACAAAAGGTGTAGTCGTACATGCTGAAATCAACAAAAGCATAGAGGCGATCAAGGAATGGTTTTTATATGTCATTGGTAATAGTAATCTATCGTTAATATGACTAATATAATGCATTTACTTTGTATGAAAAGCTATGTTTGAACTAAAAGAATCACAAGAAATAGAGTTGCTAAATGTTAATGCTCAAATCTATCAGCACTCAGAATTTGAGACACAACACATTCATCTAGACTCCCCAAACGACGAGAAAGTCTTCATGGTTGCATTTCGTACCATCCCAGAAGACTCTTCAGGCGTAGCACATATTCTAGAGCACACTTCACTTTGTGGGTCGGCAAAGTATCCTGTCCGTGACCCTTTCTTTATGATGATTAGGCGCTCACTAAACTCTTTCATGAATGCATTCACTTCAAGCGATTGGACTGCCTATCCATTTGCAACTCAAAATAATAAAGATTTCAAGAACTTGCTGGATGTGTACGTGGATTCAGCATTTTTTCCAAGACTAGATCCTTTAGATTTTTCTCAAGAAGGTCATAGATTAGAACTAGATTCCAATCAAGAGTTAGAAATCAAAGGTGTGGTCTTTAATGAGATGAAGGGAGCCATGAGCTCGCCGACTGATCAACTTTGGCATGGGATGTCCAAGCATCTATTCGAGGAAACTACTTATCACCACAATAGTGGCGGTGATCCTGAAAAAATTATTGATTTAACTCATGCAGATTTAGTTGCCTTTCATCAAAAGCATTATCACCCCAGCAATGCCACTTTTTTTACATTCGGAAATGTGTCGATTGAAGAAATTCATGATCACTTGGAAAAAAATGTATTTAGTAAATTTACTCCCGCGCCATCAAAACTCGTCATTCCTTCGGCTAAGATTTTTAGAGCACCACAAATGGCCCAAGGCACTTATCAACCGATACCAGGAGATGAAAATAATCATCATGTTGTAGTGAGCTGGTTGCTTGGCAACAGCCATGAGCCACTTAATCTTTTAGAAAAATATTTTCTTTCTAATGTACTGCTTGATAATTCATCATCCCCCCTCAGAAAAGCTCTAGAGCTAACTGATCTAGGTAAATCTCCATCTCCTTTCCTCGGATTAGAACCAAGTAACAAGGAAATTGTTTTTATGGCAGGTCTCGAGGGAGCAAGAGCCAATCAGTCCGAGGCAATAGAAACGCTTGTTCTTTCTACCTTAAAAAATTTAGTAAGAGATGGTGTTCCGAGAGACCTTATATCATCTGCACTTCATCAATTAGAGATTGGTCAAAGAGAAATATCTGGAGGAGGAATGCCATACGGGCTCCAGCTAATGCTAGGCTGCATGAACGCTTGCATGCATTATGACAATCCTATCTCAATGTTAGATTTAGATAAAAACTTCTCAGAATTAAAAAATAAAATTGACTCTGAGGGTTATGTTGAAGATCTAATTAACTCCTCATTGCTTGAAAATCCACATCGCCTCACTTATGAGCTCAAGCCAGATGTAAAGTTTAATGAGAATTTAGATACTTACTTCTCTTCTAAGTTAAAAGAAAAAGAGCAGACTCTTTCTGGCAGCGATAAAGATAATATTATTAAATTGGCAGATGATCTAAAGCAAAGGCAAGAAGCGGTAGACGATGTAGATATTTTACCAAAAGTTACAATTGCTGACATTCCCTTAAAACGAGAATATACAGAGATTAAAAAATCTAAGGGAAATAGATCTATCTATGAGGTTGGAACCAATGGTTTGGTCTACTCAGACTTTCTTTTTCCATGCGCTAATCTAACTAATGAAGAGCTGCTATTCTCTTCTCTCTATACTTTTATTTTGACTGAAGTTGGTTATTTGGATAAATCTTATGAAGAAATTCAAGCATACCAATCTAAAATTAGTGGTGGAATCAGTGCATCCATCAAACTACAAACAGGTTTGCCATCGGAAGATGGCGAATTATTTTTAAGTGTGAGCTCTAAATGTCTTGCAGAAAATTTTGAAGAGATGGAGTGCATGATAAGCAACACAGTCCAGCATGTGAGATTCGATGAGGAGAAACGATTGCTTGATTTATTAAATATATTTATTGCAAGAAGCGAGGAATCTTTAAATCAGAATGGACATTACCTAGCCATGAACTCATCCGCAAGCTCTTTAAATGAATTAGCTGCTACATCTTTTCATATCTCTGGGCTGCAAATGCTACATCGAACCAAAGAAGTTATTGCAAAAATTCAACTGGATGGAAAGATAGATTACATTAGCGATATTCTACAAAGCATTCATACCAAGATATCTTATGAGCCTTATAAAATTTTTACTGCCTGCTCCAAAGCTAGCGTGGCAGACAATACTAAGGAATTTAAAAATCTGTATTCAGATACCAAGCAATCGCTGATTAAGCCCATCAATACTCAGCTTGCATGGATCACTGGTTCCCAGGTGTGTTATTGCGCTCAATCATTTAATGGGGTCTCAAGAGAGCACCCTGATGCTGCACCCTTATCTGTCTTAGCGACAGTGCTAAGAAATGGATTTTTGCATACAGCTATCCGAGAGAAAGGAGGTGCTTACGGTGCTGGAGCAACAAATGATACCTCAACTAATACATTCAAATTATTTTCATACAGGGATCCAAAGTGTAGAGAGACCTTCGAATCATTTCAAGAAGCAATTGAGTGGGCTAAAACCTCAATAACTCCTCAGCACCTAGAGGAAGCTATCTTGGGAGTAGTATCATCAATTGATAAGCCGCTATCTCCAGTCGGAGAGGCAAAAAATGATTTCAATTACAACCTAGAATTGATCAGCATCAAGGAGCGTCTTGAGATGAGACAGAAAGTTATTCATTGCTCCATAGATGACCTGGTTAGGGTCAATGAGGCTTATCTGACTAGGGAATCTAAGAAATCCATATTAGCTGGTGAAAGCTTTAAATCTCAAGCGGAGGAACTGGGATTAGAAATAGTAGAGGTTTAGATTAAAAAAAGAAGAACTTCTTCTTTTTTAATTCTTTGGCGCAACCCCAGTATTGCTTTTGGTACATTGTTGAGCGTGCTTGCACTCTATCTGCTACTCTAATCAGCCATTGTTTCTTGCGATAGGTCTTCTTTTTAAACCCTCCGTACCCCTCATGGTAGGCAAGATAGAGGGAGCGAGCGTCTGTGGTAGCAAAACCCTGATAAAAACCTTTACTGGCATACCAACCGGCAAAATCAGCTGAATCAGAAAAATCTGTTCTGCTTGCTCTAGAGCGGCCGGTTTCATCCTGATAATCTTTCCAAGTATCCTTTAAAGCCTGAGAATACCCCACAGATGATGAAGGTCTAAACCAAGGGATAAACCCAAGCAATTTTTCTCTTTCAGGTCGAATTTTTGCTTGAAAGCTAGATTCTTGATGAAAAAATGCCATCAAAACATAAGGTGGCAATTTCCAACGTTTCTCGGTCTTCATTGCTGCCTTGTACCAACTTTTTTTCTCTTTAAATATCTTGCAAATATCATCTGGCTGCTCTGGTGGCGAGCTAATACAAGAAACTAGTAATGTAGATAACAATACAGCAGCTACTAATGAATTCTTATGCATCATTTAAAAAGTTACCTATTTGATCTTCAGTAATAATTTTAACATCTAACTCATTAGCCTTAATAAGTTTAGAGCCAGCATTTTCTCCTGCGATCAGTACATTGGTTTTTTTAGATACCGTGGAGGTAATTTTGGCTCCCTTTTGAATCAATAGCTCCTTGAGTTCATCGCGAGGCATCAAAATTAATTTTCCTGTAATAGCAATGTGCAGACCAGATAACCTTGAGCCTTGGGTAGAAATTGCTGAAGGCAAGATGAGATCTAGATGAGGAAGAATATTAGTAAGCTGGCGTTGATTCTCTTCATCATCAAAGTAATCTTTAATTTTTGAGGCCACTCTTGGACCAATATCTGGAATTGCTAATAATTCATCAAAAGAGGCTTGAGAGATTGTTTTGAAGTCATGGAGATGGGATGCAAGATTGCGAGCAGTGGTCTCTCCTACCTCTTCAATACCGAGCGCAAAAAGGAATCTGAATAGATCAACCTGAGCTGATTTTTTGATTGATTCTATGAGGTTATCAACTGATTTTTTTCCAAATCGCTCCAACCCCTCTAACTCTAATCGATGTTTATTCAGGGAGTATATATCTGCATACTCCTGAATAAATTTTTTACTAATAAGACTATCAAGAATTTCTTGCCCTAGCCCATCAATATCCATGGCTTTTCTTGACACAAAATGAGTAAACTTGCCCTGAATAATTTCAGGACATAAATTTCTACCTGAGCATTTAATAAAAGGGCTAGAAATCTTGATTTCTTTAATTTGCAGTTCCCTGTGAGGATGATCTGAAAGATATAAATTGGCCTCATAAAGACTGGAGAATTTTTTAATTGGCTCATTGGCAGAATTAACAATCAACCAATCAGTCTGAAAATTTATAAAGACTTTAGAATTACAGCTCGGACAAAATTTAGGAGCAAGAACTACTGACCCTCTAACCCCTGCAGCAGGAATAACCCTGATCATCTTTGGAATAACGTCACCAGCTCTTTTAATCACTGCCTCATCACCAACACGGGGATCTAATCTCTTTAATTCGTCCATGTTATGTAAAGTGCATTTACTAACATTAACGCCGCCAACATTGACTGATGTTAGCTTTGCAACTGGAGTTAAAATCCCTGTTCTGCCAACCTGAAACTCAATATTCTCAATGGTTGTTACAGCTTCTTCAGCGGCAAATTTATGTGCTATGGCCCATCTAGGAGAGCGCGCTATCTCACCTAAGTCTGCTTGGAGCTCAAGGCTAGCAACTTTAAAAACCACCCCATCTATATCAAAAGGAATTTGATCTCTGGTGGCCTCGATATCTTTAAAATACTGCAAGCAATCATCTATAGAATCAACCATTGCATTCAACTTATTGATTGGAAGACCCCATCCAGCAAAGGTATCAAACACTTCATCTAACACTAGAAAGCTCACCCCTTCACAAGCTCCCACTCCGTGTGCAAAAAAATCTAAAGGCCTAACATTGGTAATCATAGGATCTAGCTGCCTAAGACTTCCTGCCGCCGCATTTCTAGGATTTGCAAAAATTTTCTGGCCTTCTTGCTCTGCCAATTGGTTCAAACGTTTAAATGCAGCCTTACGAATAAATATCTCACCTCTAATCTCTATGAGGCGAGGAAATGGTTTCCTAGATTCTTTTAAAATTAAAGGTATGGACTTGATAGTCCGAATGTTTGAAGTAATATCCTCGCCAACACTTCCATCCCCCCTGGTCACACCTCTAACCAAAATACCATCCTCATAAATCAATGAAACTGCAGCACCATCCATCTTAGGCTCACAAAAATATTGTAATTTTTTTGCATCTGTTAGATTTTTTAAGGTTCGCTCGTGAAAATCAAAAATATCCTTGTCATTGAAGGCATTTGCCAATGAAAGCATGGACTTGTAATGCTTAAATGTAGAAAAATCTGATTCAGGTTTTACGCCAACCCTTTGCGAAGGAGACTCAGGAGATATCCACAATGGGTTATCGGTTTCTATACTAAGTAACTCTTGAAATAAAGAATCATACTCATGATCACTTATCGTTGGATTATCTAGCGTGTAATAGGCATGATCATGATCTCGAATCTGATGCTGCAATTCTTGATACCGCTCTCTAGTAATGTTCATTTTATGAAGTTTTCTGCATTACCTTTAAATGACTGGCTTCCTGAGCCTTAGATTTGTAGTGCTCTATCATTTGTTTACTCAAAGGGGCCCTAGCTCCATCACACACACTTGCATGTAACTTCTCTGAGACATCCATAGCAAAATCCAACATTCCCTGAAAAGCTTGCAGCGGATCTGGCACCATATAAAGATCTACAGCCATTAACAAAATATGTGTTTCAGTGTCTAGTTCTAGCACCCCTGGATTAATTCCACTGGCTACTCTAAAAAGCTCAGTACCAGTCAAATCGCGATAGCTAAAAAAACCATCTACATATTTTGCATCTAAGTTTTTTAAGAGAGTTAATACCTGATTAATATCAAAATTGGATTTATCCATGGAGATCAGGTTTAAGATTACTAGCTCCTGTCCAGCAGAAGGCTCTGGTTCAGATTCAAAGCTCAAGGATCCTTGCTCAATTTTTTCATCAAATAGCATTGAAGAAGTATCTATAATGCTAGATTCAACAAGCTTTCTAGAAAATCTGGATCTATAAAAAAGATACAAGGTAACTAAAAAAAGTAAAATAGCCCCTGCGATTAATAATATTTCTAGATTAGATAGCATTTTAAGAAGCAGCTAATTTTAGCGCTTCCTTGACGTCTACGGAAACTACCCTGGAAACACCAGCCTCTTGCATGGTTACGCCCATCAGATGATCACTTTTTTCCATAGAAATCTTATTGTGAGTTATAAAGATAAATTGCACTCTATCGGACATCTCTTCAACCATAGCCACAAATCTAGTCGCATTTAAGTCATCTAAAGGAGCATCAACTTCATCCAAGAGACAGAAAGGAGCTGGGTTCAACTCAAAAAGAGCAAAGACTAGGGAGAGCGCAGTCATTGCCTTCTCACCGCCTGAAAGCTGAGAGATAGTTGCATTCTTCTTTCCTGGAGGCTGAGCTGCAAGAGCAATACCAGAGTTAAGTGAGTCGCCATCAAGAAGTTCTAACGCCGCTTTACCGCCACCAAATAACTTCGGAAAGATTTCCTGAATTTTAGAATTAACAGCATTAAAACTTTCATCAAATTTTAGTTTAGATTCAGCATCTATTTTCTTGATTGCTCCTTGCAGTTTATCCATCGCTTCATTCAAGTCTTCTAATTGAGCATCGAGCTCCTCCATCCTTTTGGATTCCTCGGCAATCTCATCTGGCGCTGCTAAATTGATGGCTCCAAGAGAGATAATTTTAGCCTGGATTGCTGCAAGAGACTGCTCAAGGTCTCTCACACTCATTCCTTCAAATTCTAATGGATCTAACTCGGCAATAGTTATTCCAGCCTTTACAAGTGCCTGGGATGCATTATCTAAATTTACTTCAAAAGTTCTTAAATCTAATTTTCTATTATTAGATTTTTCCTCAAGACCACGAAGATCAAGGGAAGCAATAGATTTTTTATTTTCTGCTTCACGAATTGATTCATCGACTTTTGATTGTTTTTGTCTAATGGTATTCAACTCAGACTCTGCAGTAGCACTCTTTTGAACTAGCTCTGAAAGCTCTTTGTCTACCTCGGCTTTTTTTAATTCGGTTTGCTCAAGCAGTTTCGAAAGATGATTTTGCCTTGATAGATACTCATCAGGTGCGGCTAAATTAATGGAGCTCAAAGCTGAAATGCTAGTCTGAATCTCTGAGAGGGATGCCTCTAAGTTGCTTAGGTTGAACTCCGCATACTCGCTGGGGTTGATATCTGCTAGATTGATTTCGGCTTTCTCCAGTATGATTGAAGCATTATCAAGATTCACTTCAAAGGTTCTAAGATCAAGTTTTAAAGTATTTACCTTAGATTCAATGGCACGAAGCTCACGCGAGACTGATAATTTTGAATCTTCTAATTTTTGAATGCTGGCATTGACTTCGGATTGCTTCTCTTTAGATGCCGCTAATTCTTGATCAGTTTGAATTTTTTTCTCTTGGGAGAGCTGAAGCTCTGCATCGAGTTGAGACATCTTTTCAGCAGTCTGACGCAATAGCTCTTCAAACCTAGTTTGTCTCTGGAGATATTCCTCGGTCATACTTTTAGATTGATCTGAGGCAATTTTAAGAATGGTGACAAGGGATTCTTTTAATTCCAGAGCTTTTTTCTTAATTGGATCCCCGCTGATCCCGAGGTTTTGCAGGGCCTCAAGAATGTGATCAAGTAAGTTCATCGCTTTTTCTTTAGGGCTCAGATTTTCTTGATTAGACTCCTTCTCTAGAGCTTGCTGATAGCTAGTCTGAGCTCTACCCAGATCGCTTTCTGCTTGGACCTGTGTTCTGGAAAGATTTTTAAGATTAGCCTCTAACCCGGCAATCTCAGCTCTAATATTTGATGATACGCTTTGCGCTATCTCAAGCCTGGAAGACATTAAAGTATTGTCATTTCTAATTTGCTCTATCTCTGCTTGATGCTTCTCTACGCCCAAGACTTTGAGTGCTAAGCTTTGTTCAAGTTCAGCAATCTGAGTTTGCAAAACTTTTTTCTGATCATTTGCTTGCAATGCCTTTAGAATAGCAATATTTAGCTTCAACTCATTCTCTTTGGGATTTAAGGACTCAAATGTTGATTCTTTTTCAATAGCTTTTGAGTAACTTTCCTTTGCCCTGGTGAGATCTTCTGATGTTTGAGCGTAGGTTTTATTTAAATTTTGTAAATTGGTTTCATGTCTCGCAATGTCTGCACCTATGGAGTAAAAATTTTTCTGCGCTACTTCAAAAGAAGATAGAACGGTTGAGTGCTCTGTCCGAATTTGATCAATCGTTGATTGATGAGTTTCAACTTCAGCAGATTTTACGGTTATTTGATTTTTTAAAGTTGCTACCTCAGAAGTTAATTTATCTTTTTGGGCTTTGGCACTGAGGGTATTTAAAATCGAAATATTTAGCTTTAAGTCTCTCTCTTCAACTTGAAATTTTTTATATTTATCAGCTGCATTTGCTTGATTCTGCAGCCTGCTAATCAAGCGATTAATCTCATCACGAATATCTTGAACCCTGGATAGGTTTTCTTTTGTTTTTTTAATGCGTTGCTCAGTTTCTTTTCTTCTTTCCTTGTATTTAGAAATTCCAGCCGCTTCCTCAATAAACGTTCTCATTTCTTCGGGCTTTGCACTAACAATTTTGGAAACCATGCCTTGTTCAATGATGGCGTAGCTTCTTGGTCCCAAGCCAGTACCAAGGAAAATATCTTGCACGTCTTTTCGTCTGCAGGAGGTACCATTAATAGAATAATTTGACTGGCCATCTCTGGTCATTAATCTCTTGATAGAGATTTCATTATATTTGGCATACTCGCCACCCAATTTACCCAGAGAATTATCAAATAACAGTTCAATACTGCATTGCCCTGATGGCTTTCTTAAATCTGAGCCATTAAAAATAACATCTGACATTGAGTCACCGCGAAGATTTTTAGCAGAAAGCTCTCCTAAAACCCAGCGTATCGCATCTATAACATTTGATTTACCACAACCATTTGGGCCAACAACGGCAACCATATTTGTGGGAAAAGATATCCTCGTGGGGTCCACGAAACTTTTGAATCCAGCCAGTTTAATGTGTTTAAGCTGCATTAAATTTATCCTTTTCCCATTTTAAACTATTGTTCCTTTTTTAACCATTCGTTCTCATAAATAAACACTTGCTCTTGATGGTTCTGCGCATCACTTAGATCAATTGTTTTCATTGAATAGAATGCATTATTTTTACAAGACATTGAAGCGGTGACTTTAACAATTTCTTGGTTTAAAAAAGCTGATGGAAGGTCAAATCCTCTAACCAGGGCATCAGATTGATCTAGAAAAAGTTCTTGGGTGAAGTCTGGCTGTATAAAATCTTTTGCAGCAATATCTACAGCCGGGCCATTTGGAATTTCTACTGTGACGGTTAAGAGTTCCGGGCTGCAGTCTAAGGGTTTTTGAATGGTTAGTAATAGTTTGGAATTTGAGACTAAGGGGTGCTTAGCATCTCTTAAATCTGCCAGTAAGTTATATATTGGTAGCTGAAAGTCAGGCTCTGTAAATGCTGAATTTAAACTTCTTAAAATACTTTCAGCTGAATTAAATGATTCTAACTCTAGGGCTTTATAAAAAACTAAAGTGCCTAGTAAAAATGAATCTTGAGCTAGATCTTTTCGACTGAGAAAAGTTAAGATCATCTCATCTGAAAGCTCTGAATTGTTGCGAATCTTTTGTTGAATAGCATTGGATTGCTTGGAATGCAGCCAAGAACCGAATAAAGGATCAGAGGATTGATGATTCAGAAGCAGCCCTCCAAAGAGCATGACTGTTGCAAAAAATACCAGAGCTTTTTGTGATGAAGCTCCACTCAGCAAATAGGCCATGATTGGCAGTAATGCAATAATTAAGATGGCTATGAGAGCAAACATTACAATCTCCTCCTCAAAAAGAACAGGGTGATCATTAGGCCCAGGAAAATAAATGGGCCAAGCCATAAAATATAATTTGCGCCCTCAAATGCAGGCTTATAATCTGAAGATGCACCAAATCGTTGCTTAACATAATTTTTAATCTCTGCATTTGAGGAGCCTGATTGGATTAATTCGTAGACACGTTGCTTTAGATCCCGGGAGACAGGCACATCAGAGCTTGCTATGCTGCCACTGGTGCATTTGGGGCATCGAATTTCAGATATCAACGAATAGAAACGTTTTTCCTTCCTGGGATCATCAAAACTATATAACTCTTCAGCCTGCATAAAGCTTGATGTGCAGAGTAAGACAGAGCATGTGAAAATGAATGCTTTCATGGATTTTGGGCTTCAATGGAACGTATTAAT
The DNA here is from genome assembly GCA_002469975.1 of Proteobacteria bacterium UBA7420. GTDB lineage: Bacteria > Pseudomonadota > Gammaproteobacteria > Magnimaribacterales > D2472 > D2472. Next base: position 15,542 of record DKMG01000058.1, read on the forward strand.
GGAACAAAAATAGACTCCCACTTTTCTTGATTGAGTTCGCCTTGAATGTGGCCAATAATTTCTTGGTTTGCAACCAAGAAAGTCTCGGGAGCGCCAGTCACACCTAAATCAAATGCTAAATCCCCTCTTGGATCATGAATGGAGAATTTATAGGGGTCGCCTCTCTTCTTAAGCCATTGCTGGGCATTCGATTTGGAGTCTTTGTAATTTAATCCAATAAGGTTAATGTTATTTTGAGATAGCTTGGTTAGAAAAGGGTGCTCAACTAAACATGTAATACACCAACTAGCCCAAACATTTAACAAACTAATGCCATCAAATTCTGTCGGCAGAATTTCTTGGCCTTGCAGTGTTAAAAGTTGAAATTGAGGGATTGGTTTGGGATCATATACCGCGGTCACATCCTCCTGACTAGTTAATAAAATTTTGCCGTAGATGATTAAAATTAGCACTGGGAGCAGTATTAATAATAGGCTGAATACTCTATTCACTATATTTTCTTTTTAAATATTGTCATTGCTATGCCTGCAGCCATGAGCGCTGATGAAAACCAAATCCACTTCACAAAATAATTAATCTGTAGACTAAAAGTCCAGCTTCCATCCTCTAATTGATCACCTATTGTTAAATAGGTATCTTTTAAGAATGATGCATGAATAGCAGTTTCAGACGTAATCTGACCTCGGGCAAAATACTTTCTTTTTTCAGGGTTTAAATAAATAGGCTTGTCGTCATGAATAAGAAAAATAGTAGCTGAAATTACGTCATGATTACTCGCTTTAATTTTTTGAAGATCTGCAAATTGGAATTGAGGGATCTTGGAATTGATAACCTGCTCCCCGCCAACAAAAAGATTTATATTTTTTTGATAGCTTAAAATACTGTTCATAGAAATAGAAAAGAATAAAAGGCCCAAGCCCACGTGCGCCAATAAACTGCCTTTGTTTAAATAGGTTTTATCACGAAGCGCTGAAACTGTTTTGAGGGAATAGCTAACAATGATCAACAAGCCAGATAAAATGCCAACATAAGCTAGTATTGAAAAAATTTGAGTGAAATGCCAAATTCCATATACGCCAAGGCCTGATACAAAAAGAGTGGGAGCAATCGAAATGTATAGCTTGCGAAGCTGCATTCCTCGCTGCCACAATCCATCAATAGATGCCATCATAAAAATTGACGTAATAAGGATCAATGGAGAGAAGATCGTATTGTAATAAGGAGGCCCAATGCTCACTTTGTTGCCATTTAGTGACTCAAGTATTAAAGGGTAGGTGACTCCTAGAAAAATAGAGAAAATAGCAGTCAACATCAAGATGTTATTCATGGATAAAAATGATTCCTTGGAACCTGCAACTATTAGTTTTGAAGATTGCAGTTGAGGTAACCTGTATGCCAGTACGGCTAGAGCAATGATTGTGATGAACCCAGAAAATCCTAAAAGATACATGCCCCTTTGAGGGTCGTTTGCAAAAGAATGCACGCTGTCAATTATTCCTGACCTAACAATAAAAGCCCCAAATAAACTCAAAGTAAATATCATGATTCCTAGGAATAAAGTCCATGTTTTTAGGACGCCAGATTTTGAAGATGCAAAAAGGGAATGCATAAAGGCAGTAGCAGCCAACCAAGGCATGAGCGCAACATTTTCTACAGGGTCCCAAAACCAGTAGCCGCCCCAGCCAAGCTCATAATATGCCCACCAGGAGCCCAAGGTGATGCCAATAGTCAAAAATATCCATGCAACCAAAGACCATGTCTGAATATCTTTCTCCCAAGGGTAATTAAAATCGCCATAAAAAAGATAGGCGGTAATAAAGCTGAAGGAGATAACAAAGCCCACATAACCCAGATACAACATGGGTGGATGAATGGCCAATGCTGGGTCTTGAAGCACAGGATTAATATCTGCTCCTTCACCAGCAGCAAAAGGCAAAATTCTATCAAAGGGGTTAGAAGTAACTAATAAAAATAATAGAAAGCCTAAGATAATAAGGGTTAACATCAACAAGGTACCTTTCTTTAGAGGATGTGCCAATGAAAGAAAGTTTACAAATAGAACACTCCAAAGTGTTAAAAAAACTATCCATAAAAACATAGAGCCTTCATGAGCACTCCAGATAGAGGTAATTTTATAAAATACTGGCAATTGTGAGTTTGAGTGATTAGCGATATATGTAATGGAAAAATCATCAATGGCAGCCAAGTACACATAGAGACCAAAAGAAATAAAAATAAGAAAACACGCTTGATTGAATAATTTATTAGATAAAACTATTTGATTAGCGTGAGGCTTAGCAAAAGAAAAAAAGACATTAAGAAATAGGATTAATAATAAGATTACGGCTGAGGTAACAGTTAGAAAATGTGCAATTTCAACTAACATGTTTCTAGCTATCCTTTTTTAATTCTGGAGGCATGTAATTTTCATCATGTTTTGCAAAAATTTCTTCGGCAACAAATGATTGATTGCGATAATATCCTAAGGCAACAACCCCACTATCTTCTTTAAATAAATCTGG
>DKMG01000058.1:18162-23890 GCA_002469975.1 Proteobacteria bacterium UBA7420
AGCTTAATCCGTGATTCTTGATGTGGTTGTGCTAGTAGCATTTCTGTTGGAGAGTAAAAAAGATCAAGTTTTGAGTTAAGTGAGAATAATACCAGGAGTACTCCAGCGCTAGATAAAAGCAAAATAATAATAAAATTTTGTAATCTTTTTTTTCTACTTTTGCGCATTTTTTATTTTCTGTTGATGCAATTTTCTATTAGTGACCTGAAAGCTAATAACAATAAGTGTTAATGAGACCAAGTAAACAGACCACACATAAATACCATGGCCATCCATGATAAAAAAATCTTGCAGGGTTGAAAAAGCAAAGTTACTCATAATTCTGCACCCATTTTTTATTTTTTTCTCTTGTAAAAATATAAAGTCTGCTAATGAGAATGCCCAATGCAATAAGAGTTAAGCCCATACCAGAGATTGATACCAGCAAGGGATAAAGCATTGAAGAATCAATGGATGGGGCCTCGCTAATTGTGATAGAGGCTGGCTGATGAAGGGTTGACCACCAATCTACAGACTTTTTAATAATTGGTATATTGACAACACCAACAACAACCAAAATTGACATCAACCTATCAGCCTTCTCGAGGTTAGAAAATGAACTATGCAAAGTCAAAATTCCCAGGTACATAATAAAGAGTATCAGCGTGGAGGTGATTCTTGCATCCCACTGCCACCATGTTCCCCAAGTGGGAATGCCCCATATAGAACCTGAAAAAAGTGCAATAAAAGTAATGATTACGCCGACTGGAGCGGCGGATTTAATGAGATAGGCAGCTAATTTGACTCTCCATACTAGATGCATAAGAGCGCAAACGGCCATAAAAAAATAAATCAATTGGGCGAATATAGATGCAGGAACATGCAAAAAAATAATGCGATATGAATTACCTTGAATGGCATCTTGGGGAGCAAATCCAAGCCCCCAAACCCACCCTATAGCTAGCAAGAAAAATCCTAGATACATGACATATGGCAGGTACATTGTTGTAACGCTGACATAGCTTTTAGGCGAAGAAAATCTATGGATGAATGATGTAAGCACAGGGGTTATTATAAACTGAAGTCACTCATTCTAGATGAGTTTTTAATGTTGCAGAGATGATTAAAGGCATGATGGCCATCAAGATCAGTCCCACTCCAAGCAATAAAGCCAATACTTCCAAAAAGCCCTCTCCATACTGAATAGTTCGAACTGCTCTGCCCAGTAATACAATCACTGGTAGGGTTAATGGCAAGCTAACTAGCACGCCTAGCATTGCACCTTTGTTTAGGGATAAGGCGCTACCAAAAGCAAATAGATTAAATAAGATTAAAGTAGAGAATAATAAAACAACAAAAATTTTTGGTAGCTCATCGGCTGAGACCCCATTAGCAAATGAAAATACAGAACCTATCAACGACATTGGTATCCCAATAAAAAAAACATAAATAGATATTTTTGTTAGGGCGACTTTATAAAAATCTTTTTCTTCTAAATATATTTGCTCAAGAGATCCATCCTCATAGTCTTCAGAGAAAATAGATTCAGTGGCAAGGAATGAGATCATGAGCAAGGAAATAACAATGATGGAAAAATAAAATTTATTTAAATCATACTGAGACACATCAATACTTAAAGGAAACGCTATAAGCACAAGCACCATTATTAACAGAGGTCCTAACCAGGCTCTAAGCCTATGCCTTAACTTGAAAGCTTCTGCAAAGAGTAAATTAAACATCTTCTTTCTCTCTAAGAATAAGTTCGTCACAAGAAACCTGAGGATCGATGTGCGATGTGAGAACTAATCCAGCTCCATCATCAAGCCTCGCAGATAGGAACTTGCTTAATAGATCTCTTGAAGAGTCATCCAAACCAACAAATGGCTCGTCGAGAATGATTAGATCTGATGGATTACTTAGTACTCTTATCAAAGCAAGTTTTTTTTGCTGCCCAAAAGAAAGAGTTGCCGTCATTTCATCTTGCACCCTTGCGAGCCCCAAGGTACGCATCCATGTCATGGCACTTTCTAAGCTTGATGAATCAAGCATTAAATCTAAATTTTGCAAGGGTGTTAGATATTGCTTAATAGCATTCTTGTGACCTAGGTATGAAATAAAGGGACTTGGCTCAGGGAATATTACTTCACCTTTCGTTGGAGAGGTTAAGCCCAATAGAATTCTTATTAAAGTGCTCTTTCCAGAGCCATTGCCGCCTTTAACATGCAGCCCACTCCCGGAATCCAAGGCAAATGTGAGGTTATGGAACAACTGATTTTCATTAATAGAATAACTAAGGTTGTTCGCAGTAATTAATTGCATAAAATTAAATTAATAAAGATTTTCCTCTTATTGTAAGCGATGGCAATGGGTTTTGTGGATCCAGTCTAAGATAAAGCCTTTTGGCTAATTCAGAGAATGGATTGGGATTTATTTCTCCCATACCTCCCACTGAAAAATAAAGAGCTTTAGAGAAAAATATGCCTTGTTCTAGCTGGGGCACCTTATTAAAAAAAGTATTAATTTTACCAATGCTCTGCAGGGCTCCTTTAAACTTATTTCCAAAGTGATACCAGCCCCAGAATTGATACTTGCTCCTTGCAAAATAAAGTAACTGTGACCTGCTAATTTTTCTAGGGAATGCTCCAGCAGGAATCAACGAAATAACTTGAGAGTCCAAAGAAGCAATCGTAGTATCTAAAATTGCTGGCAAATCTGCTAGAGAAGCAAACGAACACATTACACACTCTGCGCCGTCCTCGATCTGGTATGACTTGATCTTTGACAGCCGCTGCTCAGAACCAATAATAATATAACTAACATCTGGAGTGCTCACAGACATTGCTTCTTAACTAGCTAGCTTTTGCTAATGCTTGTTCAATATCTGCAATAATGTCATCGATGTGCTCTATTCCTATGGATAATCTAATATATCCAGGGCTCACTCCAGCAGCTATAAGCTCCTGCTCATTTAACTGAGAGTGAGTGGTGCTTGCTGGATGAATAGCCAAGCTCCGTGAATCACCAATATTAGCAACGTGATAAAGCATCTCTAAGGAATTAACAAAATTCTTACCAGCCGCAATCCCGCCTTTAATCTCAAAACCTTGTAGTCCGCCACAACCACCTGAAAGATATTTTTCAGCTCTCTCTTTGGGAAGTCCCGTTGCAACACCTGGATATGAAACTCTTTCAACCATAGGATGCGTTGCTAAGAATTCTGCAACTTTTTGCCCGTTAGCAGAATGCTCTTTCATTCTTAAGTGCAAAGTTTCCAAGCCTTGGATAAACATAAAAGCATTAAAGGGACTCATTGCAGCACCTAAATCTCTCAACAGTGTTGTTCTAGCTTTTAGAATGTATGCAATGGGGCCCATTGGTTTAACTGCCTCAGTCCAAATCACTCCATTATAGGAGGGGTCAGGAGTATTTAATTTAGGCTGCCTCTCAGGATGTGCTTCCCAGTCAAATGCCCCACTGTCCACAATAATCCCGCCAATGGAGGTGCCATGACCCCCGATGTATTTAGTGGTTGAGTGAATCAACACAGCAGCGCCATGATCAAAAGGCTTGCACAGAAGAGGCGCAGCAGTATTATCAACAATCAATGGGATGCCAAGCGGCCTGCCAAGATCTGCAACCTCTGCTAAAGGAAAAACTTCAAAACTTGGATTAGGTAACACTTCTCCATAATATGCACGAGTTCTATCGTCAGTTGCATTGGCAAAATTTTGAGGATCAGCAGGGTCCACGAATCTCACATCAATTCCCATGTCACTTAAAACATTTTTAAATTGGTTGTAGGTGCCTCCATATAGATGTGATGAGGCAACGATATTATCTCCATGAGTGCATAAGTTTTGAATAGCGTAAGCTGATGCAGCTTGCCCAGATGCCACACACAAAGCTGCAACCCCTCCTTCAAGCGCTGCAATTCTATCTTCCAGCACGGCATTGGTTGGATTCATAATTCTAGAATAAATATTGCCCAATTCGCCCAAAGCAAAAAGATTTGCAGCATGATCAGCGCTATCAAACTGATAACTAGATGTCATGTGGATAGGTACAGCCACAGAGTTTGTTGTTTCATCTTTTCTCCAGCCAGTATGCAATGCAATTGTGGCAGGATTTTTGTAATTTTTATCTGTCATGTATATCTCCAAAGAAAACGTTAATAAATACAGTCATGGCTTATTTAATACTAAAAGAGATTTTTTTTGAGTGTAAATCTGGTTTAGCAAAATTTATAAAGCGCTTGCAAGCTAGTCAAATTAGCGCTGTATAAAATTATATATAAAAATAATTAAATGGCTATAAATATTTTAGCTGTAGTAAAGCTACATAAAAAGTAATGAATAAATGCTTTTAAATCAATTAAAATTATATTTATTGACATATTTATTGATATAAATTTTAATCAACTACAAGTTCATAACATTATAAAAAAATCATGGCAAAAAAATATGTAAATTTTCGAGTTGGTGGCAGTCCCCAAAAAGTAACGGATGAGTATTCTGTTTGGACCAATGATCTTTTGGGTAAAGTGATTGCAAGTAAAACTGTAATTCAACCTGGGAAATCTACAATTGGGCATCGATTGATTGAATCGGATGTTGTCTACATTGTAGTCAATGGCAGAGGCACCATGGAAGTCATTGAATACATGAATTCTATGGAGGGGCATGGCAAAGATCCAAGCCAGGGAATAGAGCATCAAGACTCCTACTCTCTTACTCAAGGCGATGTGATTTTAGTTCAATCGGGTGACTTTGTTAAAGTTGCGAATGAGTCTGATCATGATCAGCTAACTTACTTAAGAGTCTTTGACCGAGAGGGCTGGAGACAATAATTTTAAGAAGGCAAGGAAGAGCTATCAACTAATAAGTTCATAGCTTCTTCTACTGAGTAGGTATTAGTTTTATTCTCACTAAGGTTTCTGATTGAAATAGTATTTGAAGCCATCTCTTCTTTTCCAATTACAGCCATCAAGGGCACTTTTGCAGTACTGTGTTCTCTAATTTTATATCCTATTTTTTCATTTCTTAAATCTAACTCTGCTCTGAGATTAAGGTCATCACATTGAGCCTTGAGACTAGAGGCATAGTCAGACACTTCATCAGTTACGGTCATAAACACGATTTGAATTGGAGCTAACCAAAGAGGTAACTTGCCAGCGTAGTTTTCAATAAGAACGCCTAAAAATCTTTCAAATGATCCAAGAATTGCACGATGCATCATCACTGGACGATGCTTAGACCCATCCTCTCCAATATACTCAGCATCTAATCGTTCAGGAAGATTAAAATCAGCTTGAAAGGTTCCACACTGCCACTCTCGACCAATTGCATCAGTCAAAACAAAATCAAGTTTTGGGCCATAAAAAGCTCCATCTCCTGCTTCAACCGTATAAGGGATATCAAGTTTTTTAATTGCATTTTCTAGTGCGGTCTCTGCTTTATCCCAAACTGCATCTGATCCAACCCTTGTTTCAGGTCTGGTTGATAATTTTATATCAAAGGATTCGAAGCCAAGCTCAGTATAAATCTCGGACAACAATGATATAAAGTTAGCACATTCTGATGTAATTTGATCTTCAGTGCAAAAAATATGNNTCATTTGACCCCACTCTGACCTCTGGTCTAGTTGAGAGCTTAATATTAAAGCTACTAAACCCCAAATCATTATAAATAGACGATAGCAGAGAAATAAAAGATGCTGTTTCGCTTTCAATTTGATCTTCTGTGCAAAAAAT
>DKMG01000080.1 GCA_002469975.1 Proteobacteria bacterium UBA7420
TCTGTTCCAAAAATTGGCTCAGGTTCCATTGACCTATTGCCTGGCTTGCCGCCTGGATTATCAGGAAAATAGTCTGGATAGTGTGGAAGGTTCCTATATTTAACTTGAGAATTCTCATGTAAGTAATCCACCATCCTTGGTCCTTCGGATATATAGGTCTCGATTAACTCATCCTTAATCATGCCATCAGGAGAGACGCTATTGATATAATTTCTAGCATCCTCAGCCGAGTCGTCAACATTTTCAGCTTTAGCGTATCGGTTGTTTGGTATCCAAACTCCTCCACCAGAGGTTGCCGATGTACCTCCAAATTGATCACTCTTTTCAATCACTAAAGTTTTTGCCCCGCCATCATGAGAGCAAAGAGCAGCAGTCAAGGCTCCATTACCTGAGCCAACAACGACAACATCAAATTTATAGTCCCACTGCATATTATTCTTCCAATTGAATTAGCTTAAATTGTAACCAATTCACTATAACCTATGGTAATTAAATTAAAAATTGTATATTTATAACAAAAAATATTGACTTAATTAATCTGATTGATACACCCCTGGCTTGATGTAATATTTGTATAATCTTAAGAGTTAATAATGGAGACCTCGATCAATGAAAACAGATATTTGCACTAAACTTGGTATTGAATACCCTATTTTCGCCTTCACTCACTGCAGGGATGTAGTTGTAGCTGTTAGCAAAGCTGGTGGTATAGGAGTGCTTGGAGCTGTAGGTTACTCGCCTGAGCAGCTTAAAGAAGAGCTAGATTGGATTGATGCGCATATAGGAGACTTCTCCTATGGAGTTGATACTGTGATCCCTCAGAAATATGAAGGCATGGAGGAAAAAGACCCGGAAGCACTATTAGAACAGTTGCAGAAGATGATACCTGCTGGTCATCAAGAGTTTGTAGATACACTTTTATCCGACAACGGCGTCCCCGAAGCACCAGAATCGAACGGGCCAAAAGGTGGTTTACTGGGCTGGACAGAAGCTACAGCAGAGCCGCAAATTGAGGAAGCGTTAAAACATAAAAATGTAAAATTGATTGCAAATGCACTAGGCACGCCCCCAGCTGAGATGATAAAAAAAATTCAATCGAAGGGTGTGTTGATTGGTGCTCTATGCGGCAAAATTAAACAGGCTGTGGCACACAAGGAAGCTGGTCTAGATTTTATCATTGCTCAGGGTGGCGAAGGTGGCGGTCACACGGGAGAGATTGGCAGCATTGTACTTTGGCCACAAATTATAGATGCGGTTGGAGATTTGCCTGTTCTTGCAGCTGGCGGGATCGGTAATGGGAGACAAATGGCAGCGGCTATGTCCATGGGAGCACAAGGCATATGGTGTGGATCATTATGGCTGGCTGTCGAGGAAGCAGCAGCACAGCCTGCAGAAAAAGACTCATATCTTAACGCAACCAGCGAAGACACAATTCGCAGCAAAGCTTGGACCGGAAAGCCTGCCAGAATGCTAAAAAATAAATGGACAGAAGCATGGGAGAATCCTGAGAATCCAGATCCTTTACCTATGCCGCTTCAAGGCATGATTACATTTGACGCAATGAGACGAACATCCATGTATGCAGGTAGCGGTATGACTCAACAGGTATCATTCAACGCTGCAGGACAAGTCATAGGCCAAGTTAATCAAGTGGAGTCTGTAAAAGATGTTATGTATGGGCTTATTAGTGAATATCTTGATTCAATAGACCGCTTGAATAGCTTGTTGCCCAAAGATTAACTTTTAGACATGTTATCTGAGTTATTGCCAGCACTTCAGGATTTGCTCTGGGGCATAGGGCTGATCTCAGCTGTAATTATCTTGCTATGGTTATTGCCTAAATCATATTCATTGAAGCTTGGTGAGCGGCCGTTATTGCTAATAGCTTTATTTATAGCCATCATAATAGCCTTGCTGAATATTTTTTCTTAAGGATTACATGTTACTAGAAGAGCTAAGAGTAATAATGGTTGTTTATTTTAGCGCCTTGGTCCCCTTGAGCTACTTACTATACTCATACAAAAAACTTCCTGCTTGGGCCCCTCTTGTATATGTTGTATGTTTTTTAATTTGCGCTTTGGGCTGGGAGTTATGGTTTACCTATGGATGGGTCGATGGAGATGACGTGAATTTAAGGCGTTCAGCCACTCTTAGCGCGTGGATTCCAATGGACATAAACTGGATTTTAAACTCACTAGCAGATGCTGGAACTATAGCACTTGGCGGTCTCTGGTTGACCTGGAAGCTCTGCGCGAGCGATAGCAGGATATTCTTAAATTGGAGTTGGAAAGCTATATCTATTTTTTATGTATGGTGTGTTGGGCAAAATTTATTTGTGGAGCTTTTTTTATACCATGACCAGCTTGCTGAGGGTAAGCCCTTGTCATGGGCTCCTCTAGCTCCATTTGGTGCATACTTTAATCCAGAGCTATTCTCGCTTAATGGGAGAACTGTGATGCTGCAAACACAAATCCCATGGCTGATACTCCCTGCTGTAATCTACGCCTCAGTTATCAAATATTCAAACTATCTAGTCTCTCAAAAAGCTTAATCTAGTTAGCGCTGTTATTAAAATCGGCAGAATACTCTGAAACTAAATTTACAAAGGCTTTAACACCAGTATCTAATGCATCATCATCAACATAGAAATATGGAGAATGATTGGTCGGCATTTCATCTGAATCAGCTGGATTGACGCCTAAAAAGAAAAATAAACCTGGAACTTGTTGCGCAAAGAAGGAGAAGTCTTCAGCTCCGGTTCTGGGCACCAAGGCCTCATAATAATTACCATCTGCAGCTCTTTTGAGCACAGGTCCGTATTTTTTTGAAAGATCAAGATCGTTAAATGTAACTGGGTAACCGCCATATATCTTAAAATCCACGGTAGCAGAAGCATGATGTGCTGCAGCAATATTTTCTGCTATTAATTTGATTTCGTCCCGAATCTGATCAGCATAAGAGTCTTTAAAAGTTCTGATAGTTCCCTCCAACATGGCTGTTTGTGGAATGATATTATTTCGAGTGCCTGCTTTCATTATTCCTACTGAAATAACCGCCTGACTATCTAAAAGATTAAGGCGCCTGCTCACTATAGTTTGCAGTGTAGTTCCAATATTAAAAGCAGCAACAATAGGATCAGCGCCCTCCCAGGGTCTTGAACCGTGAGTTTGCTTACCTTCTATATTGATCCTGAATGCTTCAGCTGACGCCATGGCTGGACCAGGCTTCAGCATAATTGTGCCGTGGGATTCATTGAAAACATGAAGCCCGAAGATTGCATCAGGTTTTTCCAGCTCAAACAAACCTTCTTTTAGCATTAATTCTGCTCCACCGTCTTCACCTGCAGGTGCGCCCTCTTCAGCCGGTTGGAAAATCAGCATAATGTCGCCATTCAATTTATCTGTGTTTTGAGATAAGAAACTCGCTGCACCAAGAAGAATTGCAATATGAGCATCGTGTCCACAAGCATGCATTACCCCCACATCATTTCCTTGATACTGTGTAATTTCCTTAGAAGAGAATGGAAGATTCAACTGCTCTGACACAGGAAGCCCATCTATATCTGCACGCAAGGCAATTAAAGGACCAGCATTTTGACCTCTAATAAAAGCGACTACGCCAGTAGTACCAAAATCAGTGTTCGGTTCTAAGCCCATCTGTGTCAAAGCCTCCACTATTGATTTCTGAGTTTTATACTCCCTATTTGAAAGCTCAGGGTATTGATGAAAATGGCGTCTCCAATCAACGACCTTCGTCATAACGCCGTTTAAGTCCTGATCCAATGCAGATATTAATTCTGAGCTAACGCCAGGAAGAGCTATAAGCAAAGATATTGCTGCAGTTAAAATAATTCTCATTGATTCTTCCTCTTAAAAATATTTATAAATATGGCTGGCGTTGTATCCATGTAATGTTGAAAATTTGGCCTTCTCTCAAGTGAGCGCTTATCCATCATTGCAACTGAGCCTATTGCAATTAAAGCATACATGATTAGAGAGCCAATCAATAACCAGGCAAAAGAAAGGCTGGCTGCAAGCACAAATATATACAAACTAAACCAAAATAATAATTCTCCAAAATAGTTTGGATGTCTGGAGTAGAACCATAAACCGGTGTTCATTATTTCTGGTTTTGTTAACGCCTTTCTAAATAAGTACATCTGTTGATCTGAAACAATCTGTATCACTACGGCAACTATGGCAATGCTTAGTGCCACCCAATCTAACCAAAACACATCATTGCCTTCGTAGGATAGAGCTACATTCATTGGTAGTAATGCCATAAAGACACACAAAGTAGGTATTAAATGAATAGCGCCAAAATCTATAGCGCAATATTGAAATCTATTTTTTGCAGATGATTTCATCATGACATAGCGCCAATCTTCGTGACTAAAACCATCCCAAGACCTTAGCCAATTATAAGTCAATCTAAAGGCCCAGAATAACAAAGCGGCAAACATCATGAGAGCTCTAAGGCCGTTACCTGATGCATCAATATCTGCCCAAGCTAGATAGGCTAACACCACTGGAATCACAGACCAAAAAGCATCGTACCAACTAGAATTTTTAAACATAACACTAAAGAGATAAATCAAAACTGTTGCTTCAACATGAACTAGTAGAAGCCTTATAAATATATTTTGATCTGAAAAAATATCCCATGTAAGAAACATAGAGTAAATACATAAACTATAGCCAAGAATGATAATAGTGACTGGAAATATTTTCATGATTAAGCTTCCTTTAAAATTAAATAATTGGCTGATGATACTCATTTATTATAGGTATCAATGGTATTTTTTGAAAATCTATTAACTGTTTAATATTAGTGTTGATTGGTTTATACAAAGTGTTGCGCTGCACAAGGTTCAAACCCAAAGATTCAGTTATTTCATGGACCTGACTCAAGTCAAGCTCTTGACCAAATGATGCCCCTGCCGCCTTAGTAATGCTTTCGTTCATCAGGACACCACCTACATCGTTGATACCAGCCTTCAGCAAATACTTCAATCCAGGCAATCCCATCTTGACCCATGATCCTTGAATATTTTTAATTGACTCATTCAATAGAATTCTTGCAACCGAATGAACTAAGACGGCTTCTTTAAAAGTTGGCCCAGGTCGTGAGCCGCCCCTTCGAAAAATTGGAGCCTCTTCAGCAACGAATGGAAGGGGAACAAATTCAGTAATACCACCTGTTTCCAGTTGAATATTTTGAAGGGATACAAGGTGTTGAGCAACATGCTGCATATTCTCTACGTGACCAAACATCATAGTGGAGGTTGTTGGCAGGCCAACCGAATGAGCTGCCTTAATAATATCAATCCATTCTTGTGAGTTCAGCTTATCAGGGCAGATAATCGCCCTGATGTCATCATGCAATATTTCAGCAGCAGTTCCCGGCAATGAGTTTAAACCTACTAACTTTAATTCTGAGAGGAATTCCTGCGTAGAAATATTAAGTGTTTTTCGACCATGGTCAATTTCCAATGGTGAGAATGCATGAATGTGGATAGTATCAGAAACAGATCTAACAGCTTTAACAATATCTATGTATGTTTGGCCAGTATAAGCTGGGTGAATGCCGCCTTGCATACAAACCTCAGTGGCGCCTCTTGAAATAGCCTCCTCCGTGCGTCTGATAATTTCATCGTGGGATATGTTGTAAGGTTTGCCTCGCAAATCAGCATGGCCAGTCCCCTTTGAAAAAGCGCAAAAATTACACTTATAAGAACAAATATTTGTGTAGTTTATGTTTCGATTGACAACACAGCTGACGATATTGCCATTTAACTCTCTATTGAGTTCGTTTGCGTGGTCAACTATATAATTAAAGTCTCCTCCCTCAGCCTCCAAAAGAGAAACAATTGAGTTAATATCAAGCTGACTTCTTGCTTTAGAAATCACTTGCTTGATAGTAGATGAAGATTTAAATGATTGATAACTGGGTATGGTCTGACTAACGCCAGAAACCCATGAATCAACCCTCACTAAACTTTGAGCATTAATCTTAGCAAGCAATCTTGAGGAAATATCAGGAGTTGAAAACACTTCTAATTTTGAAAAGAAGCGAGGATATAAAGTGGTACGGGGAAGCAGGTGTTGATTGAATGAATTAACAACTTTCTCTAGTTTCTGGATTTCTGGCCATGGTGCCTCTGGATTAACAAAGTCTTTAGTGACCGGAGAAATGCCTCCAAAATCATTGATTCCTGAAACAGCTAGTTCAGCAAGATAAGCATCATTCAGATTAGGTGGAACCTGAAGGCTAATAGCACCAGGCAGTATTAATCTGGCCATTGCAATGGTCCAGAGTAAATCACTAAATGATGGTTCTGGTGCATTTGCCATGAGTGTATTTGGCTTGGCTCTAAAATTTTGGACAATGACTTCTTGTATATGCCCGTACTTAAAATGAAGGTCTGCAATTTTTAATAATGCCTCTAATCTTTCAAGACGGGTCTCTCCAATCCCAATTAAAATGCCTGTAGTGAATGGAATGTTTTGCTTTCCAGCTTCCTCAAGTGTTTGCAAACGAAAAACAGGATCTTTATCTGGTGAGCCATGATGAGCTTGACCTTTCTTCATTAACTCTTCCGACAATGACTCAACCATTAAGCCCATGGACCCACTTAATGGCTTAAGCATAGTTAGCTCCTGAGGCGTCAAGCATCCCGGATTTAAGTGAGGAATTAGCGACGTATGATCAAGAACCGCTTGCGCGCAGGCAGCTAAATATTCATTTGTGGTGGAATATCCAAGCTCAGATAATGCGTTTCTGGCTGCCTTATATCTAAGCTCTGGCTTATCGCCAAGAGTAAATAATGCTTCATGGCAGCCCTGACGCTCGCCTTCTTTTGCAATTTCAATTACTTGGTCTATAGAAAGGTATGGTGATTCAATATTTTTTGGAGTTTGAGCAAAAGTGCAGTAGTGGCAAACATCACGGCATAAAAAAGTGAGAGGGATAAATACCTTAGGAGAAAAAGTAATCTGCTGCCCATAATAAGAAGTTTTTTTAGCAAAGGATGCTTGAACCAAAGATTCAGAGATTGCTATATTTGATAAGGCCTTCAAATCTACAGATTCAATACCTTGATTGGCAATCAGTTTTCTTAGAGATAAATTAGAGTGATCCTTAATATCCATTGTTATGCATTAATATATTCAATTAGTTTGAAGTAATCGTCACTCGAGTCAAGGTCTTGCTGCATCGAAATCCATGGAGGTGATCGCCAGGGAATATCATGTGCAGTAAATTCTTTTTGAAATAACGCAAAGCTGTTTTGTCCAAATTTTAAATTAAATATTATAGAGCTATCAAATAGCAGGCTGTTTGTACCAGTACCGCTCTCATCCGAGATAATGGTTACAGTCTCAGAATTATGCTCTTTTATGATTGACTCTATATCCTGAGTATTAATCCTAGGAAGGTCAGCATGAGCAATCATTATTAAACCACTATGTTGAGAATTGCTCATGGCCTCATGTATTGCTGCGTTTAATGAAGAATCAGTGACGAAGGTTGTTGCGCCATCAATAGCTAGTTGAGGATCGTTTGATATCAAGATAATGTGAGCATTAATATCAATGTTTAAAAATGCATTAACCGTTTTCAAAGCCATTTTTTCAGCAAGAAGTGCCCTTTCTTCTTTGGATAGAATTGTGCTCAAGCGCTCTTTAGAGTCGGTGTATTTTTTAACAGGAATAAAGATTTCCATCAACACATTATTTAGTTTCTAGATAGTTAAAAATTGATTGGGCTAGTTGAATCTTGGATTCCAGATTATTCATGACCAATGGTGTT
Source organism: Proteobacteria bacterium UBA7420 (assembly GCA_002469975.1). Taxonomy (GTDB): domain Bacteria; phylum Pseudomonadota; class Gammaproteobacteria; order Magnimaribacterales; family D2472; genus D2472. The sequence goes on from DKMG01000080.1 coordinate 7,810, forward strand.
GTATGAGTTTCAAAACCTTTATCATGAATTTGATGCAGTTGATGGCTATCAAGCGAGTCTACAAAAATTGTTTTAGCATAATCCATGTAGAAATCTGCGATAGCGTTCACAGAAACGTCTAAACCCAGCTCTGTCATAATTTTAGATGTTGGACCTTTAAGAGATTTAGAATTGACTATAGGGCTAACTACACTAACTTTGTGTGTGTTAGATTTCAAATATTGGTTGATGCCATCAAGTTGGATAATAGGATTAATGCTGACAAATGGATTAGAAGGACAAACAATAATCTCATCAAATAGAGTCAAGTTGATCGAAGGATTGAACACGGCTTTATCCAGCCCTTTAAATACGAAATCAGTAACTGGTGGATCACATTTAAATTTTACAAAATATTCCTGAAAAGATAAAAGCCTATTTTGTGTTTGAATGTATGTCTCCACAGGTTCATGGCTCATGGGTAAAATATTCGCGTTGACCCCAAATCGGTCACACAGCTCTTGAGTAATTTCAGAAAGATTCTTGCCATTTGCTAGGAGTTGAGTTCTTATAATGTGAGTGGCTAAATCCTTGTCCCCGAGCTGGAACCAGGTTTCACCACCAAGCTTTTTAAGGGCAGCAAGCATCTCCCAGGATTCATTTGATCTACCCCAACCTTTAGATAAATCTGATTGGTTGGCTAGAGTGTAAAGGACAGTATCAAGATCAGGACAAATCTTGAGACCAAGATGATTGAAGTCATCGCCAGTATTAACAGCAATTGTTAGATTAGAGTTTGGTAGAATTTTTGAAAACCCTAGTGCTAATTTAGCGCCACCAACGCCTCCACAAAGTAAAAGGTAATTTTTCATCTGAAAAGATCCTCATCCTCACTGCGAATCAGATCGTTGCCAGAGGCTGAAGCTGAATATGGTGCTTTGTAACCGCGTATCAATACAACCGGTTTTTTTTGATCCGCTTGACCCATCAACAAAGAGGCAGCGGCTGCGAGCTCATCTGCGATTGCAATCTGGGTTACTTTTAAAGTGTTGCCATACAAATCTTGCTTACCCCGCTCGTCTACAACACATTCGATATTAGAGCTACCAATCGTAAATCCCACAATGCCATTTCTAAAGGGTCGACCCATAGTATCTGAAATTATCAAACCAATGTTTTTATTAAAATGCTTGCCTATGGACTTGCATAGATTCTGCGCTGATAAATCTGGGTTCTCTGGAAGTAATAAAATCTGATTAGAGCTCTGGTCTATATTAGAGCGATCAATTCCAGCGTTGGCATGAATAAATCCAAGTTTATGCTCAACTATAAGTACGCCCATTCTGTAACGAACCACTTGCTTGGATTCATTGAGAATTGCCTGAATAAATTGAGGGTCTTTCTCAATTTTATGCGACAAGTTTACAGCCTCTTTGCTGGGCGTTATGGAGGATATATCTAAGTATCTATTTTCTGATTTTGAAACAACTTTCTGCGCAACAGCCAGAATATCTCCATCCTCAAGAGTGAGATTTTGAGCTATAAGCTCATCAATAATTAGTGAGGCTAGATCATCCCCTGGTTGAATGAGAGGCAAACCCTCTAGGGCTGTTAATGTTATTGAGTTGATAATATCTCTCTGACTATTTTAAATGCCTGTAATTTTAATACCCGAATGTTGTAAGGCATGTTTTTTATTAATAGCAATCAATATAGATGTTAAGGCCTCTGCAGCAACAGAATTACACAAGGGACCAGCATGCCAGCCTTTAAGTCCAGCATCTTCTACCAAACCAATCACCGTTGTCCGAGCTTCTAGAAAATCACCTGAAACTAAAACATCGCAATCTATTTTTTTATCTGTTTGCAGGAGTTCAGCTGATATATTTTGAAAGGCTGAAACGACAATGGTGTCCTCTCCAAGTAAACCTTGAGCTTTTAAAGCCGCCGAACCTTCTTTTGGCAGTTGAACACGCATGACCTTTGGTGGAACCAATGGAACTGTTGCATCAATAAGAATCTTATCTTTTAATTTTTTATCCACGCTTAAGAGTGTGGCTTCTTGATGCGCAAAAGGAACAGTTATGCAGGCAATATCGCAATGCTCAGCCGCATCAATATTCAGATATGCATGGGAATCTGGCAATCCCAATTCCGCAACAATTTCTTTTGCTTTAGCAATATCTCTGCTTCCAATGAGCACCTCGTGATTAGCTTTCATCCATCTTGAAGCAAGGCCTTTGCCTAAAGCCCCTGTACCGCCAAGAATTGCAATTTTCATAAAATAGGCTCCAAATTAATGTTGATATTAGAAGTTATAGATTATACAAACTTATCAACGAATCAATGAGTATCATTGAGATTAATTTTGTCAAATGTATAAATATAAATAGATAAGGATAGCTATCTGAGATACTTCCTGAAGGTTATAATTTCACCAAGTAAATATTTTTGTGGTGCCTGTGAATAATATAAATTTTAAGAATAAAACTATCCTTATTACCGGTGGCACTAAGGGTATTGGCATCGGCATTACAAAAAGTTTTTTAAAACTAGACGCTAATGTCATTGTATTGGCAAGGAATAAGCCTTCTAGAAACATTCAATCTAAGGGCAATGCTGCATTTTTTGTTGAATGCGACATCAGGGATCTAGATTCTATAGCCAAAGCATTAAAGATAATTCAAACGCGCTATAAAAAATTAGATGTATTAATTAACAATGCAGGTGGAGCCCCGTTAGCTGATTCTATATCCGCCTCTCCTAAATTTCATCAAGCCATTATTGATCTTAATTTAATGGCTCCTTTAAACCTGAGTCAAAAAGTTGCAAAAGTTATGATGAGGCAAAAGAGTATTTCCAATATTATTAATATATCCAGCGTGACTGCCACAAGACCTACCCCAGGGAGCGCTGCTTATGGAGCAGCCAAAGGAGCGCTTGTTAATCTCACCAAAACTCTTGCCGTAGAGTGGGCACCTAAGATTAAAGTGAATTCTATTATTGTTGGGTATATTGAAACAGAAAATTCAATTGTTCATTACGGCAGTAAGTCTGAGATCAATAAAGTGGCCAAGACTATTCCCCTCCAAAGAATGGGTAAACCTCAGGATATAGCTAATGCCTGTATTTTTTTTGCATCGCCACTGGCTGAATGGATTACTGGGGCAGCACTTGAAGTGCATGGCGGTGGAGAAACACCCTCTTATCTTGATGTGGCTAAACCAAAGTAAGGCTTGAATTTATTTGACCCTCCAGCTATCTTAAATATATTACATAACTAAAATACATATGAACGAAAAATATATACAAGCTATTATTTTAGGGTCCATCATTGGTCTGGCTATTATTCTTGACGATTTTATTGCCCCTAAACCAAGTCGCTCCATGGATAGCCGCGTCATGATGATTGATACCAAACGACCACCTCATT
>DKMG01000102.1:0-6795 GCA_002469975.1 Proteobacteria bacterium UBA7420
CTTTGCACAGCAATATTAGTCTCAAAATTTAAATACTGCGGCAATAATGCCAATTAGCAGTAAGATTACAGGCGCCTCATTAAAAAGCCTGAGTTTAAAGCCAGTCCAATGATGATCCCCTAGCGCAAGCTCTTTCAAGATCTTCCAGCATAATGCTTGATAGCCAATTAAGCTTGCTACGACTAGCAGCTTTACCACAATCCAATTTTGAGAAAAAAAGACGCTGAAATCAGAACTCAGAAGACCCATCAGCACACCGAATATCAAAGCAAGAATGCCAAGAGGAGTAATAAATTTAAATAATTTTTTTTCCATCACTGAGAGCTGATTTTGAACATCTTGGCTTTCACTCTCGACGTGATAAACAAATAATCTGGGCAGATAAAATATTCCGGCAAACCAAGAAACCATAAACAGTATGTGCAGAGTTTTATATATTAGGTAGAGGTTCATTTCTTATATTTTATCCCTTTAAATTGATCCATAGAAAAAAACTTTTCATCTCAGTTTGTGGAACTCATCTTTAATCATTTAAACTATTATCCATGAGCAATGATTCTTTCTCGATTAACTTAACTGTCAACGCCATTAAGCGCATTCAATCTTTGCTGCCTACCAATGAGGCTAATAATTTTCGTGTTTATGTGACCGGTGGTGGATGTTCTGGTTTTCAATATGGCTTTAAATTTGATGAGAAACCAGAGGCTGATGACGATGTTATTCCATTTCAAGATTTTTCGATCTTGCTAGACTCCTTGTCATACCCATATCTTTTTGGGTCATCCTTAGATTATGTTGAAGACCTTTCCGGCTCTAGATTTATAGTCACCAATCCAAATGCCAAGACTACCTGCGGTTGTGGCGAGTCTTTTACGATTTAAATTTAGTCGTTACCCCTAATAATCCGCTTTTATTGCCTACCTTTAAGGGGATCTCACTTACTCTTTGAGCTGCCAGCCATCCAAATGCCATTGCTTCTATAGATTGGGGTGGAAATCCAAATCTATCAGAAGAGCGCAAAGGAATGGAGGCGTAATAGCCAATCCTTTCCATTAAAAAAATATTATTAATACCACCACCACAAACAATAATTTCATTCACCAATTTTGTTTTTTTCTTGATTGATTGGCTAATGGTTAATGCAGATAGCTCTGTTAGGGTTGCTAAAATATTCTCAGGCTTTTGTTTTAAGAGAGTCTTGGGAATGAACGGAAGATTGAAAACTTCCTTGCCCGTAGACTTGGGGTGCCTTTTTTTAAAAAATGGATGCTCTAACATTACCTTTAAAGAGCTGAGATGAATGCAGCCTTTTCTGGCCATCAGACCATTTTTATCAAACTGACAGTTCAGGTATTTCTGGCAGTAAGCATCCAGTAGAGCATTTCCAGGCCCAGCATCTGATCCAGTGAATTCTTGGGACTGTTCCAGAAACGAGTAATTAGCAATTCCACCAATGTTGAGAATCAGACGCGATTGTTCATCGGAAGCAAATATTTGATGATGAAACGCCGGAACTAAGGGTGCTCCTTCCCCTCCCAGTTGAATGTGATCATTGCGAAAATCGCTGACGACATTCACTTCACATTTTTTTGATACTACTCTAGGATCTCCTGCTTGTATTGAAAAGGGATATTTGCCTTGAGGTTGGTGCCACAGGGTTTGACCAGACAAACCAAGAGCAGAGATTTGTGATTTAGTAATTTTGTGATGCACAATAAAATTATTGATGGCTTTTGCAAAAGCCAGACCAATATGAAAGTTAAGATGACTGTAATGCTGAAGACTAAGAGTTTGATGCTCGATCACTTGAGCGATCTCTTTTCTTAATTTAGCTGGATACTTGTAGGAGGCAAAATGTAACAGTTTTATTTCTGAATCCACCAGCATTGCGCAAACATCTATCCCGTCATAGCTGGTGCCACTCATGGTCCCAAGAAAAATTTTATTCAAAAGCTGTTGCGTTTGGATCTCGCGATAACAAGGCGTTTGATGCCTCTTCATATTGCGATTTCAACTGTTGAAAATCTTGGGCTTGTATCTTGGGCAATGGCAAAGCTGATGGGAGCGCTACCTTTAAAGGATCAGTTCTTTTCTCTCCTAAGCGAAACTCATAATGCAGATGAGGCGCCGTTGCTAGACCAGAGTCTCCAACATAACCAATGGTTTGTCCTTGCGTGACCTTGCTACCTGCGCTCAAAGATGAATTATATTTTTCCATATGAGCATATAAGGTTGTGATGTCTCCACCATGGCGTATGACCACAGATCTTCCGTAGCCGCCTTTCCATCCGACTGATTCAACTACACCATCTCCAGTTGCTCTGATTGGCGTACCTCTTTTGGCTGCATAATCAACCCCATTGTGGGCTCTAATTTTATTTAAGATTGGATGTCTTCTATTGGGATTAAAATGCGAGCTAACATAGGCAAAATCTAGCGGAGCCCGTAAAAATGCTTTTTCCAGGCTCTCACCGTTTTCATTGAAATAATCCCATGTTTTATTTTTCCCTTTGTACCTGATGGCTGTAAATTTCTTTTGCTTGCTATAAAACTCTGCAAATAAAATGCTCCCATTGTCGACTTTCATGCCGTCAATAAAAGCAGTTTCATAGAGCATTCTAAATTTATCTCCTTCTCGAATATCGAAAATAAAATCAATATCCCATCCGAAAATATAGGCTAGATCCATGATCACACTTTCAGGAATGCCTTCATTTAAACCCGTTAAATAAAACGACGACTCTATAACTCCTGATTTAAATGATTGAATTAATTCAGGCTCTTTTTCTAACCTGCTAATTGTGACATCTGGCAAAATTAGAATTTCAAATTGTAAAAATGGACTTTTAACTATTTGAATAGATTGAATGCTGCCCTGAACAAAAGATAATTCCAGCCTGTCCCCGGGCTGTAAATTTTTTATCTCTCCCGTTTTATCCGCTCTAAAAATTTGATAAGTAGTATTGAGAGTAATTTTGTACTTTTCAAAGATAACAGACAAACTTTCCCCGCTTTGCACTACATGAATCTGCTTGGTTGGAATTTGGCTAAATGGTGGTGACGGAATCTCTCGGATTTCGTTTATCTCCTCAAACTCTTTTACTTCTGACTCTGAGCCTACATCTACAATAATCAGAACAACCAACAGGGCCAGCAAGCTATATGAGAGCGTGGCTTTCCATGAGTGCTTAATTAAAATCATGACTTAATAAATGATCATACTAATTCAAAAGAAAGATCACCCACCGATTGAATGCTTGCATCTACATGATCACCGCGCTTTAGAGCTCCGACCCCTGCTGGGGTACCAGTAAAAATAATATCTCCGGGATGCAGGGAAATAAACTTTGATAGCCAGCTAATAATCTCATCAACGCCCCAGGCCATATGAGTAATATTGCTTGCTTGTTTTTCTTGACCATTCACACTTAAGCTAATATCACCTTCTTTTAAAACTACTTCTTCATTCTTTAGAATATTTGATATAGGTGCAGAATTATCAAAGCCTTTACTGAGATCCCAAGGCTTTCTATCTTCCTTTGCTATTGTCTGCAGATCTCTTTTAGTCAAATCGACCCCCACTGCATATCCAAAAATATGTTGCGAGGCTTGCTTCGGCTCTATGTTTGAACATGGAGACTTCAGAAAAACCACAAGCTCCACCTCGTGATGAAGATCCTGTGTCAAAGCGGGGAAGGGAATGGATGGAGCCTGTGTCATGGCTTGCGGAGGCTTGCTAAAAAAGAATGGTTGATCTCTATCAACACTGCCTCCCATCTCTTTTGCATGATCTTCATAATTTTTGCCAACACAGTATATTTTGCCTACAGGAAATAAATCTTCACAACCTTGAATTTTTAGACCTTTCACACGCGGTGGAAAAGTAAATGTTGTGCTTTTAAGCTCAGCCATATGAATTAAACTTTTTGGTTCATTAAATACTATAATAAATCATAAATCATGGAAGATAACCTCAATTTAATTAAACGTGGAATTGACGAACTGCTTAATGAAGCAGAGTTAATCTCTAAATTAAAATCCAAAAAACAACTTGTTATAAAAGCAGGGTTTGATCCTACGGCGCCAGATTTACATTTAGGACATACAGTTTTAATTAACAAGCTCAGGCATTTTCAGCAATTAGGCCACAAAGTTATATTTTTGATTGGGGATTTTACTGCGATGATAGGCGATCCATCAGGCAAGAACAAAACCCGCCCACCATTGAATGCAGCTGAAATAGAAAAAAATTCTGAAACTTACACAAAGCAAGTCTTTAAAATCCTAGACCCAAAGATGACAGAGGTCAGATTTAACTCAGAATGGTGCAAGAAGCTAGGTGCAGAAGGCATTATTCGGCTGGCTTCACAATATAACCTTGCTCGAATGTTAGAGCGAGATGATTTTAGCAAGAGATATAAATCGAACCAAAGCATAGCCATTCATGAGTTCTTGTATCCTTTGATTCAAGCATATGACTCGATTGCCTTGGAGGCTGATGTGGAGCTTGGCGGCACAGATCAAAAGTTTAATCTTTTAGTTGGCAGGGAATTACAAAGAGCGCACGAGCAAGAGCCCCAGGTGGTCATAACGGTCCCGATTCTTGAAGGTCTAGATGGCACAAATAAAATGTCAAAATCTCTTGGAAATTATGTTGGAATAGATGAGGCGCCTGCAGAAATGTTTGGGAAAATTATGTCTATTTCAGATGAGCTCATGTGGCGCTGGTTTGATTTACTAAGTTTCAAATCTTCTGAAGATATTCAGCTGTTAAAAGCTCAGCAGGCCGATGGCATGAATCCTCGAGATATTAAAATTGCTTTGGCCAAAGAGTTAATTGCGCGCTTTCATGATGGCCAGGCTGCCGAAGAGGCAGAGCTAAATTTTATCAATCAATTCCAGAAAAAAAACATTCCAGATGATATCGAAGAGCTAGTTTTGAGTTGGCCAGAGGATTCAATTCCACTTCCCAATTTATTAAAAGACGCGGGGATGACAGAGAGTACCTCAGAAGCAATGCGGATGATCAAACAAGGCGGCGTTCGAATTAATGAAGAAAAAATTACTGATCCCAAGCATTCTGTCCCTAAAAATAGCTCGGCTATTTATCAGGTAGGCAAACGCAAGTTTAAAAAAATTACGCTTTAACTTTCATCTTTATATCCTTCAACCCATAATAGAAACATGCAACAGTTTTACTCATCAATCAGTTTTTGTGTTCGGCATGTAGGGTATCTATTTATTCTGTGCTTGCCTGTGATGACTGTGGAATTAGCTTTGGCTCATCTTGTGATGTCTATGGGAATAGATTCTAGTATGTCTGATAGCGCTTCATTAGAGCTTATCACATCACTTTCTGGCCAGCTATTTGTATTAGGCACACTCTCTCTCATTCTATCTGTTGGTCTGTCTGGCGGTGCCATGATTGCTTTTAAGGGACTCGCTCTAGGCAATGCTCCATCGCCCTATCAAGCATTATTTTTAGGTATAAAGAAATTTTTCCCGCTACTGTTAGGAAATTTATTGCATTCACTGGCTTATGGTATTGGCTTTATTATGTTGGTTTTCCCGGGCTTTTACCTATATGCAAGATTAGGATTATTTCCTCTGTATATTATGTTTGGCGAGAAAGGAGCATTCGATGCATTGGGGGAGTCATGGCAGGCAACCGATGAGTTTGGCACTAAGTTATTTCTATTAACCACAGCCTTGATGGGAATCCAGATTCTTTTTGGCTTAGTGGGCGGCATGGCAGGCATTGACTCAGGCTTAGGATTTTTAGTCTTAGCTACCCTTTTAAAGTATGCAGCAACCATGCCTCTATTTTATTTATTCTTTAGCCTCTACCAATCTCTTAACACAGCGAGTTAATTATTATGAAAATATTAGTCATGGGTCTGCCTGGCAGTGGAAAAACATACCTAACAGAAAGGTTGGTGCCTCTGCTAAATGCTGCCTGGTATAACGCAGACAAAGTCAGAGAGATGGCCAATGATTGGGATTTTTCTGATGAGGGCAGAGCTAGGCAATCCATGCGTATGAGAACCTTCGCAGACTTTGAAAAAGCTCATGGACGATATGTTGTGTGTGATTTTGTATGCCCAACCAAAGAGACCAGAGAGAATTTTGAAGCAGATTTAGTTATTTGGATGGACACAATAACTGAGGGTAGGTATGAAGATACCAATAAACTATTTCAAAACCCTGATAAGGTGGACTTCCACATAACCGAATGGAATGAGCATAATCACGAAGATCTTGCCAAGGAGATTTTAAAAAATGTTTGATTGGAAAAAACCTACAGTGCAGATGCTTGGAAGATGGCAGCCTTGGCATGACGGGCATCAAGCGCTGTTTAAAAGATGTGTTGCAAAGACAGGGCAAGTTATGATTCAAGTGAGAGATGTGCAAGGTGCATCTGGTGGGGATGGCCAAGATGACAACCCATTTGACTGGAATGCAGTCTGTCGCAATATTGAAGAAGGCTTGGCAAAAGATGATTTTAAGAGAGGGCAGCAATATGAGATTATGCTTGTTCCAAATATTGTAAATATCACCTATGGCAGAGGTGTGGGATACAAGTTTGACGAAGAAATTTTTGAGGAGGCGATCACTGATATTAGCGCCACTAAAATTAGACAAGAGATGAGAGATAAAGGCACTCTTTAGAGAGTTAATTACAACAGTTACAAAATACAGGAGATTGACATGACCCATATCATTTTATTTACAGGGCTACTTTATTTGGTGCAACTGATCTTGCCTATGCCATTGACCAAGAGGTCTGGAGAGGCA
>DKMG01000102.1:6848-7164 GCA_002469975.1 Proteobacteria bacterium UBA7420
ACCTAGGAGTTGAGGCCAATGTATTAGTGGCTTCGATCTGGCTAGCTTTAAGAATTATATTTGTTTTGCTTTATATCACTGGTTTGCATACCAAACCAGTAAATGAAGCAGGCTATGTTGCGCAGCCTATTAGAAGTCTAGCTTGGTTTGGTTCGATTGTTTGTTTGATCATGATGGGAATAAATCTAATTTAGATTATTTGAATAGCCTTTATTCCTGAAGAAATAACAGCTAAAATGCCTGTCCGCAGTTAAGCGGGTCTGTAGCTCAGCTTGGTTAGAGCGCACCCCTGATAAGGGTGAGGTCGGTGGTTCGA
>DKMG01000044.1 GCA_002469975.1 Proteobacteria bacterium UBA7420
CCAAGATCATCTTTTTTAGCACAGCTAAGGTTTACGGAGATAACTCTTTTGTAAAAAAAATATTCTCCGAATCTTCAGATCTAAATCCCTCATGCTCATACTCAAAGGCTAAAAAAATTTGCGAAGATCTTATTGCATTGATGTCCTCAGAACTTGATTTAGATGCCACTATCTTGCGTTTGCCCCCAGTTCTGAATCAAGCAGATCATTCTAATCTAGGAAAGTTAATAAGGCTCGCCAAAAGCGGCACCTATATTCCAACCTTTTCAAGCGGTAATACCAACTTAAGAAGCTTCATCTCTCCAGCAAACATTAAAGAAGTTATTCAAGCTCTTTTGAAAGCAGAACGTCACTCAGGCAATTATAATATTTATAACTTAGCCGATGATCAGCCTATTGCATTAAATAATCTGTTAAGAATTTACGGGGATAAAAAAATTATTACTTTGCCAACCTTGCTAGAAAAATTAGTTTTTAAAATCCCCTTTATTCGCAGCATTCTCCTTAAGCTATATGGGAGCTTTATTATTAAAAATGATAAGCTGAAAAATAATCTAGATGTTAAAATCCTCTCTACACAGCAAGCAGTATTACTGAACCATCCTTAACTTAAATAGAAACTATGGAAATTAAAGCAAGCAATCTCAGCAGAAAGTCTAAATTACTAATAGTTTTAGTAAATGATTTTTTGCTGGCGTTAATTTGCTGGCTTGTTTTTGGCCCTCCCATGGCTACTTATATTGCTACTGAGTTTTCCAGTGGTATCTTAGATATCTTTCTTAGGGAGTGGCTATCTTTTGTTCTTCCAGCTTTAGCTGCAATTATTTTTTTATATGCATGTGGTTTTTATAAAAGTATTATTAAATTTTTTGATTCCAAGGATTCCATTCTCATTTCTTTAATTGGCTCAATTATCTTTGGAGGCAGCTGGTCTGTGCTCTATGTCTATCAATTTCAAATTATTTCTACGTCTTTTCTCTCTATTGCCTTGCTCCAAGGCATTCTTTTGTCTGCTGTTTTTTATGCTTTTTTAAATGTATCTAGGGATATAGCAAAGTATTTGCTGTATCCGCAGAGTATTAATAAAGATGCTAAGCATATTGTTATTTATGGAGCAGGTTCATCTGGAAACGAATTATTTCAAGCCATATTATTGGATCCCTCGAAACAGCTACTTGCTTTTTTTGATGAATCGAGGAATTTAAGAGATAGGCAGATAAATAATATTCCAATCCTAGGATCATTTTCTAAGCTCACTAAATTAAAGGAGCAATTTCCTGATTTAGAGGTTTGGCTTGCCATGCCAAGTATTCAAACAGAAAAGAGGCGAGAGATAATTACAAAACTAGAAAAAATTAAGGTGGCTGTTAGAACAGTACCCTCTTTTCATGAACTCATTACTAATAATAAGGCGATGTCTGATATTCAAAATTTATCTCTCGATGATTTGCTGCCACGAATGAGGGTAGAGAAAGGAGTGATAAATAACGCCAAGGAAAAAACTTTTTTTATTTCAGGTGCCGGCGGCTCAATTGGCTCAGAGATAGCTAGGCAGCTTCTTGATAGCAATCCTAAGTTCGTTATTTTATTTGATATTTCAGAATTTAACTTATTTCGGGTGGAAAGAGAATGTCAAGCTATTATCTTATCTAAGGGTTTAAACACCCTTGTTCTGCCCATACTTGGCGATATTAAAGATTCTAGAAATCTAAATTTTTTATTTCAGCACCATAAGATTAATCATGTTTACCATGCAGCAGCCTACAAGCATGTTCCATTAGTCGAAGATACAAATAATATCATCACGGCCTCTGAAAACAATATTTTTGGAACCTTAACTCTTGCTACAGCAGCCATGCAGCATGAGGTGGAGTCTTTTGTAATGATTTCCACTGATAAGGCTGTAAGACCTACTAATGTAATGGGAGCTTCAAAGAGAATGGCAGAAATGTTAATTCAATCTCTTAACACCCAGGAATCAAAAACAAATTTTTCAATGGTGCGTTTTGGGAACGTTTTGAATTCTTCTGGCTCAGTAATTCCGCTCTTTATAGATCAAATTGCTAAAGGAGGTCCAGTAACATTAACTCATAAAGAAGTTACAAGATACTTCATGACAATACCAGAGGCCTCTAACCTAGTCCTGCAGGCATCTCAAATGGCAGATGGAGGTGAGGTATTTATATTAGATATGGGGGAGCAGGTCAAAATTTATGATCTAGCAAAAAAATTAATACATTTATCTGGACAAAGCGTTGCCTCTGCATCAGGCAGAGATGGCATTGAGATAATAGATGTTGGGCTGAGACCAGGTGAGAAGATGTATGAGGAGCTCTTGATTTCTGGAGAAGAGATCGCAACAGAAAATCCAAAAATATATAAGTCTATTGAGCAATTTCCAGCCCTAGATACCATCGATCAAATCATTAAAAAAATTCAATCAGCGATTGACAATAACGACCACCAAGCCATGATTAATATTTTAGAAACTTATGTTGAGGGCTATAAAACATGAAAAAATTTTACTTACCAATTCTAACTATTATTACCTCTTTTATCTCAACACCGTTACTCTCTAATATTCTTAGCGACCTACAAATAGATTCTAGGTATAAAATTGAGCTTTTCGCTTCTGGCATGGACTCCCCGCGTCAAATGGCGGAAAGCTCTAATGGTTGGTTATTTGTAGGCTCAAGAAGAGGGGGGGAGATTTTTGCGATTAGGGATACAGATGGTAATGGGGCGTCAGATGAAAAGCTCATAGTAGCAGAGGGCTTGACCATGCCAACGGGAGTAAGTCTCTTTCAAGGAGATTTATTTTTCTCTGAAATTAATAAGATATGGAAGATAGAAAACATTGATAAGTTTCTTCAGAATAATTCAACAGACTTGCCGCAGAAAGTACTAGTCACAGATAATCTACCAAACGATGAATGGCATGGCTGGAAGTGGATCATGCATGATAAAAATGGAGGTCTGTATACTAATGTAGGTGCTCCCTGCAACGTCTGCGTTTCAGAGGACAAAAGGCATGCTTCCATCCTGAGATTAAGCAATGGTTCTTGGGATTATGTTGCTAGGGGGGTGAGGAACTCAGTAGGGTTTGATTTTCACCCTGTGACGCAAAAACTATACTTTACTGATAATGGGAGAGATTGGCTGGGAGATGAGTCTCCAGCTTGTGAGCTGAATAAAGTAGATCATGAGGGTAGCTTTTACGGATTTCCATATAAACATGCAATGAATGTTATAGATCCTGAGTTTGGAAGTTTAGAACCAGGATTTCAATTTATTGATCCTATTGCAGAGCTGGGTGCACACGTTGCTCCCACAGGAATGACCTTCTATGAGGGTGACATGTTTCCAGAGTTTAAGAATAATATTTTTATCACCCTGCATGGATCGTGGAATAGATCCTCTAAAGTAGGCTATAAATTAATTAGAGTGAGTTTAGATGACAAGGGCAATGTGAAAACCATTCAAGATTTTATCTCAGGCTGGCTAAGAAATGAAAAAGTTTCAGGAAGGCCTGCCGCGCCATTTGTTATGAGAGACGGCAGTATATTAATCTCTGATGATAAGGCTAATGTTATTTATCGAGTCACTGCTAACTTGCCGAGCCAGGGGTGAGAGTTGATATTTTTGTGCATTGGGTGGCGGAGCCTTACTTCAGAGCAAAGTTCTTAAATGCTTGAATTAGATTCATGGCTAGAGACTGCTAAATTGGCAGCTCTCAAAGGCGGCCAACATCTTTTAGAGAATCAAGGTGAAAAGCTGGAGGTACTTCTAAATCAAGGTAGGGATATTAAGCTTCAACTAGATGTAGATACAGAGCAGATAATCAAGGGTATTTTGACTTCTCAGAGCGCGTTCTCGATATTGGGAGAGGAAACAGGTCTCAGCAATGATTTGGGTGAATTTTATTGGGTAGTTGATCCTCTGGACGGCACATCAAATTTCTTAAGAGGCATTCCTATTAGCTGCGTCTCCATTGCCTTGATGCAAGATATCACACCTATTCTTGGGGTAATTTACGATTTTAACCATGATGACCTATATTTTGGGCATTTGGAATCTCAGGCATTCGTTAATCAGGAAGAGATTGTAGTTTCTGATTATGCTGTTAAGAGCCAGTCAACCTTGGTCACTGGCATCCCTGCGAAAAAAAATTACTTAGACATTGAATTCAAGCAGATGATTGATGATTTTCAGCAGTGGAAAAAAGTTAGGATGATTGGCTCTGCAGCCATGGCATCCATTTATGTTGCCGCGGGCAAAGCAGATGCTTACAAGGAGAATGGAATTTTTTTATGGGATATTGCAGCTGGCGCAGCAATAGTCAACTCAGCTGGAGGAGTTGCCTCTATAACAAATGTACAGGTTGATTATAGAGTGGATGCATTCTTTACAAACCAACACTTAGCTTGCTGATATGAATTCTCTAGATACTATTGCAGAATTAGACCTCGCCTTGAAATTGCAATCTTTGCGTAAAATTCACCTTAATCATATACAGATTGCTCAGGGTTCTTGAATGACTAAAGGATTAATCTGGTTTAGATCAGATCTACGTATTGATGATAATCCAGCTTTACTAGAGGCGGCTAACTCTTGTGATGAGCTGATCGGCATCTACACTTTTTCTCAAAAGCAATGGAATTTGCATCATGAGTCTAATGTAAAGCAAGACTTCTTGATTCAAAATCTTATCACCTTAGAAAAGCAATTAATGAAGCTGCATATTCCCTTAATTGTTCTTCAGACAGATACCTTTGAAGTGCTCCCCAAGGACTTGCAAAAATTTATTGATATTCATCAAATTAAATCATGCTATTGGAACAATGAATTTGGTGTCAATGAGAATAAAAGAGATGATGCCGTAGAGATATTGTTGAGTGCAAATAATATTCAAATATCTAGACATCATGATCAGGTGGTATATGAGCCTGGTTTCTTGAGAACTGGGCAGGATAAACCCTTTTCAGTCTTTACTCCGTTTAAGAGGAGATGGA
Source organism: Proteobacteria bacterium UBA7420 (assembly GCA_002469975.1). Classification (GTDB taxonomy): domain Bacteria; phylum Pseudomonadota; class Gammaproteobacteria; order Magnimaribacterales; family D2472; genus D2472. The sequence continues at coordinate 5,013 of DKMG01000044.1, forward strand.
TTGAGAATTTCTCTATGAGTTTTTTAGATCTCGATAGAGTAGATAAGCCACTTAAAAAAACCAATCTTACTAGCAATCTTTCAGCTCTGAAACTGGATAAATCTCATCAGGTAAACATGGATGCCTGGCCAGCAGGCGAAGCAAATGCCCTTGCTCGTCTTCAAGAATTCCTTAATCATAAAATCAATAACTACAGCGAATCAAGAAACACTCCAATTTTAGATGGCACTAGTCGCATCTCGGCCTACCTAGCTTTAGGTATTATTTCTCCAAGAAGATGTATTTTAGAGGCCCTTAAATTAAATAACTTTGAGTTTGCATCTGGCAGTCTAGGTATATGTAAGTGGGTCGATGAGATAGTGTGGAGAGAGTTTTATAGAAATATCATGCATTCTTTTCCAAAAGTAAGTCGCAATCAGCCTTTTCAAGATTACACGCGTGCTATTCCTTGGCGTTACTCAAGCTCAGAGGTTGAAGCTTTTAAGACCGGGAATACTGGGTTTCCTATTATTGATGCGGCAATCAAACAGATGCTTGCAGAGGGATGGATGCATAATCGTCTAAGGATGATTGTTGCAATGTTTTTTACAAAAAATATGCTTCATGATTGGCGGGTAGGAGAGCAATTTTTTATGGAGCACTTAATTGATGGAGACTTTGCTTCAAATAATGGAGGGTGGCAATGGAGTGCATCCACAGGCACAGATGCAGCCCCATATTTCAGGATATTTAATCCTATTACGCAATCTCAAAATTTTGATCCCACAGGCGAATTTATTAAAAAATTCATACCAGAGCTTTCTGATACCCCTGTAAAAAATATTCATCAGCCAACCCAAGATCTATTTAACGAGTTAAATTATCCAAAACCTATATTGGATTTAAAAGAATCACGCCAAAGAGCCATCCTAGCATTTAAAGAAACACGAGATGCTCAGGCTCTATAACCGTTGTTTATTTTGTAAATAAAGACTGGTTATGTCGCAATTAGTTCGGCTATAATTAATTTCAATTTTCAAGGGAGTTAATAAGATGAAAAATCAATTAAAGTTCTATATTAATGGAGCATGGGTGAACCCTATGGGCTCAGAGACTATTGAAGTGATTAATCCTTCAGATGAAGCTGTGATCGGCACCATTGCCGCTGGCACAAAGGAAGATATAGATACAGCTGTAGCTGCTGCTAGCATTGCTTTTAACTCGTTTAGCTTTTCTAGCAAAGAAGACAGAATTA
>DKMG01000015.1:0-503 GCA_002469975.1 Proteobacteria bacterium UBA7420
CTAAAAGTATCTCCTATCCTATCAACAAATTGGTAGTGTACTTTTCCTAATGAGTACCCAACGTCAACTGTTTTAATTAAGTCTCCAGTATTAAACCAAGCATCGCCCTCTTCAAATACATCTCTTAAGATTTTCTTTTCTGTGGCTTGAGCATCTGTGTAACCATTAAAAACAGAATTCGGCGATATAAAAACAATCAATAACCCAGGATCATGGGTAGTTATTTTTTTACACGTCCCATCTTCATTTTTAATAATTTTATCTTCAGCAACATCGTATTCAATTAAAGCTACCTGGGCATTGGTCATACCAATGGTTTTATCCTTGTTTAATAGGTTCATGAAAAGAGCATTGCCTTCACTTGCCCCATATATTTCAACAATCCTATCAACCCCAAATCTATCTTTGAATATATCCCAAACATCAGGCCTCAGACCATTTCCAACCATAACTTTTAAAGGATTATTTTGCTCTGCTTGTGTTGGCTCTGTGTTGGCTAAATA
>DKMG01000015.1:614-11828 GCA_002469975.1 Proteobacteria bacterium UBA7420
ACTGCACAAAGCCCTAGCATCAAACCAGTTGAGTGATAAAGAGGCAGGCTGTTGTGCATGCAATCTGTCTCATCAATACGATAACCGGCCATCTTAATATTAATTGAAGCTGCCATAAGTTTCTGATTGGGGCAGATAGCTGCCTTTGGAACTCCGGTAGTGCCAGAGGTAAAGATATAACAAGCCACATCCTTTGCTTTAACTGAATTTGTTTCTTCTAAATTTTGATCATTAGAAAGATCTAGTTGAGCCTTAAGATCAATAGCCCAATCTGGGAGAGAGAACTCGGCAGTATCTTCAGCCCATAAAAAATCTTCTTGTTTAGAAATGTTAATTTGATCCAAGACATCCTCTAAAGCATCCGCTCGTTCTGCCCCAACAATACATTTAACAGAATCAGATGAATTAATGCAGTGCGTCAATGGATCGCCAGTTAGACTGGTATTAATTAAAACGCCTATTGCACCAATTTTATTTAAAGCTAACAAGGCAATAACAAAGCTAGGGCGATTCTCCATAAACAGCACCACTCTATCGCTATGCTTCACACCAGTTGAAACAAGATACCTTGCCAGGCTATTGGCTGCTTTGTTTGTGTGTCCGTATGTCCACATTTCATTCTCGAAATGTAAAAACGGTCTTTCATGAAATTTGTCTGTGGTTGCTTGAAAAGTATGAGCTAATGAAGCTTGATCCTCAGGATCTGGGAATTTGTAACGCATCACTGGGATCAAGTATCTCAACTCACCTAACACCCTAAAAAACTCTTTGATTTTATTAAACAATTTCTTTCCCCAAAAAAAATTTAGTCAATCCTCTCTAAAAGATCGCTGATTAGAAATTCTATCAAATATCTTGATAAATAAACGTCATAGCTTGCAAATACATCCGTCTAATTTTAAGTTTTTTGGAAATAGTAAATAGATCCTAAATCTAGCAATTGAGTGAGTTCATCTAAGAATGTGTGAGATTCTTCCATTAGCTGTATATCCATCAAATCTTCAGGGCCTAGATTATCTCTGTAATGCTTGCTAACAAGAGATTTTAAATCAATTAATTTTTTTGGATTTAAAAGAAATTTTTGATTTACTTGGCTAAATTCTTCGTCATTCATAACAGTTTTAAATCTAAGGCAGGCAGGACCTCCCCCATTCATCATGCTCTGACGGATATCAACGAACTTAAAATGTTTGATTGGAGAGGAGTCTTTCATTGTTTCTATCCAATGCATGCAATTAGAGTGATTTTGTACCTCTTCTGGAAGCCACATCATCATCTCGTTGCTGCCGACAGTAATTAATTGAGAGTTGAGTAGGTAACTAGATACCAGCTCGTCCAAGGAAATATCCTTCGAGAGGATTTCAAATGGTTGAAAGTTAGGAATGTTCTCTCTTAGGTGACTCACAGCCCTATCTAGCTCTACTCGATCTGCAAAAGCTTCTTGGTGAAAGATAAAGACTTGCTCGTTTGCCAGGCTGACAATATCATTGTGAAAACTACCAGACTCTATGGCAAGATTATTTTGCCTCAAAAAAATGGTTCTCTCAGGATCTAGTTGATGCTGAGCAGAAACTGCATGAGAAATCTCCTCTGCTTGTCGCGCTATAACACCCTCCTTTTTATCAAAAGCAGAGTTGCCATAGACGAAGATTTGATAACCAGGGTCTAAATGTCGAGCGGTCACTCTGAGATGGTTTGCAGCACCTTCATCACCGTACCCTGAAATATGGCTAATAGGATCGTGAATTTGAGCCATTGATCCAAACATGATCTGAAGCTGTATCTGGGTGAAGTCTGGCTCAATTGATCGATGAAACATTGAATTTAAATTTGCAGGAGTAATGTGTATCTGTTGATCGTAGCTATCGATGCTGGGAGAGAAAGTTGCAGCATTGGCGGCCCACATAGAAGAGGATGAATAAACATTTTTTAATAGTTCAGGGGATTGCTTTCCAGCTCTATAAATAACTTCCTCGTCAGCACCAGAAAAGCCTAGCTTCCTTAAAGTTTGAAGATTGGGCCGCTCGTGGGGCAAGAAAAAACCCTGAGGGATGCCTTGCTCCATAATAATTCGCATCTTCTCTAAACCCTGAAGAGCTGCGGCTTGTGGGTTGGAAGTATGATTGTGATGTGCCTGAGATGCTAAATTTCCTTTTGATAAGCCAGCATAGTTATGCGTTGGCCCAATCAAGCCATCAAAATTTATTTCTCCAGAGAAAGACATCTACAACTTTTTTATAATGGAGGCTTTAGGCCAAGCGCAGTAATCTGCTGCATAAAACCCAGCGGGCCTCATGTTGCCACTTCTGCCTATGCCGCCGAATGGAAAAGCACCTGAAGCACCTGTGGTTGTTGCATTAAAGTTAATCACGCCTGCATTAACCTCCTGGGCAAATGTATCAAAGAGCTGATCATTATCAGAGAGCAAGCTAGCGGCCAGTCCATACTTTGTCTGATTAGCGGTCTCAATTGCTTGCTCAAAAGAATCCACAAAAGATACTTGCAGCATAGGACCAAAGTTTTCTTCATCGTAGGGTTTAGGCATATCCTGAGTGCTCATTAAGCTCGGAGTTACTAAGTTGTATGAGCCCTGTACTTTTTTTGCCTTGAGTATTGATGTTGCTCCTAAGCTCAGAAGCTTATCCTGAAACTTTAAAAACCTCTCAGTGGCTGCCATAGAGATTAAAGGGCCATAATATAAAGCTTCAGAGGGTTTATAAGAAAGAGATTGGATTTTCTTTTTCAAGCGATTCAGAATTTTTTTACCGTCTTTGGTGTTTGGCAAGATGAGTCGACGGGCACATGTGCAGCGTTGTCCTGAAGAAATAAATGCTGATTCAAAAATTAAGTCTGCAGCTGCATTTATTTTTCTTGTTGACCAAACTACTATGGGATTATTACCTCCTAACTCTAAGGCCAATATTTTCTCAGGGCGATCAGCCATGATTTTACCCAGCTGTTTGCCGACACTGTAACTACCAGTAAAAAGAATACCTTTATTTAATGGGTGTTTACATAAGGCTCTCACCACCTCTTTGCCACCATGCACCAGGGTGATCACTCCGGCTGGAAGGCCTGCCTGAGACCATAATAGTGTCATGTATTCTGCAACCATAGGGGTTGCTTCGCTGGGCTTAAAAACAATGGTATTACCAGCCAATAAGGCAGGTGTGATATGACCATTAGGCAAATGCAGTGGGAAATTAAATGGTCCAATCACCGACAAAACACCATGGGATGAGTGTTGGAGAGATGTGGTCATACTTGAAAGCTTCTTGCTTTGAGAGCCTGTGCGCTGTTGATAGGCAAGCACTGAATTCTCAAGCTTAGCTAGAGCCGCTCCGACCTCTGATGCTGCATCTACAGGCACTTTTCCAGTTTCATTGGTAATAAGTCTGCCCATCGTTTCTTTGTTCTGCTCAAGTAAACTATAGAATTTCTTAATGATCTTAAGTCGTTGTGCAAATGATTGCTGAGACCAATTTCGGTGAGCTTGGCTCGAGGATTTTAGCGCGGTGTTTAACTGCGCACTATTAACAAAATTTCCCTCCCAAATAATCTCCCCACTAGCAGGATCAATGGATTTAAAGTCTTTTCCCTTACCGGGTACCCATGCATTCTGAAGGTATAACATTAGTTTATCTGAGCTGCAGACCCAGTCTCTAGGCCTAAAGCTTTAGCCGTCTTTGGTGGAATGTAGAGTATTTTTTTAGATGCATCCAACGCATAATTTTCTTTTACCACTGCAAAAAAATCAATTGAGGGGTTGGCTATAAAGCCAAAGCGATCAAAATTAATATTTCTTTTAACTTCTACGGATAGAGTCTGCGCTGATTTCACTAATGGAATGGAATCAATCTTTGCCTCAAGACATGGACCTCCATCAAGCACATCGATCAGATTATTGGGTTGAAAATTCTGTTTTCTAAGTAGTGAATATGCGGGCATTGCATTCGGATGAGGTTTGCCAATAACTCTTTGTACTTTTTTGGGCATGTGCTCGATGATAAATGGAAATTTTGGAATGGACTCCATGATAAAGTGATTGTCGATATAGCTAATTTCATCGGCTTTAAAAAAATCTAAATTAAAAAAAGTGCTACTAAAAGAATCCCAAAAGTAAGACTCATCTTTTGTATTTTTAAAGCCCCGAATCTCAACAAAAGCTTTTGGGTCAAACCTCTGCTGATGAGCAGATATGAAGATTAATCGAGAGAATGATAAGAGTGAGCCTCGGCCCTTTCCCCTAAAGGCTGGCTTTAAAAAAAGTGTGCCTAATTCTGAATAGGGCTGCTTGCATAAATGCAACGCAAGAACATCTAGGTCTCTTGTGAAATTTAGTGAGTCGGATTTAAGTTGGGTGGTAGATTTTTTAAAAAAGACTGACGGTTTTTTTAAGGAAACTGAGGTGTAGATTGCAGAAAGACCAGCAATTCTTCCATGATCCTCTAAAACAAACAAATAGCTGTCTTGATTGGGCTTGTTAGATTTTTTATGTTGCGAAGATTCTGACCAGGCAATTCTCTTTTTAATTTCTTGGGCGGTTTTTGGCATGGTGGTCATGCCTTTACCAGAATGCTTCACCAAATTTTCAACACGCTTAAAATCTGATGTTTTGACCAGGCGCACTACTTTCATGATTACAGTATAGCAACTCTATGATCGGAAGCTTAAGAAGGCTTAGAAAAAATCCTATCTAAGCTGACACACTATTTCATTAAAAAATCTTTCCATACCGTCAATCTTTTCCCTTAGAGGTGCGTCATTCATGAGGCCATATAACATCCACGGATAGGTGGTCATCGTGGTCACGCCTAAATCTTTCATCTTTGAGAACCCCTCTAAGCTAAATGCATCCCAGCAACTAAAACAAATATATTCAAAAGCTTTATGTTGAGAGGCAGTAGATCTTTTGCTTTCAAGTTGAGCGATGAGGGCTTTGAGTTCATCTAAGCTGTGCATATCTGAAATCCATCCATCATGTTGAGCTGCTCTATTTAAAGCCGGCTCTGAGAATCCACCAACATAGATGGGTATGTCCCTGGGAGGGCAAGGCAACATCTCCAGGGTGTCAAATGCAAAAAACTTCCCTTGAAAACTAACCATCTCTCCGGTCCAAAGAAGCTTCATGATCTCAATCATTTCATCAGCTCTCTTACCGCGTTTACTAAATTCTTGTCCGCCAGCTTCAAATTCTTCTGGCATCCAACCCATGCCAATACCTAGATCAAATCGACCTCCAGACAAAGCACTCAACGTAGAGATCTCTTTAGCTACCCTGAGTGGATTTCTAGCTGGCAAAACATAAACACTGGTATAAAACTTTATGGTGCTAGTTGCTCCAGCCAAAAGGGATAAGGTATTAATTGGATCTGGCCAATCAGTTCCCTGCTCCCATCTAACACTGCCATCTGCAGTATAGGGATATGGCACTGAAAAACTTTCAGGATGAATTAAGTGATCAGAGACTGCCAAGGAGTCATACCCAATTGCTTCTGCTGCAATAGCCAGGGGTTGCATCTCATGAATGGGTAACATTGATAAGGGAATTGCAAATTTCATATGCCCACCGCTCTGCTAACAAACCAAAAAGTACCCATGATGAAAACAAAGCTGCCCATGGTGACACGAAGAAAATTATAGTGTTCTATCAAGCTGAAGGTTTTCACAAGCTTGAGTCCAGACAGTAAAAGAAAAGCAACAGCCAACTGCCCTGCTTCTACACCCAAATTAAAACTAAGAATAATGGGGAGTAATTTATCTTGAGGCAATCCTACTTCTGCAATAGAGGAGGCAAAACCCAAGCCATGAATTAAACCAAAAAATATTGTGATAAGTAAAGGAAGCCATTGACTCAAATAATGATTAGCTAAGCTTAAATAGATGGTTGCAAATATTGATAGTCCAATAGTCAACAATACATCTAGATCTCCAAGGAATGCTAAGGGCATAAAAATGCATAATGATATTGCAAGATTCCTGGCAAGGCGATCAAATTCAAAGGCATATTTAAAAAAATATTCTATGGCTAATAATAAAATTGAAAACCCAATTAAAATTTCAACTACCTCAGAATGGACCCTTAAAACATTCATTGCGCCCAGCCCCAAAGTTAAACTATGTCCAATGGTAAATCCTGTAATAGCAATCACTAGGAACCTGCCAGCAAATAAGAGCAGTAAGCCCAATAAAAACGTTAGGTGATCCCAGCCACTTAAAATATGCTGCATGCCAGATTTAAAGTATCCAAAATAAGAGCTTTCATTCACATTCCGCTCACCTGGCATACCAATAATCCATATATCTTCAGTGCTCGCATACATGAATTCAGGGACTGATTGACCGTTGATTACACCTCTTGCAATATGAGTATGAGAAACTCCCAAATCTTGAAATAAAGACACGGAGATGCTTTGAGGCATGGCTGAACACTGAAAAGCCCAGTAAAATTTTAGAACGCCTAATAAAAGATTCTCATTAATTTCAGTAGAGCTCTCTAGCTGACAGGATTCTCCGGGATCAACAGAAGAGCTTAAGTAGTTGGTCAAGCTAGCATAAGATGGAAATTTTGATGTGAGATTCAAGTTATTAAAGATATCTTGTCGAATGGAGCCAGTGACTTTTAAACTTACCCCATCTGAATTAGAGGTGAAATTAAACTTTGAATAAGATTCACTGCGATTATGCCCCTCGGAAAAAATAGAGCAAAAAATTAGCGTCAAACAGCATAAAAGTTTTCTATAAATCATCTGCCTTAACTACGTCATACCAATTTCTTAGATCTGCGAGATAATCATCAAGCATCTCTTCTCCTTTTTGGCGAATAAATTCAGATTCTATCTCTTCATACATTTCATCAAAGGATCCTGCAGACTCTCGTAATTTTTTAATTACCACCAAAAGATGTAGCTGATTCTCTGAGGCAATTATCTTGCTGACCTCGCCATCATCAAGTTTCAAAGCTTCCTGTGTCAATAAAGGTCCGATGTACTCTCTGATTTTCATTGTGGGCAAAAGAGTATTCGGCAATTGAATGACATCCATCTGAGCTAGACTTTGAGCAGCCGAAAGATTTCCTGCTAAAAGCATCTCTCTTGCTTCTAGTGCCTGTCCTTGACTAGCTTCAGGGAAGCTCAGCTTAATTAAGTGAAGCTTTGGGCTGGGAGCAAAGAAATCTAAATTATTAGAGAAAAATGTTTGCAAGTCTTGTTGAGAAAATCTCAGATTTTTAGTATCTGCAATGATTGAGCTAATCATTTTTTGAATAATGGTGCTTCTTATTTCAGCATCGTTCTCTAGCATGCCAAGATCCATGGCTCTTTGAATAAGTAGCTCTTCATCAATCATACGCTCAAGAATATTCTGAGCATCTGAGGCAAGAAGCCCAGACTTGCGAGATTGAGCAATAGATTCTAAGTAATTATCATACTTGCCTCTAGAAATTGCACGATCATCAATTTTAGCTATCCAATTTAATTGATCTAAATCAATTGTTTTAACAAAACTAAAGCCAATAATGCTCGATGCAACAATCAACCCTGCAATCAATATTGGATGGGTTGGAAGCATGGGGCTAAAAGAAAATACTCCGGATGCTTTGGGGGGTGAAATGGTCATCTTGATATGATCAATATCATCTTCAAGATATACATCACCTTGAGGCTGAAAGCCTAAATTTTGATAGAAACCTAGCAATCGATGTTGCGCGGAAATGGTGATGTCTTGATTCGGGTATTTTTTGGCGCTGAAGTCAATGGCAGATTGAGTGATGATTTTGCCCCATCCCATCTTTCGGGCCGTCTCAGCAGTCACAATCCGTCCAATGGACGGTCCAGCATAAAGACATCCAGGTTGAACTAATCGAGCATAGCCAATTAACTCATTGTTAATATAGCCCAGCAAATGATCGCTATGCTCATCGTTTAAATCTGCATCAATAAAGGGGCAATCTTGCTCTAATACAAACACTTGTTGTCTGAGGTGCATAACAGCATAAAGCTCTTGCTTGGTAAGACGTGAAAAAGATTTCCAGGTTAGCTGCATTAGTAAGAGGCATTAAATAAACTCATTGTCTGATTATATCGTTTTTATTATTTATAATATGTGTAAATTATTAAGGAGCCAAAATGAGTGATTTGTATACCCTAAGCGTTAAAGATATCAATTTAGATTCTGTAGACTTGAGCACATATAAGGGTAAAACCCTGTTAATTGTTAATGTTGCAAGTAAATGTGGTTTCACCCCTCAATATAAAGACCTCCAGCGTCTCTCTGATAAATACAAAGACCAAGGTTTGGAAGTGTTGGGGTTTCCATGCAATCAATTTGGAGGGCAAGAACCAGGTACAAATGAAGAAGTACAATCTTTCTGTGATCTTACTTTTAATGTCTCCTTCAAGCTCTTTGATAAGATCGATGTTAATGGTTCAAACGCTAGCCCTCTCTTTAAATACCTAAAGCATAAGTCCCCCGGTATTTTAGGAACTGAAGCAATCAAATGGAATTTTACGAAGTTTTTAGTTGATCAAAATGGTGTAGTAATAAAAAGATTTGCACCTAAGGATGGTGGATCAGCTATTGAGGCAGAGTTAATAAAAATTATTTAATTGCTAAGCTCATCAGCAAAGCATCTTCTCTTGTCTTGCCGCTGTAATAATTAGGTCGAATAGCGTCCTTTAAAAATCCCTCGCTCTCATACATAGCTATTGCCGAGCGATTAGACACTCGCACCTCGAGGGTTAAAGACTGGACTCCTAATGTTTTATTTTGCAGGATTACCTTTTGTAGCAAGTATCTTCCATGACCTTGGCCTTGATGGCTTGGTGCAACAGCAATATTAAGCAAATGGGATTCTGGAATAATCGGAGAGTAGATTGCAAAAGCAATCACACCCTCTACTGCCTCTAATACCACAGAGTAATGTCCAACCTCTTCAGAGGATAGAAATTGTTGCTTTGTCCAGGGAATTTGATTAGTTAAGCTTTCAATCTTTAAAATGGCAGAGAGATCATCAGAGCTTGAAGGTCTAATCTTCATAAAAATTAGTTATTGGTCAGGGGTTTGATTCGAGCCCAAAGATGTTTTTTAAGAAGTGGGTTGCTGACCATATCGCTTAAGGGTGGAGATTCAATAAATCCCATGTCTGCTCTAAATAACTTAGTATCAAAAAAAATTAGGGTAGCTTTTATAGGCTCATTGCTAGCAATAATTTGTTCTTGGGTAATCTTTTCTCCTGTCACATATGTACATGTTCCATATAATGCTTCTGAGGCCTCTCCTTGGATAGATGACATAATTGCTTCAAGAAGCTTCATCTCAGTTTCAGGGTAGGCATCAACAGAAGCAAGATGTAATGTTAGAATATTATTCTTTCTGTAAAAGTATATGGAAAGCTCCTGCTTTGTCGGTAATTTTGCATTATCTTCAAACAGTGGAATGCCGATTTTAGAAAGAATATATTGAGATTTATTTGATAACATCAGAACATCAATCATGAAAGATTTAATAAAAAAATACAAACCTTTTCAACCAATTCCACTGCAAAATAGACAGTGGCCAAATCAGGTTATCCAGACAGCTCCAACATGGTGCTCTGTTGACTTGAGGGATGGGAATCAAGCGCTGATCGAGCCAATGGGTCACGAAAGAAAAAAGAGGATGTTCAAACTGCTCTGTGATCTTGGTTTTAAGCAAATAGAAGTCGGCTTCCCTGCTGCCTCACAAACTGATTTCGATTTTGTTCGATGGCTGATTGAAGAAAAAAAAATTCCCTCAGATGTCACAATTCAGGTTTTAACTCAAGCAAGGGACCATATTATTGAGAGAACATTTGAATCCCTTGATGGGATACCTCAAGCAATCGTTCATTTTTACAATTCAACATCCACCCTTCAAAGAAAGGTGGTATTTAACCAAGATAAAGAAGGGGTAAAAAAGATTGCAATCGATGGAGCCAGCCTGGTTAAAAAATTAGCAACTCAAAAACCTCAAACAAAATGGATGTTTGAATACTCACCAGAAAGCTTTACTGGAACAGAGTTAGAGTTTGCAGCAGATGTTTGTGATTCGGTGGTTCAGATTCTTAAAGATGCATCTGAAGAGAAAATTATTATCAATTTACCTGCAACAGTGGAGATGGCTACAGCTAACATCTATGGCGATCAAATTGAGTGGATGAATGATAACCTCAAAGAGCGTGAAAACATCTCCCTGTCTCTCCATCCCCATAATGATAGGGGTACTGCTGTTGCTGCGTCAGAGTTTGGATTAATGGCTGGTGCTGATAGAGTCGAAGGTACGCTGTTTGGCAATGGCGAAAGAACTGGCAATGTTGATGTCGTAACGCTCGCATTAAACCTGCTAACTCAAGGAATAGATCCAGAATTAGATTTCTCAGATATAAACTCAGTTATTCGAGAGGTCGAATACTGCAATCAATTACCGGTTCATCCTCGACATCCGTATGCTGGGGATCTTGTTTTTACTGCCTTTTCAGGCTCGCATCAAGATGCTATTAAAAAAGGATTGCATGCCCTATCTCAATCTAATTCGCCTGAATGGGCAGTACCATATTTGCCAATTGATCCATCGGATCTTGGTAGATCATACGAAGCAGTGGTACGAATAAACTCACAGTCTGGCAAGGGTGGTATTGCATTTATCCTAGAAAAAGATCATGGCTTATCACTGCCAAGGCGTTTACAGATTAACCTAAGTGAGAAAGTGCAAGCAGTTGCTGATCAAACTGGCAAAGAGGTAATCTCATCAGAAATATGGCATGTATTTGAGGAGCAATACCTGCAGGTATCTGGAAAATTTAAATTAGATAATTACTCACTTTCGTCATCAGAAGATACTGCAGGCATTGCCTCAGATAACATTGAAATTACTTTAAGTATTGAGGGCAAGCCCTTAATTATTTATGGAACAGGTGGCGGTCCCATTGAGGCATTTGTATCTGCCATTAATAGTCACATCAATGAATCAATATCAGTATCTGACTATCATCAGCACTCAGTCACATCAGGCTCTGACGCTAAGGCTGCTGCCTACATTGAGCTGACTTTACGGGGAAAAAATGAATGGGGTGCTGGCATGGATGGCAACACAGTAAAAGCATCTTTTCAAGCAATTCTTGCGGGGCTCAATAAGCTGGTTACTTGAACTTTGGCTCTCTTTTCTCAAAAAAGGCTGTGATCCCCTCAAGATTTTCCT
>DKMG01000109.1 GCA_002469975.1 Proteobacteria bacterium UBA7420
TAAATCTTGAATATTTAATGCAGCTGGAGATACAAGCCAAAATGATGGTTCGTATCTATCAAATTCATCTAAAATCATCTTGGCTCGCTCACTTTTAGTTTCTTTAATGTGCCGCGCAATAGTTTGCTTTAAAAATTTTCTATGAGATTCCATATCTTCACTAACAATTCTATCAAGATTAACCAAACTTCTATTGCAAAGATCAAAAAACCTTCTATTCACATCTAAAACATAAGCAAAGCCACCGGTCATACCAGCCCCAAAATTTGATCCTACATCCCCTAAAACAGTCACATGGCCACCTGTCATGTATTCACAACAATGATCTCCTGCACCCTCGATGACAGCAGATGCGCCAGAGTTTCTGACGGCAAACCTCTCTCCCACAGATCCCCCCACATATAATTCTCCTCCAGTCGCTCCATACAATGCAGTGTTACCAGCTAAGACAGTTGGAGCCTTGTGTGAAGCATATTCTGAGTTATTTGAAATCACAATCTTGCCTCCATTCATCCCTTTGCCAACATAATCATTCGCATCACCTTGCAGTTTTAAATGTAGCCCATTAGCATTCCAGGCACCAAAACTCTGGCCAGCTGAACCTTGAAAACTTAATACTTGCTTTTGCTTCACTCCTTTTTCTCCATACATTGATGCAATAAAACCAGAGGCTTGCGCTCCAACAGATCGATCTCGATTAGAAATTTTGAAAGAGAAATTAGATTTGATATTTTTAGAGATCGGCCCTTTAATTTTCTGCATAATTTTATGATTAAGCTTTGCTTTATCCCATGGATCATTCGATTTTGTCATGCAAAAATGGGGGGAAAGAGACTTCTTGTCCGTGAACAGGATTGGCGCAATATCAATATTTTTAGTTCTTGGGTCAAGCTGAGTAATATCCCGAAGATACTTTGTCTGCCCTATAATCTCTTCAATACTAGAGACTCCAAGCTCGCTTAATATCTCACGAGCCTCATTAGCAATAAATGTAAAGTAATTTACGACCTTCTCTTTTTCACCAACATAGTGATGGTCAATAATATCTCTTCTCTGTGTTGCCACGCCTGTTGCGCAATTATTGAGATGGCAAATTCTTAAGTACTTGCAGCCCATTGCAATCATGGGACCGGTACCAAATCCAAAGGATTCCGCTCCTAAAATTGCCGCCTTAATAACATCTAGCCCAGTCTTTAAACCCCCATCAGCTTGGAGTCTAACCTTGTGTCTAAGATTACTAGCTCTAAGCGCTTGATGGGCCTCAGATAATCCAAGCTCCCAAGGAGAGCCTGCATATCTAATGGATGATAGAGGACTGGCACCAGTGCCACCATCATGACCAGAAATTGTTATTAAGTCTGCGTATGCTTTCGCTACTCCTGCTGCAATAGTTCCAACCCCAGGCTCTGACACTAGCTTGACTGAGACTAAAGCCTTGGGATTGACCTGCTTGAGATCAAAAATTAATTGAGCTAAATCTTCAATGGAGTAAATATCATGATGGGGGGGCGGAGAGATCAATGTAATGCCAGGAGTGGAGTATCTAAGCTTTGCAATCAAGGCATTGACCTTGCCACCAGGCAATTGTCCGCCTTCTCCTGGTTTAGCTCCTTGAGCAATTTTAATTTGCAAGACTTCAGCATTGACTAAATATTCAGGAGTAACTCCGAAGCGTCCCGAGGCCACTTGCTTAATTTTAGACATCTTACTGGTGCCATAACGCTCCTTTGCTTCGCCGCCTTCTCCTGAGTTTGAGCGAGCCCCCATGCTGTTCATAGCTTCTGCCAATGTTTCATGCGCATCCGGAGATAATGCTCCCAAGCTCATTCCAGCTGAATCAAATTTCTTGAGTAGTGAGCTGATGGGCGCAACCTTAACTGCTTTAGGTTTTTTAGGGAAATTGAGCGCCATAAGATCTCTCAGCATTGCTGGAGATCTTAAATTTACTAAATCTGCATACTCTTGATAAGTCTCTTTTCTGCCTGAGCTTACTGCTTCTTGTAGCTTTTTCACCACCTCTGGATTGTATGCATGGTACTCACCACCATGCACAAATTTTAAGAGCCCACCCAAGCTAATCTCACTAACATTAGAGCATGCATATGACTTTAAAGCTCTAAGCTCAGAATCTAAATCTGCAAAAGTCTTGCCGCCAACCCTACTAACAGTGTTAGTAAAGGATAGGTTCACAACATCTACATTCAAACCAACGATTTCATGCAGCTGCGAGCCTCGATAGCTTGAAATAGTTGAAATGCCTATCTTAGAAATAATCTTCAACAAGCCTTTGTTAATGCCTTTCCTATATTTAGCACAATTAGCTGTGGGACTACCTTGTAATTCATTGCGATGGGTGAGATCTAAAATAATTTGAAAAGCTAGCCAAGGATAAACTGCAGTTGCTCCAAAGCTAATCAAACATGCAATGTGATGAGTATCCCTTGCAGTAGCTGAGCTAATAACTAAATTTGCATCTGACCTTAATCCCAATTTTACTAGCTCTTGATGCACACAACCAGTAGCAAGCAAGGCATTTATTGAAAGGTCATCGCCCTGGGGTAAGATTTCATTTAAATGGATGATGACTGAACCATTTTTAACAGCTTGCACAACTTTTTTTGTTAAATTCTCTAGAGCATCCTGAAGCTTGATTTTTGGAGCAAAAGTTAAGTCAAAACTCTCAACTTTAAAGTAAGGATTTTTTAATAAAGAGGTAAGCTTTTTATGAGATAAAACTGGCGAGGTGCTTACAATTCTTTTGGCATGATCTTGAGTTTCTTCAAATATATTTAATTCTGGACCAAAGCATGACTCAAGTGACATAACGCTTGTCTCTCTGAGAGAATCAATTGGAGGGTTGGTTACTTGAGCAAATTGTTGTCTAAAAAAATCATAAATTGATCTTGGCATGGTGCTCAAAACAGCCAATGCCGTATCATCCCCCATGGAGCCTGTACCCTCAATCCCCTCAAGTGCGAGCGGTTTAATAACTGACACTCTCTCTTCTTTAAACAGTGAAAATAGCTTTGAAGCTGTCACTAAGTCTTTATGGGGTATTTTTTTGATGCCCGGGCCTTCAAATGCATCTAGAGTAGATTCCAAGTAAACCGCAGATTTTTTGAGCCACTCGCGGTAGGGTTTGTGTTGTTTTAATTGATCGTCAATGGTGAATTGATCTAATACCTCTCCTGTCTCAGTATTTACTGCAAAAATTCCTCCAGGACTAAGCCGTCCTTTTTTAAGCACCTCGCTTTCATCTGTAGGATAAATACCAGTTTCCGAAGCTATGCAGATCATTCCATTATTGAGCACTTGATATCTTGCCGGTCTTAAACCATTTCTATCTAAGACGCAGATGGCCCATTGCCCATCTGACATAACAATTCCAGCTGGTCCATCCCACGCCTCCATATGCATAGAGTTGTATTCATGAAATGCTCGAATTTCTGGATCCATAGTATGAATATTCTGCCAAGCGGGAGGGAGAACCATTCGAATCGCACGAAAAAAATTAATCCCACCTTTCACTAGTAGCTCAATCATGTTATCCAACGCCGAAGAATCTGAGCCTGTCTCATTTACCAAAGATGTAAATTTGCCAATCCCTGGAATTAGTGGAGTTGAGAACTTAGAAGCTCGAGCCTTGACCCAATTTCTATTCCCTCTAATGGCATTGATTTCACCATTATGCGCAAGCAGTCTGAAGGGTTGTGCTAAGTGCCAACGAGGTTGTGTGTTTGTTGAGAATCTCTGATGAAATAAACATATCTTCGCGGTAAATGATTTTTGAGAGAGGTCTAAATAGAAATCACTGATAGCATTAGGCAGCATTAAGCCTTTATATACTATGGTCTGACTGGACATACTGCATATATAAAATTTTTCATCGTCACCATAAATATCTTCTAACTTTTTTCTTGCTTGCAAGAGGCAGGACTCAAAACGCTCTCTGTTAAAATCTTTAGAAGTCGGGGCAATAAAAATCTGATTAATATTTGGCAAGGACTCAAAAGCAATGGGGCCTAAAATTGATTTATTGACCGGCACAGCCCTGGTGGCAAGCAAGGTTAAGTCCTCTGACTCTAGAATAGATTTAATGGATGAAATATCCCTTCTAAGAAGGTGTGCTGTAAAGACTTGTGCAATCCCAAATAGCTCTGGGAGATCCAGGCTAAATTCTTTTTTTATTACTTTCTTAAAAAACTCTTTATTAAGATTAAATAATAAGCCGCATCCATCCCCCGTTTTGCCGTCAAAACCTATTGCTCCCCTATGAGTCATGCTAGTTAGACCTTCTATGGATCGATGGACAACCTCTCGATTAGAAGTTCCATGTCTATTTACAATTAATCCAAAGCCACAATTATCTTTAGCTTGCGATTCATCATAGAGAGATAATTTTTGAGTTTTAATCGGCATAAGGTTATACATATTAACACATTAATGTCATACTATGTCATACACTTTATGCAGATATCAACCACCTTGTGAGCTCAAAAAATAGACAATATAAAATCGAGAAAGGATTACTACTGTTTACCCAGCCTCGCTCACCATATTTCTATGGAAAAATAAGGCTAAATAGAAAGTATGTAACCAAATCATTTGCACCAATTACAGACTTAGAAGAGGCCAAGGTGATGTTGCTCCAGTGGAAAAAAGAACTTTTAAATAAAAGCTCTATTCCTGCAAAAACAATTTCACCACAAGATGCTTTTAAATCTCGCTCAGAGTATGTCGAACATGTTGCCCTGGCGAATGATTTTCAATTTTTAGATGTGGGTCGCTTCGATCCAGCAAAAAAAAATATCGAGGAAAGAAAAATTAATTTTGTTGAGATTTATGGAGACTACAATCAGGCTGAGGCTTCTAGTCAATCTCATCGGTGCTTAGACTGTGGCAACCCTTATTGTGAATGGAAATGCCCAGTTCATAATTACATTCCTGATTGGTTGAAATTAGTGAATGAGGGAAATATTTTAGAAGCTGCTGATCTCTGCCATCAAACAAATTCTTTACCTGAAATGTGCGGCAGAGTTTGCCCTCAAGATCGCTTGTGTGAAGGAGCCTGCACTTTAAATGATGGTTTTGGAGCTGTCAGTATAGGCAATATTGAAAAATATATTACCGATAAAGCATTGGAGATGGGCTGGAAACCGGACCTAAGCAATCGCACTTGGACAAAGAAGAAAGTAGCAATAATAGGAGCAGGTCCAGCAGGGATTGGATGCGCAGACATTTTAATTAGGGCTGGGATTAAATGCGATGTTTTTGATAAGCAGCCTGAAATTGGAGGACTGCTAACTTTTGGGATTCCAGAATTTAAGCTAGAAAAAAGTGTTGTTAGACGCAGACGAAAAATTTTAGAAGACATGGGAATTAAATTTCATCTCAACAAAGAGATTGGTAAGGATATTGGCTTTCAAAAACTTCATGATAACTATGACGCTGTATTCTTAGGCATGGGAACCTACACGTCGCTTGAGGGAGGATTTAAAGGAGAAAGCCTGCCTCAGGTTCACAAAGCCATTGATTATCTGATTGGAAATACCAATCACCTTCTTAAGCTGGAGCAAAAAGAAAATAGCTACGTTAACTTAAAAGGGAAAAAAGTTATTGTCTTGGGGGGCGGAGATACCGCTATGGACTGTAATAGAACTGCAATTCGACAAGGAGCTCAATCAGTATCTTGTCTATATCGAAGGGATGAAAAAAATATGCCAGGCTCAAGAAGAGAGGTTGTGAATGCTCAAGAGGAAGGCGTGCAATTTGAGTTCAACATTCAGCCAATTGAGATTATGGGAACTAATCGAGTGGAGGGAGTAAAAACGATTAAAACAAAACTGGGAGAGCCAGATCAAAATGGGCGGCAAGTCCCTGTGCCAATTCCAGGAAGTGAAAAAATCTTCCCTGCAGATGAGGTGGTGATTGCTTTTGGGTTTAGAGCCAGTCCAGCAGATTGGTTTAAAGATTTTAATATTAAGATTAATAATGCAGGTTTAGTTGAGGCCCCAGAAAAACAGGAGTTGAAATTTCAAACTTCAAATCCAAAGATTTTTTCAGGAGGAGATATGGTTCGTGGCTCAGATTTAGTGGTAACGGCAATATGGGAAGGGAGAGAAGCCGCAAAAAGTATCATACAATTCACTTCATAAATGAATAATTCAAATTTTTTAAAAGCCCTGCGCCTCGAGAAAAATACAGTGCCTCCAATTTGGTTTATGCGTCAAGCTGGAAGATATCTTCCTGAGTATCAAAAAATAAGACGCGGTTATAAAAATTTTCTAGACATGTGCAAAGAGCCTCGAACTTGCGCAGAGCTTGCATTGCAGCCAATCGAAAGATTTGATTTAGATGCCTCTATATTATTTTCAGATATCCTAACGATTCCTGATGCGTTTGATTTAGGCCTTGCATTTCATGAGGGTGAAGGGCCAAAATTTAGCAATCCAATATCAAATCCCCAGGATATTGCTAAATTGCAAAGCTTTGAGATGGAAAAATTGAGCTATGTGTATAAAGCTGTAGAAGAAACTAAAAGAATTCTACCAAGCAACCTGCCTTTGATTGGATTCTGTGGCAGCCCATGGACTCTAGCGGCCTACTCTATTGAGGGAGGGGGATCAAAAGATTTTGCAAAAACAAAACAGTTTTTATTCCAGCACCCAAAGGCTGTTAAAGATTATCTAGAAATCATTACCGATGCCTGTTTTCAATATTTAAAACAGCAAGTTTTATGTGGAGTAAATGCTTTACAAATTTTTGACTCTTGGGCAGATTTGCTCAGTCCAGAGGATTTAGAGACATACTCATTAGAATATACGCGCAAGCTTACCAGAAGGTTGAAAGAAGATGCAGTCACATCCAATACTCCAATTATTCTGTTTGAAAAAGCACCACAAAAAGCAATATCTGATATTTTATTTAAAGATCTGTCATGCATTAGCCTTCATTGGAGTGAGTCAATAGCTAAAGTTTCAGAGGATATTAAGGGTCAATTCGCCATTCAAGGCAATCTAAATCCATCGTTCTTGCTAGAATCTGATGAGGTCATTCAAGTGGAGGTTCAAAAGATTTCCAATGTAATGCGCGACTTTCCAGGATTTATTTTTAATTTAGGCCATGGAATTACACCTGATATAAAACCTGAAAAAGTGCAAGTCATGATTGATGCAGTAAGAACCTAATTAAAGTATCCTAATATTTTATCTTTATTAAAAGCATATGAAATCTAAACTATCTAAATTTACCTCTACAGGATCTGTTATTAACAAAGGCTTATCGTGGACTACCATTGTGAGTGAAAAAGCCCTGTTAGCAGTTATTGGAATTGCCACCTGCATTGCTGCCGCGCAATATTTATTTGAAATGTTGGTAGCGCGAGTGATTACCCTGCCAGATCTGTTCATGCTATTTATCTATGCAGAAATTATTGGGATGGTTGGCGCATTTTATAGCACCAATAGAATACCAGTAACGCTCCCGATCATTATTGCCATTACTGCTTTGTGTAGATTAATTATTATGCATAGTAAGGAAATGGATGCGCTGTTAGTGCTTGGTGAAGCGGGTGCAATTTTAATATTGTCAGGCGCAGCTTATGTAATGAGCATGAAAGATAAAGTGAGCTTAGAAAAGCTGCAAATGATTAATAATCACGAGCAAGCAAAAGACTAATCCCACACTCTCATTAATCCCTCTTGTGAGGTCGAGGCAATAAGCTTTCCTGATTTAGTATAAATTGATCCACGCGAAAATCCTCTTGCATGACTCGAGACGGGGCTCTCAATTTGATACAGCAACCAATTATTAAAATT
Organism: Proteobacteria bacterium UBA7420; assembly: GCA_002469975.1. Classification (GTDB taxonomy): domain Bacteria; phylum Pseudomonadota; class Gammaproteobacteria; order Magnimaribacterales; family D2472; genus D2472. Next base: position 7,818 of record DKMG01000109.1, read on the forward strand.
AATTTTGGAGTGGAACCACATAGCATGATCCAAGCTAGCACCTTGAAATTTCTTGGACATAAAATTCATTCCGTGAGGATTCACCGCTGTTCCAAGGAGCCCCATGTCAGAAACATATAAAAGTAAGGCTTGGTGAATTCTTTCGTCTGCGGGGAGCTTGCCAGCAGGTTGCATCCAGGTATTTTTATAGGGCGGTGTTTTTTGGGGTTTTAAAAGATCCTGGAACTCTACCTGCCGCATTTCTATCTCTCGTTCGCGAAGCCACATTGGTAAATACTCTTTGGGAATCTGACTTTTCATTTTGCTTCTAATTTCCCATTCACTCTCAAGGCCCTCTGGTCCAGCTATGTCATTCATTTTTATTTGGTGACTCAGCCCTTTCTCTCGCTTTTGGAAAGAAATAGAGCTAGTAAAAATGGCCTCTCCGTTTTGCACAGCATTGACCCGTCTTGTGGTGAAACTTTTGCCATCTCGAATTCGGTCAACCTCAAAGATAATATCTTGCTTAAAATCTCCAGGCCTTAAAAAATATGAATGGAATGAATGAGCCATTCTTCCTTTAGCAACCGTTTGATATCCCGCGATAAGGCACTGCGCCATTATTTGCCCACCGAAGATACGTTTCAAGCCTACGCTCTCTCCTGTCCAGGTAAATAAATCGCGATCAATCTTGTTTAATTGAAATAAATTGAGGGTTCTTGATAGTGCTTTAGCCATATTTTTAGCTTATTAGAAATGTAAAAATTATCTTACATTGATTCAATTAAAACTAGAACTTTTGTTGCTCAAAAGTTAGCATAGGCCTTCTTAAAAAATTATAAGGAATTAAATGAAGGATTCTGACAAAATAGCGCTGCCAGACTCACCCGATCAGAGAATAAATGTTAAGAAAGTCTTTGGAATTGATTCTGCAATTTCAGTGCAAGGATTTAAAGAAAAAACACAATGGGTTCCAGAGATTGATCCAACATATGTTTTCGATAAAGATACAACCTTATCAATTTTAGCTGGCTTTGAGCATGATAGAAGAGTCATGGTGCAGGGATATCATGGCACTGGAAAATCAACTCACATAGAGCAAGTTGCTGCTCGTCTGAACTGGCCTTGTGTTCGAATCAATCTAGACAGCCATATAAGCAGGATAGACTTGCTGGGTAAAGATGCAATTGTGCTAAAGGACGGCAAACAGATTACTGAATTCAAGGAAGGCATCTTGCCATGGTCCATTCAAAATCCAGTAGCAATTGTGTTTGATGAGTATGATGCTGGTAGGCCAGATGTGATGTTTGTAATTCAGAGAATTTTGGAGGTGGATGGAAAATTAACACTATTAGATCAAAACCAAGTGATCTCTCCGCATCAAAGCTTTAGGCTTTTTGCTACAACCAATACTGTAGGCATGGGCGATGTAACTGGTTTATATCATGGCACTCAACAAATTAATCAAGGCCAAATGGATCGCTGGCACATATTATCTACCCTCAACTACCTAGACAAGACTCATGAGCTGAGCGTGGTATCAGGCAAAGTGCCTGAGTTGAAGAGCTCCAAGGACAAAGCTCTAATTAAAAGCATGATTCAACTGGCTGACCTAACTAGGCAAGGCTTTATTAATGAAGATATCTCCACCTTGATGTCTCCAAGGACAGTTATTACCTGGGCGCAAAACTACATAATATTTAATGATGTGAAGCATTCGTTTAGGTTAACGTTCTTGAATAAGTGTGATGAGTCTGAAAAACCAATAGTGGCGGAGTATTTTCAGCGCTGCTTTGGAGAAGATTTAAGTGAGAGTCATAATCCTGCAAGCTAACTCATGAGCTGGATCAAGGATAGAGAGGAATTTAAACAAGCGGCCCTTTCCTCTGCAAGAGCTATATCTAAAGATAAAGACCTCACAAGTACTACCCAATCCTCAAGCCGACCACCCTCTGCATCACAGATCGCATTAAGTCATCCCCCAAGAGCCTCGGCTCAGATAAATGCATGGAGGGGAGAGTTAGATTTTCAAACTTTCTGGCGCACATTTCACCAGGACATAGAGGCATTGCAAATGCCAAAGCTAGCAAGGGATATCTTCACTGAGCTAGAGCTCTCCCGGGTGGAGATGCTTGGAGGCGCGACTTTTCCAGGAGCACAACTGAATATTAAACAATACCTTGAAACTGAAGCAAAAAAAAATATTGATAACAAGGTTCCGGCTCTTAATCCATTAGCTGCCAACCTTTGGCTTAAGCAGCTCAATCAAGAATCATTGGCAAAAAATAGTTCTGATTTAGTTCTTGCATTCCTTGAGGCGTCTCCAGCAAATCTTCATCTCATTGGTAAGCAGCTCATTGAGGCGCGGTCATCTCAAAGCCAATTCCAAGAGATTGCTGTAGATCTTTTAAGAGACTTAGAGCTCATGCATGAGGCTCCAACTCAAGGCGATGAGGTGCCCCAGGAGCATGAAGATACTATGCAGGAAGGCGAATCTAATGCGGAAGAGATAGGAGAAGAATTACCAGATGGCGCTGAAATACAAAGCATGGAATCTGATGCTGATGGTCAAGTGGACGAAGAAAATGGAGAGCTAGAAGAAGCACAAGCACCAATTGATTCTACAGCTATTGATGAAGAAATAGACTTAACAAGAAATTTTGACGCTGAGTTAGATCAAACTATCCATGAAGATTATCAAGCATATACCTCTCAATTTGATGAGGTAGTGCAAGCTATTGACTTGGCAACACCAGAAGAAACACTAAGACTCAGACAGCAGTTAGATCAGTTGATTGCTCCACACCAAACCACCATAGGCAAATTAGCCAATAGGCTGCAGAGATTATTGCAAGCTCAACAAAATAGAAGCTGGCAATATAATTTAGAAGAAGGTCTATTAGATACGGCTCAACTTCATAGAATTATCTCCCGCCCTGGAGATCCACTCAGCTTTAAGCAAGAAAGTGATAGTAAGTTTAAGGATACGGTTGTTTCTTTGCTAATTGATAGTTCTGGCTCAATGCGAGGTCGCTCTATGACGCTTGCTGCAATTTGCGGAGATATTATTGGAAGCACCCTAGAGCGCTGCTATGTCAAAACAGAGCTGCTAGGATTCACAACCAAGCACTGGAAAGGAGGTGACTCAAGAAAAGCATGGGTGAATCAAGGTAGTCCTCCTGGGCCTGGGAGGTTGAATGATTTACGTCATATTATTTTTAAATCTGCTGATGATAATTTTAGACGAGCTAGAAAAAGCTTTGGAATTATGCTTAGAGAAGGCTTGCTGAAAGAGAACGTTGATGGCGAGGCATTAGCATGGGCCCATCAAAGACTCATCAAGCGAACAGAAGAAAGAAAAATACTGATTGTTATCTCTGATGGTGCGCCAGTTGATGACAGCACTTTATCTACGAATCATACTAATTTTCTAGATAACCATTTGCGCCAAATTATTCATGGCATTGAAAATCAAAGCAATGTTGAACTTCTTGCTATTGGTATTGGGCATGATGTAACCAAATATTATGAGAAATCCATTACCATCAATAGAGCAGAAGAATTGGCTGAAGCTCTCCTCGATAAACTCACAGAACTTTTCAATGACTAGGATTAGGTGTATCATTAAGCCTGTGATGTTTACAGTGTAAACATTAGCTAAATTGATATAACAAGGAAAAGCACATGAAGATAACCAAAACTGATGGACCTCCAGAGGATATTTTATATTTTGATAACGAGTTAAACCTCACTCCAAAGCATGCTGAAGATATCGTAGAAATATTCCAGACTCCTCTAACAGGTGCTTATAACTGGGACTACACAGTTGCAGATAACAGAATTAAAAAACTCTATGAGCTTGGGAAAGAGCTCAATTGGAATGGCTCTATTGATCTCAATTGGGACTATACCCATCCAGCAGATAAAAAAATCATCGAAACAGACGATGAATTACCCCATGAGACACTCGCAACATATGAGGCGCTTTCAGAAGAAGAAAAAATTGAATTTGATCGTCATGATCTTGCAGAATTACTAAGTCAATTTTTGCATGGTGAACAAGGGGCTTTGCTAGTTGCATCTCAGCTCACCTCTTGTGCTCCCACTTATAACGCAAAACTATATGCTGCGTCTCAAACCTTTGATGAGGCTAGGCATGTGGAAGTGTTTAATAGATACCTTCAGGAAAAAGTTGGAATGCACTATCCCATTAATCCAAATCTCAAGGCTTTGCTGGATAAAATTCTGACAGACCCTCGCTGGGATCTTAAATTTATTGGCATGCAGATTGTCATTGAAGGCCTGGCCTTAGCAGCCTTTCAGATGTTAAAGGGGCTATCAAAGGATCCTCTTCTGACTCAACTTTTGCATTATGTGATAAGAGATGAGGCCAGACATGTCACTTTTGGTATTAACTACTTAGAAGACTTTATTAAAACCCTCAGTCCTGAGGAAATTGAAGACAGAGCAGAATTTGCCTATGAGGCCTGTGTGATCTCAAGAGAGCGACTAATTAATACTAAAGCCATGCAAAAATTCTTAAAATTAAGTGAAGAAGAAGCGAGAGAGTTTGCGCTGTCCACCTCTGCTAATGCGACATTCAGAAATTTTCTTTTTTCAAGAATTATGCCAAATCTCTCTCGGATTGGATTGCTAACTGACAAGGTGAGACCTAAATTTGAAGCATTAGGATTATTAGAATATGAAGATGCTCCTGATGATTTTGAGTGTGACTGGACTGAATTAGAGAAACCTTTAGAGCAATTTGGTGAAATTCCACAAGCTAGCTAGCAGGGTATTCTTTCCGCTGCTCTTGTTGAGCACGCCTCTATTTGCGGCTGTTCAAATTATCCAGCCTTCGATTAATGCGTATGAAGAAATTCAAGAGGCTCTGATTCTTGCAGAGCCTGGCGATATAATACGATTAACTGCTGGCACCTTCTTCCTTGAAGACTCTTTATCGCTAGATGTGAATTCTGTTCGAATAGAGGGCGCAGGGATGAGTCAAACAATTCTTGATTTTAAAAATCAGCAATCTGGAGCTCAAGGCTTGAGCGTGACATCTGACAACGTTACCTTGCAAGATTTTTCTGTTCAAGATGCAAAAGGTGATGCAATAAAAGTTAAGGGTGTCACCAATATTAAGTTTATAAGGGTGAAGACCGAATGGACCAATGGGCCCAACTCATCTAATGGAGCCTATGGGCTGTATCCAGTTGAGTCTAAGAATGTATTAATTGATGGCTGTGTGGCAATTGGTGCCTCGGATGCTGGAATATATGTTGGTCAATCACAAAACATCATCGTTAGAAATAGTCGCGCTGAATTTAATGTGGCTGGAATTGAGATAGAAAATTCTTACTATGCTGATGTGCATAACAACATCGCAACAAATAATACTGGCGGTATCTTAGTCTTTGATCTGCCCAGTCTTCCTCAGCAACGCGGCCATCATGTCAGAGTGTTCAATAACCAGTCAGTAGGTAATAATACAGATAATTTCGCACCAGAAGGCAATATTGTCGGTGAAGTTCCAAGAGGAACTGGAATTATTATCATGGCTAATTCAGATGTAGAGATTTTTGATAATGTGATTGGAGAAAATGATACTGTAAATATTGCGGTAGTCACTTATGGTGGTGAGACCGATGATGCACAGTACTACCCGCATCCAAAATCTATTCAAATTCATGGCAACGAGTTTGGTCCTACTGGCTATAACCCTGATACGAGTAAAGGCGACTTAGCTCAGATGCTCTTTGATCTATCGGATGGCAACATGCCAGATATTTTTTGGGATGGCTTACTGCCAGTTTCTCAATTAGTATTTGGGCAGCCAGAGCATGAGAAAATGGTTGTAAGTAACAATGGTGATGGAACCCTGTTGGCTCTCGACCCAATCAAATATCTCTTACCATTCTTCGAGCCTGCCATATCAGATATCAATGCATTTGAAGGTGAAATTCAGCCTCTACCACCGGTAGCGTTTGATGAGAATTTTTAGAAAATTTCAGTTTCTTTTTTTTATAGCAGTCTTTTATATGATGCCAATCCACGCATCTGTAAACTCCGAGCACCTAACCTCCTCAACTCCCCCAACTTATTTATCGCAGTTTGGTTTTTTCCAAGATATGCAAAATCAAATTCCCTCTGCTGAAGTACACCCCTATTCGCTGGCAAGCTCATTGTTTTCTGATTTTACTGATAAGTTAAGATTTGTTTATGTGCCTAAAAACCAAAAGCTGAGCTATCAGCAAGATAAGGTATTTCAATTTCCTGTGGGCTCTACATTAATCAAAACTTTTGCCTATCTCAATATACATGGAGACATGGAAGCTCAACTTTTAGAAACAAGGCTACTGATCAATACCTCTGCTGGATGGAAAGCCATAAGCTACATATGGAATACAGAGCAAACCGATGCCAAGCGCTCAGTTGTAGGCGCAATCATTCCAACTACTTTTATAAATGAAATGGGCACAAGTGTTGATGTCCGATATAGAGCACCCAATCAAAATCAATGCAAAGAATGCCACCAGGTAAATAAGGTCATGACGCCCATAGGCCCCAAAGCTAGAAACATGGACATAAATATAGAATACTCAAGTGGCAGCATGAATCAATTATTGTATTGGGCTACACAAGGCTGGATTGAAAGTAGTTTGACTGTAAATTCAATGCCAAGCTATGAGGACAAAACCATTGGTATAAATAAAAGAGCAAGGGCTTACCTAGATATTAATTGTGGGCATTGTCATATTCCTGGAGGCTCTGCCGATACCACAGGGCTCTATTTGAACCTCACAGAAGAGACAGAAGAACATATAGGCATCTTTAAGAAACCGGTTGCAGCTGGAAGAGCCAGCGGCAATTTAAAGTACTCAATTGTTCCAGGGGAGCCAAATGAATCTATTTTATTGTATAGAATGAAATCACTGGACCCTGGAATTATGATGCCAGAATCAGGCAGGGCTCTTGCGGATGAAAAGGGTGTACACCTGATTGCTGGTTGGATAGACCAGTTATAGTCTTGAAATTTGTCTAACTAGCACTATGTAATCCATAATAGATTTTTACAGGAGATAACTAATGTCAAAACATTCTGCATTGAACACTTTTGGTAGATCTGGAAACCCAGCATTTACAAAGAACTTTACAAATACAGATACTAGCAGCTTACCTCTTGCTGAGCGCATGACTCTTGATGGAGCTGTTAATAAGACAGCTGTCTTGCTTGGGCTATGTTTCAGCGGAGCATTTTTAGGCTGGAATATGCCCATATTGGTTGTGCCAGGCATGCTTATTGGATTTGTTCTTGCATTAGTAACAATCTTCAGAAGCCCATCAAAAGCTGGAGCTACTGCCCCATTTTATGCTTTGTTTCAAGGCATGGCACTGGGTGGTATTACCATGTTTGCAGAGATGCAGTACCCTGGAATTGGAATTCAAGCTATAGGGCTAACCTTTGGAATTCTTGCTTCATTATTATTTTGCTATAAAAGTGGAATCATCAAGCCCACTGAAAATTTTAAGCTCATGATTGTTTCTGCAACCATGGGAATTATGTTTTTATATTTAATTAGCTTCATCATGTCATTTTTTGGATCTGGCATAGGTTTCATTCACTCCAATGGCTTATTTGGTATTGGGTTTTCTTTATTTGTTGTAGCTATTGCTGCATTAAATTTGGTCCTAGACTTTGATTTTATTGAAGAGGGAGCAGAAAAAGGTCTGCCCAAGTATATGGAATGGTATGGGGCTTTCTCGCTGATGGTGACCTTGGTTTGGTTGTACATGGAAATTTTGAGATTACTAATGAAACTTAGGAGCAGATAAAAGAATAATGAATACTATTTTTTTTAGCCTTTTGACCCTCTTCTCCTTATTTGTTTTTATGAACTTAGGGAAAGTCAGGGCGTCCAAAAAACAAACAGATCGAAGTGATCGAATTAATCGATTTGGTTCTAAGCAAGGATCTGCCAATCAAAAATCTGCTAGATCTACAATTATTGAAGGGAAAGCTGAGGAAATAAATGATAAAGGTGAACAATAAATTTTTTCTTTTTATTTTATTTGCCTCTATTACAAATCTATCTTTTGCAGCAATTGATCAATCAAAGGGGTCCTTTGAAGATAAATTTAGGCAGCTAGAGGAAGTCTTTCCCTCCCCTAACCTCTCTAGGCCAGCTACTGGTGAGCCTGGTCCAACTTATTGGCAGCAACGAGCAGATTACAAGATAAAAGTTGAGCTAGATGAGGACAAAAGAAGTGTTCGAGGCTCAGAAACTATAACTTACACCAATAACTCCCCTTTAACTTTAAAATATATTTGGTTGCAACTTGACCAAAATATTTTCAAAAAAGAATCTATTAATAACTTAACTCGCCCTTGGGGTGGCGGGGAGTCACGAGTTGATTTTTCAACTCTTAGAAGACAGAATTTTATGGATAAGTTTGATGGTGGATTCCAAGAGCTATCCATAAAAATTAATAGTAAGGTAGCAAGCACTAACCTTGTTGGCACCCATGTTCGCATTAATCTAGAGCAACCTTTAAAGCCTGGTGAGACAACAAAACTAAATATTGACTGGGCATATGCTTTAGTTGAAGAAAATGCAGTGCGAGCAAGAAATGGTTATGAATCCTTTGAAGATGGAAATGATATTTTTCTTTTAGCTCAGTGGTATCCAAGAGTTACCGTGTTTAGTGACTATGAAGGCTGGCACAACAAAGAATTCATCGGCAATGGAGAGTTCACATTAGAATTTGGTGATTTTGAAGTAGAGATATCCGTTCCCTCGGATCACGTAGTTTCTGCAACAGGAGTTTTATTGAATGCGGATGCTGTTTTAAGTCCGACCCAAAAAAAACGAATGAAGCAAGCCAGAAAATCTGAAAAGCCGATCTTTATAATCACACCAGAAGAAGCGCATGACAATGAGCTAGAAAAAAGTACTAATTATCAAACCTGGTCTTTTAAAGCTGAAAATGTAAGAGATTTTGCATGGGCAAGCTCAAGAAAATTTATCTGGGATGCGGCGGGCTATAAGCAAGACTCAAAAGAAAACCCCTTGGTTATGGCTATGTCTTTTTATCCCAAAGAAGGTGAGCCCTTGTGGTCTAAATACTCAACAGAAGCTGTGATGCACACCATGAAAGTATACTCAAAGTATTCCTTTGATTACCCATACCCAACTGCCCAAAGCGTTAATGGCCCTGTGGGCGGGATGGAGTATCCCATGATTACTTTTAATGGCCCCAGAACTGAGCTTGAGGATGATGGAACTAGAACATATTCCAGAAGCGAGAAAGAATTTTTAATTGGCGTGGTGATTCATGAGGTTGGTCACATTTACTTCCCTATGATTGTGAATTCTGATGAAAGGCAATGGACCTGGATGGATGAAGGTCTTAATACCTTCCTGCAATATCTCGCCGAACAAGAATGGGATATTAACTATCGGTCTGATAGAGGTGAGCCAAGATGGCTCACTGATTTTATGTCTAGCAGTTACCAAGTTCCCATTATGACTAACTCAGAGTCGCTCCTGCAGTTTGGTAACAATGCATACGCCAAGCCAGCTACGGCACTTGTTGTACTAAGAGAAACAATCTTAGGTAGAGAGCTATTTGATCAAGCTTTCAGAGAATATTCAACACGTTGGAAATTTAAACGCCCCACTCCTTATGATTTCTTTAGAACCATGGAAGAATCTTCTGGTGTCGACTTAGACTGGTTTTGGAGAGGCTGGTTCTACAGCACAGATCATGTAGATATTGCCTTGAATAATATTCATGTTGCATCCTTGGATACATTAGATCCGCAAATTAATTTAGCAAAAGATAGGATGGACTTTAAAAATGAGCCATTGATATTGCATGATGAAAAGAACCAAGCTGCTAAAATTGATACAAGAGTTACCCTGAGACCAGAGCTTCTTGATATATATGATGAATATGATGAGTTCACACCATCTGATAGAGAAATTAAAGATTCTCAAGAAATACTAGATGATCTTTATGATAAAAATAATAGTGATCCTGAATGGAAGAAAAAAGCTCTCGTAGAAGCTCTTGAAAAAGATGAGGGTTACTATATTTTTGAGTTTTTTAATAAAGGTGGTCTTGTTATGCCCATCCCTCTAGAGCTTACCTACGAAGATGGCACGAAAGAACTGATTAGAATTCCAGTAGAAGTATGGAGAAAAAATTCCCATCAAGCTAAATGGTTAAAACGCTCTAAACTTAAAATAACGCAAGCAATAATTGACCCATATTGGGAAATTGGGGATGTAGACATTGAAAATAATTATTACCCTACTCGTCTTATTCCTGCGAGACTTAAACCTCGCGCTTCGCGCAGCAACCCCAAGAATCTTATGCTGGATCTCCTCAAAAGAAACCAAGTTATTACTGCGCATAATTAAGGAGCAAGGTAATGTTAGTTGCATTTGATTTTGGGATATCAAACACTGACATAGCCGTGCTGAAAGATAATGAAAAAATATTTCATACCAGCCCAACAAAACAAGAAAATCTAAGCTCGACATTACTTAAAGAAATTTTAGAACTTTATGATTTAGATCGATCTAAAATTGACTTCATCGGGGTCACAGGTGGAAAATCTTCTGGTCTACCTGACCTCATTGATTCAACCCCCATCATTAAGGTTAATGAGATAGAAGCCATAGGATTTGGAGCTAAAACATTATATCAAATTGAGGAAGAGCCGACCTTGGTGGTGAGCGCGGGCACAGGAACTGCGTGTGTTTTAATTCAAGGAAATACTTTTAGTCATTTGGGTGGCATAGCGGTGGGCGGAGGAATGCTGGAGGGTCTAGGCTCATTGTTATTCAAAAATTCTCATGGGCAAGAGATCAATGAATTTGCTAGTCAGGGCTCAAGAGATAAATTGGACCTATTGATTGGAGATGTTGTGAATAAAATAGGCGCCCTATCTCCCGATATCACAGCGGTTAATTTTGGAAAAGCAAAATTTGCCTCTGCAGATACCATGGAAAATACATCAGCTGCTTTGTGCAATATGATTGGTGAGGTTATTGGCACGGTTGCTTACCTTAATGCCTTGCTCATTGGTTCTTCTGAGGTGTGTTTTCTTGGGAGAACCTCTCACCTCTCTGAAGTAATCAAGGGGATAGATCAAAGACTTGAATTGGCTGGAATTACAGGCCATTATGATGATCAACGAGCATATGGAAACGTTATTGGGGTCCTTGAGCAACTAAAAAATTATGGATAAATCTTTTTTAATATTTTTAGCTGTTCCGCTATTTTTTCTAATGGCATTTATGGAATTCTTGTGGGGCCTAAAAATTGGAAAAAATAATTACCGAATTAATGATGCCTTTACCGGCGTTGCACTTGGATTGATTAGTAGATTTCCTACCATCCTTAATATTGGTTTTCAGGGTGCAGTCTTTGCCTTTGCAGCAACTTCATTGAATTTAAAACTCTTACCTGCAGATAGTATCTTTACCGTCATCTTTGCAATCATCATGTACGATTTTTGCTACTACTGGATGCATCGTATGTCACATGAAAGAAAATTTTTATGGGCAACTCATGTGGTCCACCATCATGGTGAAGAATTTAATTTAATTACTGCTATGAGACAAACCAGCTCGGGCTTTTTAATCAAATGGATATTTTTTACTCCCATTCTCATTGTGGGGATTCCTCCTCAAGTATTTGTATTGGCAGGTGGGATTAATTTAATCTATCAATTCTGGGTGCATACAGAGCATATTGGCAAGCTTGGTTGGATGGAAAAAGTTTTTATTACACCATCTAATCATCGCATTCATCATGCCAAGAACCCTGAATACATCGATGCAAACTATGGTGGTATTTTTATCCTTTGGGATAAATTGTTTGGAACATACATTGAAGAAAAAGATAACCTCAAACCTTTATATGGAACAGTGACGCCCCTGAGATCATTTAATCCAGTTTGGGCTAACATTGAAATTTTTTGGCAAATGCTAAGGGATAGCTTCTACACAAAAAATTGGGGCGATAAAATAAAGGTATGGTTTGGTCGAACTGGCTGGAGGCCTGCAGATGTAGCTTTAAGATTTCCAGGCAACCCAAATAAAATCCCTTTAAAAGAAAAATTTAATCCTCCCCTCCCTTTAGCAGGCCTATGGTATGGGCGCATTCAAATTGTGATAATGCCACTGATTGCCATGAGCATTTTTTTTACGCTCGGTGATCAAGTGCAAATAGAAACTATTACATTTGGGCTATTTATTTTTACTAGTGCCTTTACCACATCTATGGTGTTATTAAGCTCTAAATTTGCATTATGGATTGAGTTATTAAGAGCTCCAGCTGTTTTGTTCTTGATATTTCAAACAAGCTTGATTGATAGTGCTTTGCTGGCTTCGAATCTATTTGCAGTCCAAGCAATAATTAATATTTTATTCATTGTTGGGACCAAGATTGCTCTTACGCCTTTCAAGCCACTCAACAATTAAATCAAAGCAATAATTTTTGATACGCAAGAGTTCAGATCTGTGGTATTTGAAATAATATGATGAGCTGAATTTTGATAGAGCTCCTCCCGTTCACAGAAAGCATCTTCGATGCTTTGGCTTGGTTCTTTTGCGAAGCCTCTATCTAGAAAGCTCGGCACGCGCTCTAGTATTTGATCAAACGGCACCTCTAGATAAATCACTAAAGAGTTTTGCTGAAGGTATTGCATGGATTTTTCGCTGTAAACAGCACTGCCTCCAGTAGAAAGCACAGTATCGGCAAGATCGATAGAAAGTAGCACCTCTTCTTCAATGGCCCTCAGCTTTAAATATCCCGCATCATCCAGAATCTCCTGCAGAGTTTGAGCGAACCTCTCCTCTATCAATAAATCACTATCAACAAACTTAAGATTCAATTGCTGGGCAACCTTAATGCCAATCGATGATTTGCCTGCGCCTGCCATGCCAATTAATGATATTGAATTTTTCATATTTTTTGCTCGCGTATCATGAGCCTTTATTTTAAACCTTGTCGCCAGCATTGAGAGAAGTATGGAATAGAAAAATGTAATATCTTATGTGGCATTCCAGTATCTCTGCGAATGAATCCGCTGATAAAAAAATAATTTTACAGAGGAGTTAATGGATATTAACTAATGGTGGAGCTACGCGGGATCGAACCGCGGACC
>DKMG01000010.1:0-1143 GCA_002469975.1 Proteobacteria bacterium UBA7420
CAATATTGGAGCCATGGCATTGTTACTTCCTATTACCTTATCTGTTTGCCAGAAAATGGGGTGGAACCCATCAAAATTTTTAATGCCATTGGCTTTTGCAAGTATTTTAGGAGGGATGAATACCGTTATAGGCACTCCTCCAAATATCATCATTGGTCAATACAGACAAGAATATACTGGGGTTAGCTTTAATTTCTTTGATTACTCCTTAGTTGGACTGGCAGTAAGTATTCTGGGCATCTTGTTTATCTCCGTCATTGGCTATCGGCTAGTAAAGGTCAGGGAAAATACAACAGAAATCAGTCGTCTGATTGATTTAAAAAACTATCTATTTGAGGTCACTGTGCGAGAGGACAGTAAAGCGATTGGCCTAAGATTATCTGAAATTAAAAAGATATCTGGTCCAGAGACGGAGATTTTAGGTTTAGTTAATGAAACGGGTGCGGTTTCGAGCGTCTCCATGGCAACAAAGATTCAACCTGGACAGATTTTAGTAATCAAAACATCACCGGATGATATTTCATCCATTCAAGAGGCGCTGGGTTTTGAAATTGCGGAGAATCTCAATACCATTCAAGAATCCGACTTAGATGAAATTGAGGTGATGGTGAGTGCTGGCTCCAGATTAATTGGTCGCAAGCATGAATTCTTAAAAAGACTAGCATCGGAAGATCTTGCATTGCTCGGTCTCTGGAGGCGAGGCGCAAAGTTTAGAACAAGATTAGCAAGAGAGGCATTTAAGGTGGGTGACGTGTTGCTTCTGGGGGTTCGAACAAAAGATGATGAGGGAGTTAAAGAGAAAATAAAACATTTGGGTTTGATGCCATTAATGGAAAGAGAATTGCAAACCATTCCAAGTCGAAGTCGACTGTTAAAAAGTTTAGTCTTTTTTGGTCTAGCCATTGGCTTGACTGCGTTTAACGTCATGGACATTGTTGTTGCATTTTTGCTGTGCGTAATTGCATTTATTTCTATTAAAGTTCTCAATGGCAACTTATATAGAAATATTGAATGGCCCGTCGTAGTTATGCTTGCTGCAATGATTCCTGTAGGTCAAGCTTTAGAAACATCCGGCATCTCCCTCAACATAGCAAACTTTATCTCCACAACCACTCAGGGCATGGATATGCCTTGGCTTATTCT
>DKMG01000010.1:1216-3246 GCA_002469975.1 Proteobacteria bacterium UBA7420
CCAATAGCAGCCAATCTAGCAATCCAAGCAGGTCATCCTGTGGACCCCTTCCTAATGGCCGTAGCTGTTGGCGCTAGTTGTGCTTTTCTCTCTCCAATTGGCCATCAATGCAATACTTTAGTTATGGCTCCTGGAAACTATAAGTTTGGAGATTACTGGCGTCTTGGATTGCCACTAGAATGCGTGATCGTCGCTATATCGATACCCATGATTTTATTTGTGTGGACCTAACAATCTATTTGAAAGCCACCAAAAATTAGTAGCTAAATTTAAGCTCCAAGCCCTGCAATCGCCTTGATGTGTTCTGGTGAAGTGGAGCAGCAACCCCCAATCACCATGCAGCCCAACGCCAACCATTCTTTGGCAAAGTTTGCATATTCAATTGGGGTAATTGGTATCGCATGATGATGATGCACATCATGAAGATTTTTAAAGGTTTTTAGCTGCTCTCTCTCCATAGAATTTACTGAAGAGTTAGCGTAAATCCCAATATTAGGAACGCAGGACTGTAAAATTTTGAGCGATTCGGTACTCAGATCTGCATGCCCACAGTTCACTAACTGACAATCTAAGTTATATTTAGAAAGCTCTATGGCGGCAGCCTCCAAACCTTCTTGCGAGGGCAAGATTAATGGGTTTAATCCACGGGTAGTCCAACTCAACCAAACTTTCTTAAAATGAATAGACGCAATCTTTGCTGCAATATCCGCTTCATGTATTGATGCCATTGTTTCGCATAAAATAAGATCAACCCTGCCCTTGTAAACAGCTGCTAGAGCTTCATAGAAATCTTCTAGTTCATTTTCTGAAGGGGTAAGATCAGGTCTAAAAGATACGTTTATTGGGGGGAAACAACCAGCTATTAGAGCGTCCTTGTTGCTGCCACTCTTGACCGCTTCTTCTGCTAAGCGCAGTGCTGTTTCAGTTAAGGCAATAAAATCAAGATCATGCTCCTGGGCTTTCCAGATAAGTGGGGTAGCTGTGTAATTACTGGTTGTGATGACGGTGCATCCAGCCTCGATATTATCTTTATGGATTTCTAGGATTAGTTGCGGGTCGTCAATTAAAGCTTGAGCAGACCAAGTAGAATTTTGAAAGTCAGGGAGTGCAAACCCTCTGCTGCGTAATTCGGTGCCAAGACCAGAATCTAAAATATAAAAATCTTTCAATGCTTACTCCATTTTCAATAAGCATAAGTTTTATTTGCTAACTTAGCTATAAAAAATAATTTAAGTAATGGAGGTTATGACGTTACTTAATTCAGAGGGATTTTCAAAGAATGGGAAATGTCCAACTTCATTTATTGAATGAATTACGCACGATGAGTGCTTGGCAAAATTATCTACCTCTTTGAGATCAACCAATTTATCTTTAGCCCCCAAGACAAGTGCAATAGGTAGCTCCAGATTTTTTAAATCTCTTGGGTTTAATTCAAAATTATTGCATGCCTCTAAATCATTAAGCATGACCAGGGCCTCTTCCTGAGGAAAGATATTTTTCATCCCAATAAGTTTTTTATACAGGCCAAATTTAATAATAAAATCTGCCGCATGACCATTACCAGCTTTGGCTTTTTCGATCAAAGCACTGGACACTTTAATGGGATAAATACTATTCAGCAAGAGTAATGATTTAGCAGAAAAACCATGACTAATAAGCATATCTAAAGCAATTAAACCGCCCATGCTATGACCGCAAAGAACTAAATTTTTTAGATGAAACTCCTCCAAGGCATCAATTAAAAACTCGCTATAAAATTGAATGTTATTGGATGAGAATCCCTGGGTCTTTCCATGCCCAGGTAAATCAATAACCAAAGGCTGGTTGTATTCTTCTGAAGGTAATTTCAACGCTCTAACAAATCTATGATCCATGCCTGCGCCAGGTATAAAGAGTATAGATTTTTTTTCTAGATCAATAGAATCGAAATTATGAAGATATATCTGAGGGTTATGCATTGCCTGGTGTTTGTTCTATTAATAGTTATTTCTAACTATTATCAAAAAACTATTCCCCCATAGATTTGGTAG
>DKMG01000112.1 GCA_002469975.1 Proteobacteria bacterium UBA7420
GAAGCAAAAGATTATTCTAAAGCTCTAAAGTTAATCATGGAGATTGCCGACAACACAAACAAGTATATTAACGAGCAGAAACCTTGGAAACTAGACGAGGCTCAAGCATTGGTTGTTGCTACAACTGCAGTCAATGTCTTTAAAAACTTATGTATATTGCTGCATCCCGTCATACCAACGCTGACATCCAAACTGCTAAAAATGTTACAGATGGACACAGTTGACTACATAGATCTTGATGAAATCTTAGTAGATTGTCGTATAGAAGAATTCCAAGCCGTAATCTCAAGAGTAGAGGCTTTAGATATTAACAAGTTCCAGACAGAGGATAAAACCATGGAAGAGTCTGATAAGAATGATGATTTTATAACCATTGATGATTTTATGAAGGTGGATATGCGAGTTGCCGAAGTCACTGCAGCTTCTCATGTTGAAGGTGCAGATAAATTGATTTCGGTGACCCTTAATGTTGGGGAGCTCGGTCAGAAAAATGTATTTGCTGGTATAAAATCAGCTTATGAGCCAGCAGACCTAGTTGGAAAGCTTGTTGTTATGGCTCATAATCTAGCGCCTAGAAAGATGAAATTTGGTGTATCTGAAGGCATGATTCTCGCTGCCAGTGATTCAGATGGCGGGATATTTGTAATCTCCCCAGATAATGGGGCTAAACCAGGGCAAAGAATTAAATGAAAATAGAAACAGATATTTTAGTAATTGGGGCTGGCCCTGTTGGTTTATTTACTGTATTTGAGGCTGGGCTTCTTGGTCTCAGGTGTACCCTTATAGATAACCTCGATAAGGTGGGCGGTCAATGCTCTGAGCTGTATCCTGAAAAACCAATTTATGATATTCCTGGTGTTCCAAGTCAAACAGCGCAGGAGCATGTGGATGCACTCCTAGAGCAAATCAAACCTTTTGACTATGACCTGTATTTGTCTCAAAGGGTTGAAGTTATAGAGCCCCTATCAACAGAAGATGGTGTGACATCTTGGAAAATTCTAACAAACGAAGGTCTTGAATGTACTACAAAAAATATATTTATTGCTGCAGGAGCAGGATCATTTGAAGCCAGGAGACCACCCAACATAGAAGATCCAGATCAGTTTTTAGACCTGGGCGTGAGCTATTCAGTTAAATCTGTTGAGAAGTACAGAGATAAGAATCTATTTATTTTTGGTGGTGGAGACTCTGCCCTTGACTGGACAGTTGAATTGGCCAAGGTCGCTCAATCTGTCAGCTTGGTTCATCGCAGAGATGAGTTTCGTGGAGCCCAGCACACAGAAGCTCAGATGAGAGAATTGGTTGCAACTGAAGCAGTTAACTTACTCACGCCCTTTCAAATTGAATCTATTCAAGGTACCGAAAAGGTCACTGCTGTAACTTTAAAAAACTTTGACACTAAGGAAAGCGTTACCAAGGATGCTGATGAATTGCTATTTTTGTTTGGTTTAAATAAAAAGCTAGGTCCAATTTTGGATTGGGAACTTGAATTGGTGCAGAAAAAAATAGCCGTGAATACAGAGAACTTTGAAACCAATAAAGATGGAATTTTTGCTGTGGGTGATATTAATGACTATCCAGGAAAACTTGATTTAATTCTATGTGGCTTTCATGAAACAACCCTCGCAGTACAGAAGGCATTTCAACGCATTCATCCTGGCGAGCGAGTTCCATTTGGGTACACCACTTCCAACACAAAGCTGCAAAAAAAATTAGGTGTGACTGAATAGCTATATGCCTGAGCTGATAGATCTTATCAATGAGACATTACCTCAATTCCAGTGTGGGCGCTGCGATACTCCAGGTTGTAGGCCGTATGCACAATCTATTATTGATGGGGCACCCCATAACCGATGTGTGCCTGGAGGCGAGGACACACTTAAGAAACTACAAATACTAGCTAAAAGAGAGCCTCTAGAACTGGATGGTAAGTACGGCCCAGGACTTATCAATCAAACAGCTCAAGTTATAGAAGAGGAATGTATCGGCTGTAAAAAATGTATAGATGCATGCCCTGTTGATGCCATAGTTGGAGCGGCTAATTTAATGCATGTTGTCATATCTGATATTTGTACAGGTTGCGAGCTTTGCATCGAGCCATGCCCAGTAGATTGCATTGAGCTTGTTGAAATTAGCAAGGAAGTATCTCTGGCAATAAGACAGGCATCAGAAAAATATGTTGAGCTTAAAAATGATTTAAAAATAGTGAGAGTGAGTCAAAATAAATTAAATCATAGCAACGCATTAAATTCGTTGATGGGTGACAAAATTAATCAACAAATGCAACAAAGAAACATTGATAAAGATTTGGCGTTGGAGTCTCTTCAGTCAAGCATCCTAGAGTCACAGAAAAATGAAAAACTTCTAGAATCAGATGACCTTGAAAGGCTAATAAAGCAATTAAGAACCTAGTCTATTCATTGCACTCAAAACACTAATATTATTTTTTGATGCGATAGTCATAAATTCAATAGCCCTTTGTGCTACCAGCTTGAGTTCTAATTCGATTAGTGTTTCATCTCTCTCTAAAATATCCTTTGTTAACCCAATAACTCCTCCCGAGTTAATCAAGACATCAGGCACGTAATGAATATTGAGAGCTAGCAACAGATCATCTACCTCTAGAGTTTGAAGTTGATTGTTAGCGCCTCCTGCGATAATTGAGCAATTCAATGTGTTAATTGAATTGATGTTCAAAATACCACCAATCGCACATGGGGCCAAAAGATCACATTCTTGCGTTAAAGCATCTTCCACAGGAATAATGTTCGCATGATTAATTGAGCTTACTTTAGTTAAATCAATGTCTTGGATATAGATGGTTGCTCCAGCATCAGCCAAATGATGAGCCAGCGTCAATCCAACACTCCCCGCTCCCTGAATAGAAATTGATGAGGTTTCGAGGCTTTTGCCTGTGTAAAATTTTAATGCTGCTTGGATGGAGTAGAATATTCCTTTTGCGGTATAAGGCCCTGGATCAACGTTGTCAAATACGTATGGAGAATGGCGACCTACATACTGAATATCTTGCAAGGTTATCCCAATGTCTTCAGCTGAATAGTAGATCCCATCCAGTTGATTTAAAAAATGTGCAAATGCCTGAAGTGAAGCTTCTGATTTTGGTTGATCGCCAAAGATAATAGCTTTGCCTCCACCAAACGGCAAATGGGCTGCATTATTTTTCTCTGTCATGCCTCTTGAGAGACGCAACACATCAGTTAGGCCCTCTGCATAGCTTGAGTAGTTTCTATAGCGACAACCACCAATGGCTGGTCCTGTTGATGTGCTGTGGATAGCAATAATGGATTTAAATCCTATCTCTGGGTTCTCATAGTAGTAGACTTTTTCATGATTGAATTCCTCATGAGAAGACGCATGAATTTGATTAAACAATGTTTCTGTAATATCTCGAAATATCATATTAGTGTGAACTTTTCGTTTATATTATACGCTCATCTGTAGGAGCTGAAATGTTAAAAGATAGATTTAGAAAATTCTTGCCAGTGGTCGTTGATCTTGAGACCGGTGGTTTTGATGCAATTAATAATCCTATTTTAGAGATTGCCATTCAATTAATTGATTTTGAAGGCCAGCAACTAGTTCTAGGTGATTCACACAGACATCATATAAAGCCTCATGAAGGGCTAGAAATTAATCAAGAATCAATTGATTTTTTAAACTTGGATTTAAATCATCCATTAAGGGTGGCTGTTGATGAAAAATCTGCCTTGCTAGATATATTTAAGGTCATCAACAAGCATAGAAATTTATATGAATGTTCTAGAGCAATCCTCGTTGGTCATAATGCATTTTTTGATCATAGTTTCTTGCTAGCAGCTTGTGATAGGCACGATATTAAAAAATCACCCTTTCATCCCTTTTCACTCATTGATACAGTTAGCTTAGGAGTACTTGCAACTCAGCAGACTGTTCTTGCAAGAATCTGCAAGGAGCTAGACATTGATTATGATAATGAGCAGGCTCATAGCGCTGCCTATGATGCCAAGGTAACAGCTGAGGCATTCTGTAAGATTGTCAATCAGTTTGATGAGCGCGTCTAAGCTCTAAATAGTCAGAGAGTCACCTGGATTCTTGCAAATAACACTCACGGAATTCAAAGCATTCGAGCTTTCCACAATTGATAGTATTCTGCTAATAAGCCCTTTAGAGCGAGATGGATAAACACCAGTTGCTAATAAATAGTTTGCATTAAGACGAGCTTTTGCTTTTTCAGCGTCACACTCACTCATTGAAACCTGAATCAATCCGAGAACCTTAACTTGATCGACGGTGAGAATACAGGCATCAAGAGAGTCAAAACTCAATTTTGGGTCCAACATGTGTGGCTCGTGGAAAACATTGGAGTCTCCGGCAGTTAACTTATAAGAAAAGGTAGTTGTATTGTATGGCTTGCCAGCGTTAAAAACCTCTAAGGTAAACTTACCTAGCTGGTATTCATGATCAGACTTAACCACTATCACGTTTAAAAAACCATTAGCGACCAATGTTCGCTTTGCTTCTTTGGTGGTATAAATCGGAATGTTGGAATCAAATTGACTTAAGCTCGCTAGATCAAGGTGATCTGAAAAGTGAGCAGTAATAATTATATAATTTACTTGGGAAACTAAATTATGCCTTTGTAGATACGATGGTTCAGTTGAAGGCCTATACAGTAGCCATTTAAATACAGGAAATTCCTGAGCATTAGTTAACCAAGGGTCAACCACGACCATCTCAGCGCCATGCGAGTAGACCCATGACTGATAATCATCCCCTCTAATAATTTGCATAACCCAATGATTTCATAAATGATAATTATTACCATAGTAAGAATGATTATCATTAAAAAAATACCTAAAATCAGTCGTTTAAATACCTTGCTATATAAGATATATTAACAAGTATTAATCACTTAAAAGATAATGATCATGGAAATGAAAGAACTCAACGTCGAAAATGTCTGTAACACACTAAATCAAATTATGGAGTATGAGCTTGCTGGAGTTGTTAGGTATACCCACTCATCACTTATGGTGACAGGACCCTATAGACTTCCAATAGTGACTTTTCTTAAGGAGCAAGCAAGTGAATCGCTGCTACATGCTCAGCAAGCTGGCGAATTGATAGTAGGCCTTGATGGGCATCCAAGCCTAAAAGTAGCGAAGATCGAGGAGACTCATAGACATAGCATCAAAGACATTTTAGAAGAAGCCTTGGAACATGAGCTCCATGCATTATCACTTTACAAGGAACTGCTAAGCAGCGTAGCAGACGCTTCTGTCTACCTCGAGGAGTATGCTAGAGGCCTCATTGGAGAGGAGGAACAGCATTCACTCGAGTTAAAAGCGATGCTAAAAGATTTTGGATCTGCTTAGCTGAGATTAGGAGTTAGCTGCTTTGTCAATTGCTGCTTGAAGCTCGCCTGTCTCATGCATTTCAGTGACTATATCGCATCCACCGATCAGATCACCCTTAACAAAGACCTGGGGAAAGGTTGGCCACTCTGAGATGCTGGGCAAGGTTTGCCTAATTTCTTGATTTTCTAGAATATCAACGTAAGAAAATTCAGCACCGCACTCTATGAGCGCCTGAACAGTTTTGGCTGAAAAACCACATTTAGGCTCGTAAGGAGACCCTTTCATATAAATCAGGATTTCATTATCTTTAATTTGACTGGCAATTTTTTCTTCAATCGACATTAGGCTTCTCGGGTAATCTTTAGATATTGCATTATGGTGTCCTTGAAGCCATATTTCAATGCATCTGAAATAATCGCATGGCCTATTGACACTTCCTCTATAAGGCCACAAAGCTTTAACTGAGGAATATTTGTAAGATTCAGGTCATGGCCAGCATTTACACCTATACCCAGCTTTGCCGCACGCTGAATAACAGCTGTAATTTTAGAGGATTGAGACTCTATCAATAAAGCGTCATCCTCCATGCAAGCTAGCGCAAAAGGCCCAGTATAAATCTCAACGCGATCAAAGTTATTAATAGCTGCAAATTCAAGAGCCCCAAGATCGGCATCAATAAATAAGCTTGTTCTTGTATTTTTTATTTGGTGGGAGCTTAAGAAGGCTTCCAGCTCTTTCGCTTTGTAACCAGCAGGCCAGCCACTATCTGATGTTAACTGGTTATCTGTATCTGGAACCAATGTGACTTGATCAGGTTTTGAGGCAGCGCATATTTCAGCAAAGCCCAGAAAAGAATCATCAGAATCAGTAAAAGGATTGCCTTCTAGATTGAACTCTACAGACTGCTCTTTACAAATACCTGCAATAGCGATGGCGTCTTGACTGGTTGCATGCCTATGATCAGGTCTCGGATGCAAAGTAATTCCCTGAGCGCCTAATGCAATGACTTGATTTGCGTAATCCTCTAAAGAGGGATTATCAGAACCTCTAGAATTTCTAAGCAGAGCAATTTTATTCAGATTAACGCTAAGATTCATGGCTTTAAATTCGCTAACTTCTATTCATAAAATCATCTAAATTAATATCACTTGGCTGCGCATCAGCTAGTTGAGAAATAGAGTTTTCATCCCAGAATGCCCTTCCACTAATAATTTTACCAGTTTCATTGATTACGAAATGGTCAACAATTGCAATGTTCATTCCTGTGTTATCTGCAGTATTGCGAACCTCCATGGTTGCTTGCAAGATACCTTCATTGGAGCATATGATTGTTTTCACATTGGTCGGAGTTATCGTCATTCCTTCGACATGACCAAAATCCCAGAACTCAGATATAGCTTGAATACCGTCACATGGTTCGGCACCAACAGGATCCTCAAAGATAGCCGACGGATCCCATAATGTTAGAAATAAATCTTTATCATTTGTTGAGTAAGCGAGCACATAATTATCTAAAGCAGACTGAACTTTTTGTTTCATTTTAAACCTCTTTTGTAATGCCTTTTTCTTTAAGCAATATTTTAGTAAATTCTATATCGGAACTGATGGGTGAAACTTGCTCCCATATTCTGTCATATTCAGAATGACTAATCAGCCAGCGGCCATCTTCCTTAATGTATTTATCCAAATAAAGGGCTGTACCCTGAGTGACAGTGTTGTGGTCAAGATTGTAAAAAATATCCTGAAGATACCACTTACCATTAGCTTCGGTTCCTGAGGTGACTTCAATCTCTGGATGGTGACCTGTATGCATCGCGCAAGCCTGATTATGGAATGAGTAGCGCAGGCTTTCTGTTATCTTCTGCTTCCCTTGTGACTCCCATCTATAGGTTCCACCTCGGTAATCGACTGTTACGTCTTCAGTAAAGATAGCATCCAGTAACTCAAAATCAGCCATATCAATAGCTCTAAAATATCTATGCTTTAAGTTTTTAATATCTTCGATGTCTAAGAGTTTCTGTAGTTGATCCATAATTGTTACCTCAAAAAAGCTTGGCCGCCATCTAGCATGATGGTTGAGCCAGTAATATAAGACATGCCATCACTGAATAAATGACAGACGGCCTCACCGATATCGTCTTTGCAGTCCCCAACCCTGCCTAGAGGAATTGTTTGAACAAATGCACTAGCCTCTTCAGGTCTTTCATTCATCCACCACTCCATGCCAGTTGATTTAGCTAGCGGCATAATGCAATTCACTAAAATATTATCTTGCCCCCACTCTACAGCAGCAGTTCTGGAAATGGCTCTGATTGCCTCTTTGACAGATGCGTAAGCCCCGTAACCCTCTGAGTCTGCTCTTAGTGCGGACGAGCTTGCAAGATTGATAATCTTACCTCCTCCTTTTAGATAGGGATGACATAGTTTCATAAAACGAAAAGTAGCTAATGGACCAGATTTCCAGCCATTCTCAAATGCCTCATCATCAACATGAAGCAGGTTGCCCAATGGAACCTCTTGAGCATTATTTACAAGAAAATCAATGGATGAAAATTTCTCAATTGTTTGAAGAATCGCTTTTTCAATGTCAGATTTATTTTTTACATCACACTCAATAGCTGTTGCTGAGCCACCTTTCTGAATAATTTGATCAGCTACTTCCTGGACCTTTGATAAGGTTCTTCCCACCAAGGCCACATTTGCTTTATGCGCAGAGAGAGCCATGGCGATGCCTTTTCCAACGCCTTGACCGGCTCCTGTAATTACAGCTGTTTTACCAGTGAAGTCCATTTAAAAATTAGACCCTGTAATATCTTTTGCAGCAAGATAGCCAAAAGTCATAGCAGGACCCAAGGTTGAACCTGGACCCGGGTAAGTTGGCAAGAGTGCGGTCGAAGTATTACCACAAGCATATAGACCTGAAATTGGATTGCCATCTGGTCGAAGAACTCTAGCCTTGGTGTCGATCACCAACCCACCAGCTGTTCCCATCTCCCCTGGATACAAAACCATACAGTAATAAGGGCCTTTTTCTAAAGGGGCAAGGCAAGGATTCGGCTCAACTGAGGGATCTCCGTAATAGCGGTCATAGACACTATCACCTCTTTGCAAATCTAGATCTTTCCCGGTTACCGAATATTCATTCACTTTTTGCTGTGTGGCAAGCAGACCGGTAATATCAATACCAGCAATTTCAGCTAACTCTTCGAGTGTTTCTCCCTTAGACAAAAAAGATGGTGTCCACCAATCCTTAGGGACAGCAGAGTCTGGCTGCATGCTGCCTTGTAAGAGAGGGCCACAAGGTCTATTTTTTCTAAAAGTGCTATCAAAGATCATGTAACAAGGTGCGCATGGATTACCTTCATCGAATTTCTTAAACATGTCATTAACAAAGCTAACATAATTTTGCGATTCATTTGAAAACCTTTCACCGTTTTTATTAACTGTGTAGTTCCCAGGCATTGATTTATCTACCATTGAAAGCCACCCCTTTTCCTGGCCTGGAACTTTCATAGTGGTGGACCACCAGCCAGTATCCATTTGATGAGTGTCAGCACCTAGTTTAAGAGCTGCTTTTAATGCATCCCCGGTGTTGTGAGTATTAGCTGCGCTCCAGTCTGCATTACTTGGTTTTGGTAGGTACTTGTCACGTAAGTCCTGATTGCGTTCAAAACCTCCAGCTGCCAAAATAACTGCTTTGTTTGCTTTAATTAAAACTTCTTTTCCGTCCATAGTGGCCTTGATACCAATCACGTCACCATTGTCATCAATTAAGTCAGTCATGGCGGTTTCAGTCCACATATCAACTTGCCTCTCTTTGAGAGAGATCAATAGACGAGCAACACCAGCATTACCCATGGTTAGTCTTCTGTCCTTCCAGCCCCATTTCATTCGCATGGGTATATCTAAAATGTATTTAGTAAATAATTTTGCGAACTGCATTTTCCATCCAGGCAGAGCTCCAAGGAGAAGTTGGCCTTCTACTTGAGTAAA
>DKMG01000101.1:0-5606 GCA_002469975.1 Proteobacteria bacterium UBA7420
CGACATGCTCGGATTAATCATTCGAGATGAGGCAAGACATGTGACATTCGGTATTAATTATCTGGAGGAGTTTATTGAGACTTTAACCGAAGAAGAAAAAGAAGAGAGAGCGCAATTTGCGTTTGAGGCCTGCTGGTTAAGCAGAGAACGACTTCTTTCAACTGATGTTTTTGAGAGATTTGGCTGGGATGTTGAAGAGGCAAGACAATTTCAGCTGGGAACCGATATTAATAAGCATTTCCAAAAGCTATTATTTCAACGAGTAATGCCAAACCTGAGACGGATTGGGCTTTTGAGAGATTCTGTTAAAGATAAATTTGAAGACCTTGGAATTCTAGAATATGCATCTTCCAAAAGTGATGCTGATATAGATTGGGCGGATTTATCAAGACCTTTATTTGAAGAAAGTGCGTAATTAGTTTTTATTACCACCAATATCTGATATTCTGTTTTCCCATCAAAAACTAAAAACTGATGGCGCAAACAAAGTACATTTTTATCACCGGCGGTGTGGTTTCCTCTCTTGGTAAGGGGATAGCAGCAGCCTCCATTGGAGCACTTTTTGAGGCTCGCGGCCTCAGGGTCTCACTGAATAAATTAGATCCCTACATTAATGTCGATCCAGGCACTATGAGTCCGTTTCAACATGGAGAGGTTTTTGTTACAAATGACGGCACAGAAACAGATTTAGACTTAGGCCACTATGAGCGATTTGTAAGATTTGAAGCTACTGAAAAAAATAATTTTACTGCTGGTAAGGTTTATGAAGAAGTTATTAAAAATGAAAGAAGGGGTGATTACCTAGGAGGAACGGTTCAGGTTATCCCTCATATCACAGATGAAATAAAACGCAGAATCAGGGCTGGGGCCAAAGGTGCAGATATAGCCATTGTTGAAATTGGAGGAACTGTTGGTGATATTGAGAGCCAGCCTTTCATCGAAGCTATCAGGCAAATGATGTTAGAGCTTCCAACCTCTGCAACTGCCTTGGCTCATCTAACCTTAGTGCCGTATATTCGAGTATCAGAAGAGCTAAAGACGAAACCTACGCAACACTCTGTGAAGGAACTTCGATCTTTGGGGTTGCAACCTGACTGCCTTATCTGTCGACTAGAGCAAGAGCTACCTCAAGAGGAAAAGAAAAAGATTGCACTTTTTTGCTCTGTTGATCCTAAAAGCGTTATTTCAATGCATGATGCTGAAACTGTCTACTCTATCCCTCTATTACTTTACTCTCAGGGCGTAGATAAAATTTTACTTAAAAAGCTAAATTTATCGAAAGTAAAGCCTCCTAAATTGAATGATTGGAAGAGAGTGGTTGAAGCGAAGCTCAATCCAAAGAAAAAAGTCTCGATTGCAGTAGTAGGAAAATATGTTGATTTAAAAGATTCTTACAAGTCACTTAATGAGGCACTTGATCATGCAGGAATAGTAAATCTTGCCAAGGTAGAAATTCATATGATTGACGCGGCCAAGATTACCAAATCAAATGTTTCAAAGATTCTCAAACCTTATCAAGCGGTCCTAGTTCCTGGTGGCTTTGGGAGCAGAGGGGTAGAAGGGATGATCCATGCGTGTGAGTATGCTCGAACAAATAACTTACCTTATTTTGGAATATGCCTAGGCATGCAGATAGCTATTATTGAGTTTTCAAGGAATGTTTTAGGTTTAAAGACTGCTAACAGCACTGAGTTTAACGAAAAAACAAAATACCCGGTCATCGGTTTAGTTACAGAATGGAAGGATGTCTTGGGAAAAACTCAAGTGCGAAATAAAAATTCAGATCTTGGTGGCACCATGAGATTAGGTGGCCAAGAATGCCTAGTTAAAAATGATTCCCTATCAAAGAAACTTTATAAAAAGAATAAAATTATTGAACGTCATCGTCATAGATACGAGGTCAATCCTGAGTATAAAGAGTTATTGATTACGGGTGGCATGGATATAGTGGGCACCTCAGTTGATGGAAAGTTAGCAGAGATGATTGAAATTAAAAAACATCCCTGGTTTTTAGGATGCCAGTTTCATCCTGAATTCACATCTAACCCGCGTGATGGCCATCCAATTTTTAATGATTTTATTTTAAAAGCCATTAAGATTAAAAGATAATGTCATTGATTCTAAAAAATTCTAAAATTGGTAACCATGAGCCTATGACTCTGATGGGCGGTGTGAACGTCTTAGAATCAGAATCTATAGCAATGAAAGTAGCCGAAGAGTTTGCTAAAGCAGCCTCTGATCTTAATATCAACTGGATTTTTAAAGGCTCTTTTGACAAAGCAAACCGCAGTTCAATTTCCTCATACCGGGGACCTGGTATTGATGAGGGCCTAAGAATTTTAGAAAAAATTAAAGAGACTTTTGATGTCGCAATAATTACAGATATTCATGAGCCTGCTCAAGCTCAACCTGTTGCAGAGGTATGTGACATCCTACAAATTCCCGCATTTTTATGCCGGCAAACGGATTTAGTAATTGCGGCAGCAAAAACAAAAAAAATTATTCAGTTTAAGAAGCCACAATTTTTATCAGCCCCTGAGATGAAAAATGTAATTGAGAAGTGTGAAGAAGCAGGCAACAACCAGATTGTTTTATGTGAACGAGGTAATGCTTTTGGTTACAACAACCTTGTTGTGGATATGCTAAATTTTCAAATTATGAAAAATTTAAATGTGCCCGTCATCTTTGACGCAACGCACTCTCTTCAGCTACCTGGCGGCCTGGGAAATGCAGCGGGTGGAAGAAGAGAATTTTTATTACCCCTTGCGAAGGCTGGTCTGAGCCAAGGGATTGCTGGTTTATTTTTAGAAGCTCACCCTAATCCTGACGAGGCAAAATGCGATGGCCCTTGTGCAATAGCGACTGATCAGATTTATCCAATCTTATCTCAGCTGACCGCCTTAGATACTTTTATTAAGCAACAAGAAAGCATTTGACTATGTCAAATATTCAATCAATCCAAGCTATTCAGGTTTTTGATTCCCGAGGTTCGCCAACCATATCTTGTGAGATACATTTAAATAATGGTAGCTCTTTTATTTCCATGGTACCAAGTGGAGCATCAACAGGCTCGAGAGAAGCATTAGAGCTTCGTGACGGAGGTAAGGATTACATGGGCAAGGGTGTTATGAATGCTATAGATAATATTCATAATCTGATTGCCCCAGCGCTCATTGGGTTTGATGTGCGAGATCAGCAGTCCATTGATGAGAAAATGATTGCGTTAGATGGGTCTATAACTAAATCTAACTTTGGCGCAAATGCAATTTTAGGAGTTTCATTGGCCGTCCTTGGTGCAGGCGCCAAAGTATCTGAGCAACCCCTGTATAAATATATCAACAATGTATTTCATGAGATTAATTCTGTGAAATTAGATATGCAACTCCCTGTCCCTATGCTAAATATTATTAACGGAGGTGAGCACGCGGATAATAATATTGATATTCAAGAATTCATGATTATGCCTGTGGGTGCAACTTCTTTTTCCCAAGGAATGCAGTGGTCGGTTGAGATATATGGAGGCTTAAAAAAGTTATTACAACAAAGAAATCTTAGTACAGGAGTGGGCGACGAAGGTGGGTTTGCTCCTAACCTACAGTCACATGAAGAAGCTATAGAGTTAATTATAGAAGCGATTGAGAGTAATAATTTGAAACCTGGGCTCGATGTTAGCCTTGCACTCGATTGCGCTGCCACAGAATTCTATGAAAATAACTTATATTCACTTAAGGGCGAAGCGCTTAAACTCACCTCTCCTGAATTCTCAAAATATTTAGAATCATTGAGCAGCAGCTATCCAATTGTTTCAATTGAAGATGGCATGGATGAAAGCGATTATAAGGGCTGGAAAACATTAACTGATGCCCTTGGCAGTAAATGTCAGTTAGTTGGAGATGATTTATTTGTAACCAATGTTGCAGAGCTGCAGAAAGGCATTGATGAGTCTCTAGGCAATTCAATTCTGATTAAATTTAATCAAATTGGAACTATTACTGAGACCATGCAAACAATTCATCTTGCAAATGAGCACCATTTCAGCTCAGTGATCTCTCACAGGTCGGGAGAGACAGAAGATAGTATTATTGCTGATCTATGTGTTGGATTAGGTACAGGGCAAATTAAAACGGGTGCGCCATGCAGATCTGACAGGGTAGCAAAATATAATAGATTGTTGTGGATAGAGGCAAAAAACAAAAATCTAAAATTTGCTGGCAATGTCTTTAGTTAAAATCCTGATTGGATTTTTTTTCATTCTAGTGGTTACTGCTCTTTACGGTCTTTACCTTGGCGATAATAGTAAAAAAAGTTACATGCAATTGCATGCTGAAAATGAGCTACTGGTTGAACATAACACCATATTATCTAAACAAAATGATCTTTTAGAGGAATCAATACAAAGCAAGCAGCAGAATGATATTCATGCAGAAAAATTTGCGAGAGAAGAACTTAATCTGATTTATAAAAATGAAGATTTTCTGAGCTTTGACGAAAAAAAAATACATGGACCAAAATAATAAACAAGTTGCAGTAATCATCCCTGCAGCTGGTAAGGCTATGCGCTTTGGAGCTAGCAAACCTAAGCAATATCATTTGTTCCAAGCAACAACTATGCTTGAGCATACTGTTAATATTTTTATAAGTATTCCTGTGGTTTCGAGAATTATTATTGCTGTTGACCCAGATGATAATCTCATTCACACACAATCCTTTATAACTAATCCCAAGATTACTGTGGTCAATGGAGGCAGCTCAAGAACAGCCTCGGTTTTTCATGCCATCCAAGCACTTGAACCAAACCACCTGTCAATATCAGTTGTACATGATGCTTGCCGCCCTTGGCTGAAGGAGCAGCATTTTTTAGATATTTTGCATGAATTTAATTTAAGCAAGGAATGTAAGGGCATCTATCCTGTCATTGAGATGGTAGATTCGCTAAGAGAAAAAAGAAATAATGATTTAGTTGCAGTGAATAGAGAGAATTTCATGCAAATTCAAACCCCTCAAATATTTGATACCTCCTCGTTAACAGTTGCCCTAAAAAATGCAGTTGATGCTGGTATTAGTTTGACCGATGAAACTCAGGCTATGGAAGATTCAGGTTTTAAAGTTCAAGCCATCCCTGGAGATAGATCTAATCTCAAAGTTACTTATATGCATGATTTAAATTTAGCTAACACTATGAATTTGAGGATTGGACGTGGCATAGATTTTCATAAACTTCAGCCAGGCAATGGCATGATTTTAGGGGGTCTATCAATAGAGTGCGAGCTTTCTATTGTGGCTCATTCTGATGGTGATATTGTTCTTCATGCTTTGGCTGATGCGCTCTTGGGTGCTGGCGGGCTCAATGATATCGGTTTTTATTTTCCCGATACTGATAGTCAGAACCAAGACTTATCAAGCTTAATTATTCTTGAAAAAGCGATGAGCTTACTGGCGCATAAAGGTCTGCAGCCCTCTAACATCGATCTAGTAATTATTTGCGAACAGCCAAAAATCTCTCCTCACGTGGAAGCCATGAAGGCTAAGCTAGCGAACTTGCTAGCCATGGACACAGGTGATATTTCTATCAAAGCCACCACAACAGAAGGAATGGGCATTATTGG
>DKMG01000101.1:5660-6092 GCA_002469975.1 Proteobacteria bacterium UBA7420
CTAACAAATGACGATGGTTATACAGCCTTAGGTATTAAAGAGCTTTCTAGCGCTTTAGGTATTTCTAATAATATTTTTTTAGTTGCTCCCAAAAAAAATTGCAGTGGCATGAGCGCTGCAATTAGCTTGCATCAAGAAATTGCAGTAGAAGAAATTGCAAAAAATATTTATGCAGTCTCAGGCACTCCAGCTGATTGCTCATATCTCGGATTGCTATCCATCATCTCTGAGCCTATTGATATGATTGTCTCTGGAATAAATCTAGGAGCAAATCTGGGAGAGGATGTTTTTTATTCCGGCACTGTTGGAGCGGCAATTGCTGGTCGAAGACTGACGTATGTCCCAGTAGCTTTTTCAGTGGCCGCATACCATCCAAAAAACATTAAATTTATTGCACAAAAAGCATCAGAAATTACTCAACAAGCAACTAAT
>DKMG01000100.1 GCA_002469975.1 Proteobacteria bacterium UBA7420
GCTCAAGATACAGGTGCTGGAAAATTTAATATTGAAGTGCCGAGTATTTTTGAAACAGCCGAGGATGTTTACAATATTCCAATTAAGGTAACTCAAGATGCAGTTGTAACCTTAAGCGATATTGGGGAGATTAGGAGAACATTTAAAGATTTCTCTTCTTTTGCCAAGGTGAATGGCCAAGATGCTGTCACTCTTGAAATTAAATTAAGGGTGGGCGCAAATTCGATTGACGCGAAAAATGAGATTTTAAAAGTTAAGGCTGAATTTGAAAAAAATCTACCTCAAAATCTTTCAATTATTAGAACAAATGATGAGACTGTTTGGGCGGAAGTCATGATTTCAGAGCTAGAAGGAAATATTATTACGGCGATATTCCTGGTAATGATTTTAGTAATTGCGAGCATGGGTGTGCGAGTGGGCATGCTAGTGGGGCTCTCTATTCCTTTCTGCTTTCTCTTAACTTTTATTGTTTTGCGACTAGTTAATATTGAATTTAATTTTCTAGTGATGATGGGCCTCTTGTTGGGACTTGGCATGCTGATTGATGGTGCAATTGTTGTCACAGAGTATGCAGATAGAAAAATTTCTGAAGGTTTAAATAGGCTAGAGGCATATAGACTCGCTTCAAAGAGAATGTTTTATCCAATCCTGTCCTCTACTGCAACGACGATTGCTGCATTTACTCCGCTCATTTTTTGGCCAGGTTTTACGGGGCAATTTATGCGTTATCTCCCCGTCACAGTATTTATAGTCCTGAGCTCATCATTGGTGTATGCAATGATTGTCACGCCAGTAGTAGGATCCATCTTTGGCCAAAGACGCTCCACGCTTGTGTCAGGAGATAATGAGCAAACAGGAGAGATTGTTTTTGATAAAATTTCTAACTTTTATGGCAAATGGCTCAAAAAATTTGTTACCAATCCAGGGGAAACCGTTATCGCAGTGCTAATGCTGTTATGGTTTTTTGGCTATGCCATGTATGGCAATTTTGGCAAAGGCACAATTTACTTTGCTGATGTTGACCCTGTGACTGCACAAATTTCTGTTAGGGCTAGAGGTAATTTTTCTTCTCTGGAAGCCAAGGCAATCATGGAGAAGGTAGAGACTGAGATTTTAAAAGTCGAAGGAATTGAAAATCTCTATTTAACAACAGGCTCACAATGGTTTAACTCTGGTGGTGATGGGATGGCGCGTGGATTTTTAGAGGTTGTTGATTCCAATAAAAGGGAGGTCAAGGGCGCAGAGATTATTCGACGAGCTCAAGAGGCAACCTCAAATATGCCTGGACTCGTGATTGAAATTACTCCAGAAGAAGGCGGACCATCATTCAGCTCCCCAATAGAATTAGGGATTTTTGGTGACAATGAACAAGAGGTTGCTCAGGCGACCGAACTCATAGAAAACTATATGAAAGATGAGGTTATAGGTTTAACCAATATTCGCTCAAGCTTGCCACATCCCTTGATTGAGTGGCGTGTTGAGGTAGATAAGCAGCGTGCTGCCCAACTAGGTGTAGGCATTGGTGATATCGGTGCATTGGTTCAGATGTTGACCAATGGCTTTAAAGTTGGAGAGTATAGGCCAGATGATTCAAGAGATGAGATTGAAATTAGAGCAAGATTTGGCTCTGAGCTCAGATCTCTTAGTGGTATAGAAGATCTAAAAGTAAACTCAATGAATGGGCTAATCCCAATTAGTACCTTCGTAAAATTAGTGCCCGTCCAGAATCGTCAGTCAGTTGTGCGAAGGAATGGTAAGTTTTTTCATGAAATTGGTGTTGCGACTGAGTCATCTAAATACTTGGTATCTGATAAAGTGCAAGAGATGGCTGAATGGCTGGATACCCAAGACTTGGGAGAGGGAATTGTGACGCAGTTTCGAGGTCAGCAAGAAGAAACCGAAGCCGTAACTCAATTTCTTGGCTTGGCCGCGATATCGGCACTCTCTTTAATGCTCATACTGCTTGTGACTCAATTTAATAGTTTTTACCAATCAGCCTTAGTTCTGAGTGCAGTTTTTATGTCTATTGTTGGTGTGTTAATTGGGCTGTTAATTGTAGGCAAACCTTTTAGCACGACCATGACTGGAATCGCTATTGTGGCTTTATCCGGTATTGTGGTGAATAACAACATTGTTTTAATTGATACTTTTAATCGCCTAAAAGAAGAATTTGCTCACCTATCTCGTGAAGATGTGGTCATGAAAACATGTAAGCAGCGCTTAAGGCCAATTCTATTAACCACAGCAACCACCATCTTTGGGTTATTACCTTTGGCTATAGGGCTTAGCATTGATGTTCTTGGCAGAGAGATTATTGTGGGCAGTAGAGTCGTCGGTTGGTGGCAAAATCTAGCCTCATCGATAGTATTTGGCTTGGCTTTCAGCACAGTTTTAACATTAATTTTTACACCGGCAGCATTAATACTGCCCTCAAGAATCAAGGCCTGGTTGGGAAGAAAATTTCCTGCCTTAGCGCTTGAAGTTAAGTGATCATCAAAACAGCATAAGCTATAATAAGACATGACAAAAAAAGACACAGTAAATTTTGAAGCCTCTCTCGAGAAGCTTGCACAGATAGTAAAAAAACTTGAGGATGGAGATATTAATTTAGAAGATAGTGTCAAATCTTTTGAAGAAGGTATCAGTTTGGTTAAAGAGTGCCAAAAACAGCTATCTGAGGCTGAGCTAAAAGTAAAAAAACTTTTAGGTGATGGCGAGACCGTTGATTTAGATAGTTAGCCACCTCGCATGTCATTAAGCTTTTTATCTGAGTGTAAGACTAAGATATTCAAAAAAATAGATTCTCTTCTTGGAGCTGATGATCAGATTACAAAGTCTATGAGATATTCTGCTTTAGCTGAAAGTAAATGCATTAGAGCTGGCCTAGTTTTTGCCTCGGGGCAATTAACCGATCATAACTCTGAGTTAGGTCTAGTGGACATGGCGACCAGCATTGAGCTCATGCATACTTATTCACTGATCCATGATGATTTACCTGCAATGGATAACGATGACATGAGACGTGGTAAAGCCTCTAATCATGTTGCTTTTAATGAGGCCACCGCTATCTTGGCAGGCGATGCTCTTCAGGCTTTAGCTTTTAAGGTCATTGCATCCTCACAGCATATTCAATCAGAACAAAAGATTGAAATTATTCAAGCTATGTCATCTGCATGCGGTCATCAAGGTATGGTTCTAGGGCAGCAGTATGACTTAGATGCGGAGCAAAAAAAATTTCATGACATAGAGGAAATTCATACTCTTAAGACAGGAAGATTAATTCAAGTGGCACTAACCATGCCTCATCTTGCTGACCGGTCAAACTTGACGCCCTTATCTATTTTAAATGAATTGGGACAAAAGCTAGGGCTAGCATTTCAAATCATGGACGATGTATTAGAGGCATCCTCAAATTCACAAACTTTAGGTAAAAGTAATTTATCAGATATAGAGAATTCTAAAATGACGTACGTCAGTGAATTTGGATTGGCAGAATCAGAAAAAAGAGCTGATGACTTATCTGTATGGTGCGCTGAAAAAATTAACACGGCCTTTGATCAGTCTAAAGCAAAAGATTTGAAAGACTTGGCTCATTTCATGGTTGCGCGCTCGCATTAACATGAAGATTTTTACAACAATTCCCACAGATATTCCAGAGACTCCAACTCTAGATAAAATTAATGACCCTCATGACGTAAAAAATCTCTCTAAGAACCAACTGCAATCTCTTGCAGATGATGTAAGGGCGCATCTTTTATATTCAGTTGGTCAAAGTGGCGGTCATCTTGGTGGCGGTTTGGGTGTGATTGAATTAACCGTCGCACTGCATTATTTATACAACACTCCTAACGATAAAATTATTTGGGATGTTGGGCATCAAGCCTACCCACATAAAATTCTAACAGGCAGAAAAGATTCGCTGACTTCCATTCGGCAAAAAGATGGTTTAGCGCCTTTCCCCAGTAGAGCAGAAAGTGCATATGATGCATTTGGAGTAGGTCATTCAAGTACATCGATCAGCGCAGCATTAGGAATGGCAATTGCAGCTCAACACACAGATAAGAAAGTGGTTGCCGTCATTGGTGATGGTGCAATGACAGCAGGAATCGCATTTGAAGGGCTGGCACACTCAGGACATATAAAACCTAATATGCTGATCATCTTGAATGATAATGACATGTCAATTTCAGAGAATGTGGGTGGATTAAATAATTATTTCTCCCGCATTTGGGCGTCTAAGTTATATAAAGGCATCAGGAAGAGCGGCAAGGGATTTCTAGAAAACCTTCCTCAAGCGCATCATATTGCAAGAAAAGTTGAAACCCAAATGAAGGCAATGGTTGCGCCAGGAAGTATTTTTGAAGAGTTAGGGCTAAATTATATTGGTCCAATTGATGGTCATAACCTCAATGAGTTGATTGCTGTGATTAATAATCTAAAAGATTTTGAAGGGCCACAGTTCCTACATATCATCACCAAAAAGGGTGCCGGTTTAGCAGAGGCAGAAGCAGATAGGATTGAGTTTCATGCAATTGGTAAGGTCAAACCATTGGATCATTCTTCTGTCAGCAAGAATAGCCCAAAATATCAAGATGTATTTGGCGAGTGGATTGTTGATATGGCAAAAGTAGACCTAGATCTTCTAGCTATCACTCCGGCTATGAGAGAAGGATCAGGGTTAGTTAAATTTAGCCAAGAATTCCCCGAGAGATTTTTTGATGTTGCAATTGCAGAGCAGCATGCAGTGACTCTCGCTGCTGGGATGGCATGTGAGAATAAAAAACCTGTTGTGGCGATTTACTCAACTTTTTTACAACGAGCTTATGATCAAGTGATCCACGATGTTGCCTTGCAGAACTTAGATGTGTTGTTTGCAATTGATCGAGCAGGCCTGGTGGGCGAAGATGGCCCCACACATTCTGGAAATTATGATCTCACATTCCTTCGATGCATTCCAAACATGGTTATTGCAGTTCCATCCGATGAAGATGAGACAAGAAAGCTCTTAACCTCTGCATATCGTTATCAAGGTCCTGCTGCTGTTAGGTACCCTCGGGGCGCAGGAAGAAATGCAAGCATTAGCCAAGACTTAGATACAGTTCCAATTGGCAAAGGTCGTGTGCTACATGAAAGAGACGGGGATATTTTAATTGTTAATTTTGGCGCTCTAGTGGAAATATCAGAAGAAGTTGCTGCAAAGAAAAATGCCACGATTCTAGATATGAGGTTTGTAAAACCGATGGATGAAAAGCTATTAGCCCATCACTCGGTAAATAAAAAATTAATAGTCACAATTGAAGATGGAGCAGTTGCTGGTGGCGCTGGATCAGCTGTAAGTGAGTGGGCTCAAGAGCAAGCAGTGAAGACTCCTATTTTGATTTGTGGGATACCTGATAAGTTTATAGAGCACGCAACTCGGCCAGAGATGATCGAGATGGCAGAACTTGATGCCCCAAATATTCTGTTAAAAATAGAGAAATATTTAAGTTAAATGTCCAAGCTTATCGCGCTTGGTTTCTAGGTAGTCTTTGTTGCTATCATTCTCTCCAACGTGTAAAGACATCCTATTAGCAACATTGATGCCCGCATCTTCTAGCGCCTGAACCTTCTTAGGGTTGTTGGTGAGCAAATTCACTGCTGAAATATCAAAGTGCTTCAGCATGTCCGAGCAAATCTGGTAGTTTCTTAGATCGGCTGCAAAACCAAGAGACTCATTGGCCTCGACAGTATCGTGACCTTGGTCTTGAAGGGCGTATGCTCTAATCTTATTGACCAGGCCTATACCCCTGCCTTCTTGTCTTAGATACAGCAATATTCCTGATTCATGCTCCGCAATCATCTTTAGGGCTGCTTGAAGCTGAGGTCCGCAATCACATCTTAAACTTAAGAGAGCATCGCCCGTCAAGCATTCTGAGTGAACCCTGCACAAGGCAACATCTTGTCCTGCTACGTCTCCAAAGGTGAGAGCTAGATGCTCTTTACCATTGTCTTCTTCAAATGCACTTAGGGTAAACTCACCGTGCTTGGTGGGGAGTTTAGACTGAGCCTTGAAAGAGCAATTGGTCATGCGTGTTATTAAAGAAAGTAAAAAAGTGAGAAGATTATAGCACCTGCAAAGAAACCAGCTAACAAGTCATCAAAGAGAACGCCCCAGCCACCTTTGATATTTTGATCCACCCATGAGATGGGCCATGGCTTCCAAATATCGAATAATCTAAATAAGAAAAAAGCCAAGCCATATGCAAATAAAGTATGAGGAACAAAAGCAAGGGTAACTAATATGCCAGCCACCTCATCTATCACAATAGAAGAATGATCGCCTGAATCACTAGCTTGATTCGCTTGTTCACATACAAACCAAGATAAGAGAATAAATAAGGGAAGAATGAGCCAAATCCATGAGTGAGCTTGTGGAATAAAATACCAAGTCATCAGTCCCGCTAAAGTGCCCCAAGTTCCTGGAGCAGGTCTCAGCAACCCGACGCCAAACCAAGTGGCTAGGAGATGTGTAGGTTGTCGAAGATTTGGAAATTTCATGTTACCTAAAGTGATCCCAATTTTTGATGTTTTTAAAAGGGCTATTTAAGATCTTAAGCCTTGCGCCCTTCATGACTCCAATAGTATGGCATTGTTTCCCTAGAGATTTAATTTTACGCTCTAGTAAATCTAGTTTGTTAGGTGGGACGGTAAACAGCAACTGATAGTCATCTCCAAACTCAAGGCATTGTTTGTGAAAGTGGCTATCTGCAACTGGTATCTTTGCAATATCAAGCTCGCAGCCAACACTGGATTGCCCGATAAGATGGGATAGGTCTTGCAATATGCCATCGGAAATATCAATAGCTGAAGAGGCATGCAACGAGATAGCTTGAGCATATTCCACCTGAGCTTTTGGAAAAAGGTAAGGTCTTGTTTTAGCATTAATAAGAGGTGATGATTTATAGGTCCTTAGTCCAACATAGGCTTTCCCCAGGGCATCTGACAGACATAAAATATCTCCAGGCATCGCGCCAGATCTAAGTAAAATGTTTTGACCAGGCCGGCCAAATACTGTGACGCTGATTTGCAGCGGTCCTTTAACTAGGTCACCTCCAACAAGAGGTATTTTGTGTTCTTTTGATATTTTAACTAGGCCATTTCTAAAGGCTTTCATCCAAGTAGAATCTAAGCTTGGCATACTCAATGAGAGGTTAAATGCTGTGGGTGCTCCGCCCATGGCTGCGATATCACTAAGAGCAGTGCTTACCGCCCGATACGCAATAGCTTGAGGTGGCATAGTTTTCAGGAAATGAACACCAACAACTGAGGTATCAGTGCTAATTAAGAGCTTGGATTTAGGTGCAAGAACAGCGCAATCATCACCGCCTGCAAGCTCCACACTGCTGGAGTCTAGGTAAGAAGCACCTATCCCCGATAGGTACTTCTTAATAATTTCAAATTCTGAATTTATATTAACTTGGGTATCTTTCAAACAAGCCTGATGCTCCCATTCCACCGCCAACACACATGGTCACTACACCAAATTGCTTGTCTTGATTTTGAAGCTCTCGAATGATGTGCCCAACTTGTCTAGAACCTGTCATACCAAATGGGTGCCCAATTGAGATGGAGCCACCATT
>DKMG01000106.1:0-554 GCA_002469975.1 Proteobacteria bacterium UBA7420
AGTGATTATCGTACTATGGGACAATTGCCAGAGGATCAAAGCGTAAAAGCATATTTGGATAGGTCGGAAGAAACGATATCATGCGTGCGCAAAATGACTGCTTGGCAAGCGCAAGAATTACGCAGAACTGGAACAAAGCCAGAAATGTGGGAGAATAAGAAGTTATGGGAAGGTTTTAAGGAGGCAAGAGTAGCGAGGGCAGAAGCGGCAAGCATACTGACTAGTGATTATGGAAAGTTCAAGAATAGATTGCAGCAACTTAATATGAATTATGCAAGCTTAGAAAAACATGCAAGTGGATTAGCCTCTGAGCAGTTAGACAAAGTAATAGTGGAACAAAAATCAACTATTTTGCATAAACAGGATAGTTTTAAGGAATTGATTCAGTCAGTATCTGCTGGTCAGACTATTTCTATTAAAAAAGCATATACAGCAGTGAATCTAGATATTGCTGATTCATTAGCATCTATTGAAGAAAAAAGCGCGTTAATATTAGAGCATGAAGATCAAATGCAGGAGCTAACCGATAGCATAGAGCATGAGACGCATTACCG
>DKMG01000106.1:596-1141 GCA_002469975.1 Proteobacteria bacterium UBA7420
GCTGAGGCGCTAGAGAAATATAAAATACTAGCTAGCAAACATGGGTA
The DNA here is from genome assembly GCA_002469975.1 of Proteobacteria bacterium UBA7420. Classification (GTDB taxonomy): domain Bacteria; phylum Pseudomonadota; class Gammaproteobacteria; order Magnimaribacterales; family D2472; genus D2472. Next base: position 644 of record DKMG01000106.1, read on the forward strand.
TACAGAAGCGGCAAAGCTAGTAACTAACGACATCAAAAGGTTAGGAGCGTTAAAGGGTTTTGGTGTTGGTACAATGTTTGGCATAGGCAAAGTGCGCACGGATGCGATTGCCCTAACTAAAAACCTAGAAAAGCAGTTAATAGCATATGGTAGGAACGGAGAAATGATAGAAAATTATAGCAAAGAAATGAAGGAGATGAATTTTGGTGAAAAGATGTTTGTATTGCAGGAAGAGATAGAGCATTTAAGGTCTTTGTTGCCAAATGATCTTGATAATGAGTTTTTGCATGAGGTAGGAGAGAAGTTAAAGGAGAGAAGCGCTAAAGGCACTAGTGCCAGCTGGAAGGAATTGCAGCAATCACAAATGTTTGAAGCTGTGCGGATTCATCAATTTGTCGATAAGAAGCAAGGCATTATTGAAAATGATGCAGCAAATCTAGATAATGCCGAGAATATTAGTGCTACAAAATCAGAGCTTGCTCCGTCAATTAAATCAGC
>DKMG01000106.1:1179-1532 GCA_002469975.1 Proteobacteria bacterium UBA7420
ATAAACCCTGATGACAAAATCACCAAACAAGGCAATGGAATTAAGGTAGGTTCTTTGAACATGTCATTGCAAGGGGATAAAGTTGGTTTGTGGAGACGTTTTAGTGATGGAAGTAAGGGGGATATATTTTCGTTTGTTGAGGAAGCCAAGGGCTGTAGTAAGTTTGAAGCATTAGAGATTGTAGCCTCACATGCTGGGGTGATAGCTACTGTGAAGGCTAATAATAGCTTTAGCAGTAAGCAGGTACTTGTAAATAACAAGGATGCTATTGATGACGATTCAAATCGTGTTCACAAAAACAAAGATGAATGGGTGGCAAGCAAAATAGTGGATGACTCTGCTCCAGTATTCAA
>DKMG01000106.1:1657-2932 GCA_002469975.1 Proteobacteria bacterium UBA7420
AATGAGGCGAAGAATAAGAGCGGATGGAAGCTTAAAGGATTTAGCGATAATGGAGCTAAGCCAATTTACGGCTCTGAACAGCTAGCGAGGCAGCCAAATATGCCAGTAGTAATAGTAGAGGGTGAGAAAACAGCGGATGCAGCAAGTAAGCTACTGCCGAATCATACGGTGATATCGTGGATGGGCGGAGCGCAAGGAGTTAATAATGTGGATTGGTCGGTTCTCAAGGACAGGATGGTAAGCATTTGGCCCGATAATGATAATCCAGGCAAGGAGGCTGCGCATAATATCAGCGATCAGATTGATCAGCATAATGGCTTTAGTGGTTTAGTATCGATTGTAGATATAGAATCCCTAAATCTGCCAGAGAAGTGGGATTTAGCGGACAAACTGCCAAGTCATTTAGCTGAGCAAGGAGCAGAAGGTTTGATAGAACAAAACTCATTGGCAATGGAAAAAGCGATAACAGCCAATCTTGCCGTGCAATCGAATGAGAATATCAAGCAAGCACTAAGTTCAATTGATATACTAGAAGCGCAAGGACGCATTGATAAGGACGAGTATATTTGCAGGGAAACATATCATGCGACAATAGCTGCGATAGCTGCAAACAAAAATATAGATTTAGAAAACAACCCAAAGGAATTTGTAGATAATATCCGTGATCTCCAAAATGAATATAGCGACCTACAAAAGGCGTACAATGTAAGTCTTGCAGAATCAAGCAACAATGAAGATCAGCCACAGGATGCAAAGGAGGAATTGGAGCGTCAATTAGTTGCTAATACATCCGTATTACATATGTCGCAACTAAACAAGCAGTCCCTAACCAAACTCCATACAGAACATATCCAAGAGGCAGCTAAAGAAGCAAGTTCTGATATGCAGCGCTTTTCTGATAGCGATAAAGAACATGTAGCATCCAATATGTACACACAAGTCAGTAGCAAGGAATGGAGAGACGAACTAGAAAAGGATCAGCAAAACAATGCAGCTGGAATTAAGCTTAAGTTTACAGCTAAAACAATAGATGAGTTCTTGGTTGGTTCAGGTAACAAGGATGCTCATACTCAATTAGAACACATCCGAAAATATGGAATGGATGAAAGCACTATAATGCAAGAGTTTAAAGAAACTCACGCAAGCGGTATACAAGCCTTAGCGTCAACGTCTGAATCCTTATCTACAGCGGCAGCTACTATGGAAGAAAACCGCAATTTAATCAATGAATCCAGACAATGGGGCGATCAAACCAATGATATCGATGTGACTAAA
>DKMG01000067.1:0-1439 GCA_002469975.1 Proteobacteria bacterium UBA7420
TGATCTTCTGTGCAAAAAATATGACCGTCATCCTGTGTGAAGCCCCTCACACGCATTAATCCATGCATTGTTCCAGATGCCTCATATCTATGACAGGAACCAAACTCAGCTAAACGAACGGGTAAGTCTCTATAGGATTTTAAGCCGTGATTATAAACTTGAACATGGCATGGGCAATTCATTGGCTTGAGTGCATTTACCCGCTTCTCATTGGCATGCTCTTCATCAATCTCCGTAATAAACATGTTCTCTCTGTACTTGTCCCAATGACCTGATGCCTCCCAAAGCTTTCTATCAACGACTAATGGAGTGTTAATTTCATCGTATCCATTTGCAGCTTGCTTCTTGCGCATATAATTTTGCAAGGCAAGATAAATTGACCATCCCTTTGGATGCCAAAACACCATGCCAGGTGCCTCTTCTTGAAAATGAAAGAGATCCATTTCTTTGGCTAGTTTTCGATGGTCTCTCTTTCCGGCCTCTTCAAGCAGAGCCAGGTATTTGTTCAGCTCTTTTTCGTTTTTCCATGCAGTACCATAAATTCTAGTTAGCATTTCATTGCTTGAATCACCCTTCCAGTAGGCTCCTGAAATTTTTGTGAGTTTGAAAGCTCCAACCTTCTCTAGGCTTGATAAATGCGGTCCTCGGCATAAATCAATAAAACCTGTGTCCCCTTGATTGTAAATTTGAAAATCATCATCTTGACCTGAGTCTTCTATAATTTTTACTTTGTAGGGCTCATCTATCGCAGCGAACGATGAGATGGCATCATCTTTAGAATGCATGGTTTTAATAATCGGGAGCTTGGACGCAACAATGTTCTCCATCTCTTTTTCAATTTTAGGTAAATCATCAATGGACACAGTTTTATCACTTAAAAAATCATAATAAAAGCCATCATCAATTGTGGGACCAATGGCCAACTTAGCACTGGGGTAAAGATTTTTAATGGCGCGAGCCAAGACCTGAGCAGCAACTGTATGCCTCATGATTTCAAGGCCCTCATCAGAGTCAATGGTAAAGATAGAGATGCTAGAGTCTTCATGCACGCTGTCACTTAGGTCTCTTTGAGCGCCATTCACCTCAAAAGCAATCGCAGCCTTTGCAAGGCCGGCACCAATCATTCCAGCAATCTCAAAACCAGTGATTCCAGCTTGAGCTTGCTTTTGAGAGCCATCTGGCAAGGTGATTGTTATTTCTTTGGTCATGTTTTAATCCTTGCGGATATTCTAATGTTTTTCAGTCCAAAGGTATAATGATTCTAGCCTTCTTAGTTAAACGGATATAACAACTCCCTCCTAAGGAGTAGTTCTAGGTTCGATTCCTGGAGAGGGCACCATTACTGTTAGAGGAAATATTTTGCAAAATTCTGTCCCAAAAAAAAGGTTGCAACGTCCTACTGCAGACCAAAGTCGCCTCATTAATACGTTTCAACAAGT
>DKMG01000067.1:1578-2653 GCA_002469975.1 Proteobacteria bacterium UBA7420
AAGACAGGGCATAAAATTGAACGGATTCATTTAGCTTGGTTAACTTACCTACTTTTGATTTCTATAGTTGAGGAATTTGCTTTTAGGATGATGCTACCTATTTTATTAAGCGGCACATTCGGCATGATATCTGCAGTATTATTTAGTAACTTTCTATTCGCATGCATTCATTATGTGACACTGCGCTGGAAGTTGATCAATTGTGTTATTGCATTTTTAGGCGGTCTAGGACTTAGCAGGATTTTAGGAGGCACTGAAGACATAGCGATTCTTATTTTGGTCCATTACTTTTTCACTTTTCTTAATACCCCTCTTCCACCAGAGCGACGATAATTTAGAACAGGGTTAGTGCTATTTGCAACTACTCCCACTCAATAGTTGCTACTGACTTGCTAAAAATATCATATCTCATCCAAAATATTCCCTTCACTCTGAGTAAAGGTTTTTTATTGATTGACCATTTTGAATATTCTTAATATTTTGAAAAAATAATTCGAATGCTCTGATTAGGGATTTTAGTGAGTGAGCTGAATCATGTGCTGAAATAAAGCAATTCTTAGCTGTCCAAAGCGAAGAGGAATTTTCAAGGGGCTCATTCTTTGTTGTATCCAATGCAGCTGCAGAAATTTCTTCGCTATTCAATGCGTCTGCAAGGTCCAGCTCATTAATTGCAGTGCCTCGACCTACGTTAATTAACATGGCTGAGTTATTAAGTTTTTTTAGAACATCTGCATTGATGATGTCTCTAGTTTGAGCGCTATCAGGTAACGCAAGCACCAAGTAATCAGTTAAAGGAAGTAATTCCTCAAACTGATCCAACCCTAAAACCTCGTCAGCATACTCATCATCTACTGGATTACGCTTGATCCCAGTTACCTTCATGCCAAAAGCTTTGCCTAGCTTAGCCACTTGTTTGCCAATGCCTCCGTAGCCAAGAATCACCAAGGTTTTATCTGTAAGCTCACCATCTCCAGCTATTGGGGCCCAGTTCTTAGATTGTTGAAACTCAATGTGCTGATCTATTCTCTTGTTCCATCTTAATATTTGCGAAAAAACATAATGGGCAATTGGAATT
>DKMG01000071.1 GCA_002469975.1 Proteobacteria bacterium UBA7420
AAAGTAAAAAAATCTGATATTGATAGCAATAGACCCATCTGTACATTTTAAAATCATCATTTTTCTTGGTCTATATAGAGACTGAGAAGAGACAATTTTTACTGTAATAAGTTTTTCATCGCCAGGTACCAAATCTATAACTTGTGTTACGTTTGTTCTATCTTGGTATCCTGATGGCAGGTGAAAACAAAGATCACGCAGATTAAAAATCCCATGAGAGTTTAATTTTTCAACTATCGAAGGACCAATTCCCTTTAATTGTTTTAGTTCAATATTAGCCACCTACGGATAATACTTTTAATATAAGCACTTTAGAAATATATATATGAAAAAAGTATTAATTATTGGTTACGGAGACATTGGGCAAAGAATCTCAACACTTCTTCCTGAGCATCAAACAATCGGTGTATCTAGAAACAACAATATTCAAAACAACAATGCTATATGGCGTCAATGGGATTGGTTTTCTGGCAGACCTCTAGAGCTATCTTCTGTAGACATCTCAACCGTTGTTGTCATAATCAAGCCAATCTCTTTTGATTTGAAGGGCTATCAGACTGGTTATCTCACAGCCGCTGAAAGCATCATGAAAAACCTTAATCAATACTTGGATTATCAACAGTTAGTGGTGGTGAGCTCTACAAGAGTATATGGAGATCAGAATGGAAGAGAGATTACTGAAACAGCCACGCCCCTGCCCGCAGACTTTAGAGGAGATATTATTCTAGAGTATGAGGAAATGATGCAAGCTCAGTCTCAAGTTGAGCCACTAATTTTAAGACCCTCTGGGCTATACGATCCTCAGCAGAAATGGATGCAGAGATTTATTAGTAGCTTTGATGGTAAGCAGCACCCCCTGATCTCAAAAGAATCTAATAGATTTAATCGCGATATGCTTGCAACAATTATATCCAATTACATCACTCAAATAGAATTAGCAGAACTATCAGGTATTTTTATTTGCAGTGAACCCGCTAAATCATTTCTTGAAATCTTTGCAGAGCAATATCCAGATAAGAGATTTAAAGATTTTTTTGTATCCTCTGATTACTTAGGCAAATCATTTGATTGTCACAAGCTAATAGACAGCGGTTTAATGGGATAATGTTTAAAAAATTAAAGGAAAGATATGTTTTATAGCATGACTGGGTATGGAAATGGTACTGCCACTCTGAGAGATCTAGAGGTGCTGTGTGAAATTAAATCTGTAAATAATAGATTCATTGAAATTACTTTTAGGGGTTATAGCCTCCCTAATGAATTTGAGGAGCACATCAAGACCCAAATTAAAAAATTTTTTTTACGTGGCTCGTTTGAAGTAAAGATTAATGATAACTTTCAATCTGAGCATTCCTATAAAATTAACCATAAAAGCTTACAGAATCTTAAAGATTCGATACATTCAACAAAAGATTTTCAAGGAAATGATTTACGCCTGAGTGATTTAAAGGATATTCCTGGGCTGTTAGTTGTCACAACTTCTAAAAAAGATATTTCCACTCTAGGGAAAAAAGCTTTAAATCTTGCGCTGAAGAATTTAGCTGATTCTAGGGCAGCCGAGGGCACCAAGATAGAGAAAATTGTATTTAACAAGCTAGCTTTCTTAAGTAAAGCTCATATGAGACTTAGTAGATCCGCGCCATCACTTCTGCAGCATCGCCTAAAATCTATTAAGAAAAAATTAGTACAAAAAAATATTAATTTGCGCAAAGATGATCTTTCTAGTGAAATTTCTACACTCGCCCTTAAGCATGATATTGCCGAGGAGCTTGAAAGAATTAGCTTTCATATGGATTCTCTCAAAAAATTACTTAAGTTAAAAAGTGCTCATGGTAAGAAAATGGATTTTATTCTTCAGGAGCTTTTTCGTGAGGTGAATACACTCTCTGTTAAAATAGAAAAGCCAGATCTTAAGGACCTAGCCCTAACAATGAAGCTCAAAGTGGAAGAATTAAGAGAGCAGGCACAAAACTTAGAGTAAATGCAAAAATCAAATCTTTTTTTAGTCTCCGCCCCTTCAGGTACTGGCAAATCAACATTAATTAACTCAGTGTTAGATAGGGCGAAGCAGTCTCATTTCCCCTTAGAGCTTTCTATTTCATTTACCACTAGAACTCCTAGAGTGGGAGAGACTGATTCCGATCACTATTTTTTTATATCACCTGAAGAATTTATTGCGAAGAAGGAATCAAACTTTTTTCTTGAGTACGCTCAAGTCCATGGAAATTGGTACGGTACTTCAGTTGACTTTGTTCAATCTAAACTCGATGAAGGCGTCAGTTTAATTCTGGAGATTGACGTTCAAGGCTTTAGATTGATCCATGATCTTGCTTTTGATTACGAATCAATTTTTATACTCCCACCCTCAATCTTTGCATTGGAGGATAGAATCAAAAAAAGAGGTGACAGCGATCTTTCTTCCATTAACTTGAGATTAGAAAATGCTAAAAACGAACTGATGTGTGCTGGGGAATACAAAAACTTAATTATTAATGATGCATTTGATGAAGCATCAGAGGCTTTATATCGCATTATTACCGAAGAAAGCACGATTAATGAGCAAAATAGACAAGAACTTGAACTGTTTCTTGCTAAGCTATTGTCTTCTTAGGCAAATAAACACTAAAATACGCCCTCGGAGTAAAACACTATGGCAAGAATTACAGTAGAAGGTTGTTTAGATAAAGTTGCAAGTCGATTTGAATTGATTTTATTAGCCTCAGGACGGGCACGACAGCTATCAACAACTAGCAGAGAACCAATGGTTGAGTGGGAAGATGATAAGCCAACGATTGTGGCATTAAGAGAGATTGAGGCAGGCCTCATTACCAAAGAAATACTAGATAAGACTCTAGAAGAAGATTTGTTGTTAGATGAATTTGCAATTGATAGACAAAAACCTCAAGACGAATACATCGGTTAATGCTTTTCCTGGAGCCTCTAGTTGAGTGACCAGGCCATTCCCAGTAATCTTTTATTAGACTTTTCTAATAAAAAATTATTAGAACCACTTCCTGAAAACCTTGCGCAAGCTGCAAAATCATATTTCTTACCTAAAGAGCTAGACCTTCTGAAGCAAGCCTTTAATATTGCAAGCGCAGCTCATCAAAATCAATTTCGCCAAGAGGGGTCTCCTTACATCACCCATCCAATTGCTGTCACTGCAATTTTATTAGACTTACATTTAGACGTAGAAACAGTTTGCTCTGGAATGATGCACGATGTCTTGGAAGACAGCCTCTTTAAAAAGTCTTATTTAGAGAAAATCTTTGGTAAAGAAACCGTTGCAATAATCGATGGAGTGAGCAATCTCAATAAATTAGATTTTAATAGCCTTGAAGATAGAAACGCTAATAATCTTCAAAAAATGGCCTTGGCAATGTCAAAAGACATTCGGGTGATAATTGTGAAATTATGTGATCGCCTTCATAACATGCAGACTATTAAATTTTTGCCTCGAGAAAAGCAGATCAGAAAATCAATCGAGACGCTTGAGCTTTATGGTCCAATTGCCATTAGAATTGGAATGCAGGATATGCGAGTGGAGTTAGAAGATTTAGCTTTTAGATGTCTTCACCCCATGCGAGCTAAAATGCTTGATTCAGCTATCAAACAGGCTGTTGGAGGTCGACAGCGATTGGTTTCCAAATTAAGGAAACAATTTAAATATCACCTAAAAAATAACAATATTTTGGCCACTGTAAAAGGCAGGCAAAAATCACTTTATAGTATTTATTCTAAAATCAAACATAAGAAGAAACCATTTTCTGAAATCTTGGATGTATTTGCCTTCCGAGTCATTGTTAATTCTGTAGACGATGCCTACAGATCTTTAGGAACTATTCATAATGTTCACAAGCCCATAGAGCAGCGATTTAAAGACTATATTGCCATTCCAAAGTCTAATGGATATCAAGCGATTCACACTTCCCTGATTGCCCTAGATGGCATCCCCATCGAAGTGCAAATTCAAACAAAAAGTATGGAGAACGTAGCGGGGAATGGTATTGCTGCTCATTGGTCATATAAAACTAAAGACAAGCTCGGATCTGAGGTTATTGGAGCAAGGAAATGGGTTGAAAGTTTTATGGATCTCAATAAAAGATCTAAGGACACTAGCGAATTTGTTGAGGCTCTTAAAACAGATCTAGCCAATGATGAAGTGTATGTTTTTACTCCCAAAGGCAGGATAGTTAATTTAAAATCTGGCTCGACTCCTATTGATCTGGCATATGAGCTTCACACAGATCTTGGAAATCGAGCGGTTGCTTGTAAGGTTAATAGAAAATTCGCTCCTTTAAACATTCAGTTAGAGAATGGCCAATCGATAGAGATTGTTACCTCTAGTGAGCTTGCAGTTAGCCCAGAATGGTTAAATTTTGTTGTAACTGGAAAAGCACGGTCGGCTATTCGCTTTGCCTTGAGGCGCCAAAAGATCTCTCAGTCCAGAAAAGCTGGGAAGTTAATGCTGGAATCAGAGTTAAATCGAGCGGGCATGAGTCTTGCTGAGTATAGAGGCAATACTTTGTCTCGAATCTTAGGGGTGATAGGGGTTAAGTCTTTAAGTGCACTATTAACTGATTTGGGATCTGGCAAAAAAACTGGAGCTCTGGTCGCCGAGCGATTTTTTGAGGGTCACAATACCACTGCCAATAAGCCACTTGATATTCAGGCCATGGTGTTAGTTGACCATAAAATTGAAGGGGTTGCTGTGATTTATGCAAAGTGCTGCATGCCAATTTTTGGTGATCCTATTACCGCTCACTCTGATACAGATCGAGGGATTGTGATTCACCATAGTAGTTGTAGGCAAGTTGCGCCCCACCGAAGTAATAATCTATCTGCTAGATACTTACCAGCAATCTGGGGCACGAATAAGCTTGAAAGGTATTACCGAGGCCATCTTAAAATTCATGCTGAAGATAGGCCGGGAATCTTGGCAGATATTGCCTCTACATTTACAAAACTGAATCTCAATATTGTTAATATTAACAGCAGGGATATTGACGCTGCAATCATAGAATTTATTATTGAGGCAGAGATATTAAATACAGATTCCCTCAATCGATTAATGCTAAAATTACGCGCATTAAGATACGTAACTAGTTGTTCCCGCATTATTAACGACAATAGATCAAAAAATGAAAAAACCAATATTCACTAATCAAGCACCAGCCGCAATTGGCCCCTACTCTCAAGCAGTTCAATGGGGAGACGTGGTGTTCATCTCCGGCCAAATTCCCCTCATTCCTGAAAGTGGCGAGTTAAACAATGCAACATTTGAGGATGAGACTCATCAGGTACTGGATAATCTTGAGGCTATTTGCAGAGAGGCTGGCGGCAATCTTGATAATATTTTAAAGCTTACCATCTACCTCACAGACCTTTCGCGCTTTGATGTAGTGAACACCATCATGGCTTCAAGATTTTCAGAACCTTTTCCAGCAAGAGCAACCCTAGAAATTTCCAAGTTACCCAAATCGGTTAACATTGAGATAGACGCTATTTTGTCTATCACAGTCTAATGTCACAACATCTTCTTAATTTAGCCCACTTCACTGAAAAAGACCTTATTGAACTTATTGATTTAGCTCATAGCTTTCAAACCCAAGACCCTCCTGGCTATCGATATGAAAATATTTTTCCTGATAAAAAAGTTGCTTCTATCTTTTGCGAACCCAGCACACGCACAAAGTTATCTTTTGAGATAGCAACGCATAATCTTGGAGCACAATACATAGATTTTAATCTTGCTAACTCCTCTATTCAAAAAGGAGAGACCTTGGAAGATACGGTTGAGGCCATGATGCTTATGGGGGTTGATCTCTGCATTTTACGGCACACCGATTCTTCTATTCACACACTAGCAAATAAATTTCCAGCCTTGCAGTTTGTTAATGCGGGGGAGGGTGCTGTCAGCCACCCGTCCCAAGCGTTACTAGATTTAATGACTATTAGGGAATCCAAGAAGTCTTTTGATGACCTGAAAATTACAATAGTAGGGGATCTTGATCATTCAAGAGTGGTCAGTTCTTTTCTTGAAGCAATTCAGATAGTTGGCTATAAAACTATTACCTTTTGTGGGCATCCAGATCTTTGTAAGAGTTATCTTGAAAATTCAATAGGTAATTTTGAGCCTGACCTAGAGACAGCAATGGCAGATGCAGACGTGGTAATGGCATTGCGCATTCAAAATGAGCGCCTCACTGAAAAGCTAACCATTAGCGCTTCAGAGTATGTAGAGCGCTATCAAATTAATGTTGATTCTTTACAAGTAGCCTCGCCAGATGCAATTCTGTTACATCCGGGTCCAGTGAATTTTGGTATTGAATTAGACTATGAGGTCTCTCAGCTTGATAATTGTAAAATCAAGAATCAAATTTTGAATGGGGTTGGTATTAGAATGGCAATTCTAACTAGGCTTTTCTCTCAAGCATAATCTTTTTGATAGTCTCTACTGTGTTAACGGTAGTTTGCTCAATCTCAATATTAATGAGATCTCCCTTCTGCAGACCCTTCAGATTGGTTGCTTTCAAGGTCTCAGGTATCAAGTGAATATTAAAGGAAGATTTAAGAACCTTACCGATTGTGAGACTGCAGCCATTTATAGCAACATATCCTTTGTAAAATAAGTATTGCATCATTGCTGGAGGCGCTTGAATCCTTAAGTCCTTTGTTTCACCTCGATCATCAATGCCCTTGATAATCCCCACTCCGTAAATATGACCAGACACTATATGACCGCCAATTTCAGAAGCAGCTGTCATAGAGCGCTCTAAATTTACCCTCCCATTCTTTTGGAGTAACTTTAAATTAGTTTTATCAAGAGTTTCTGCAATCACGTCAAACTCTAAGTTATCAGTAGAGCCTTTTTTTGCTGTTAAGCAGACACCATTGACTGCAACACTAGCTCCACGTTTAAGATTTTTAGAAAATCCTCTTGGGGCCTTGATGCTCAATGTAACAAAGTGTGATTGATAATGGATTTTTTTAACTAAGCCTTCGGCTGAAACAATACCAGTAAACATTAAGCTCCCCAGGTTTCTCGATACTCTTGTAATTGAGCTTGATATGCGTGCAAGTGATCGTTATTCTTTGAGAATTGGATCAGCGCATCAAGATCTACAATAGACTCCACAACAATATCATGATCCCTTTCAAGCTCTGCTTTTGCCGAGATGGTGCCAGAACCTTTTTCCTGCCTATCAAGACCCACAACAAATAACCTAGCATTGGCTCCTAGATTTGTGATCTTCTGAATAGATTCGCGCGCTGCCGTTCCAGCAGAAAGAACGTCGTCAATAATCATGACATCTCCCTGAGGATCTGCTCCAATAATATCACCGCCTTCGCCATGATTTTTAATCTCTTTTCTATTAAATGAGAGAGGGTAGTGGTAATTTTCTTGGCTATATTTCATAGCTACCAGCGAGCCCAAGAAAATACCTTTATATGCTGGTCCATAGATACAATCAAATGAAAGTCTTAGACTTTCTATGGCCTCAAAATAGCATAGGGCCAATGCTGATAGATCACATCCATTAAGCATTTTTGCTGCATTGAAAAAATATGGACTAGAGCGCCCAGATTTCAGTGTAAAACTCCCAAATTCTAATGCTTGGGATTCTAAAGCTAAGTTAATAAAATTATTTTGATAGGCTTTTAGCTCAGACATGATTTTTGAACTTTAATAATATCTTTGATTCCCTCTGCTGCACTTTCTAGCATTCTATCAAGCTGCTCTTTGGAAAAGGGGTGAATCTCAGCCGTACCTTGGATCTCAATAATTCCGCCGCTTTCTGTCATTACAACATTTAAATCTGTTTCTGCAGAGCTGTCTTCCTCATAGTCTAAATCCAACAGAGGCTCTCCATCCTTGAGACCAATAGAAACTGCAGCAACGTATTCCTTGATGGCCCTGTGGTCACCATGTGCATTTTTAATAGCCTCAAACAATGCGACACATGCACCTGAAATTGCCGCAGTCCTTGTGCCACCGTCTGCCTGAATGACATCGCAATCAATATTTACAGTCTTATCTTTAAGAAACTTCAAATCAACAGCTTGTCTTAATGATCGCCCAATCAAGCGCTGAATCTCCATCGTTCTTCCACTTTGCTTGCCTCTAGCAGCTTCCCGGTTCATTCTGCTGTGAGTAGATCTCGGCAACATGCCATATTCAGCAGTAATCCAGCCCTCATTAGAGCCACGCATCCATCTCGGTACATTATTTTCAATTGTTGCCGTGCAAATCACATGAGTATCCCCAAATTTTACTAATGCCGACCCTTCAGCATGCTTGTTGATGCCTACTTCTATTTCCACAGGCCTCATTTGATTGATTTGTCTGTTATTAGTTCTTTCCATATACATATTATATCTCTTTAAATGGCTTTATAATTCTTAAAGAGAGGAAAATCTATTATGAAAAATATTTCACTGTTATCGGTACCACTTTTATTAATTCTTGGTTGCTCAGACTTAGACTTGCCTTCTGAAGCAACAGGCGAGACTCGGCATGATGCTTTTGCTTCAACATATGAGCCAATGCAATCCCAACCCACCTTATTCAAGTCTGCAAATATCTATGATGGCCTGGGCGGTGAATTCTTAGATTACGATCTACTGGTGGCCGATGGAAAAATTGTCGAAATGGGGCGGTCTCTTTCTCAATCAGGAGTGAAGGTTATTGATGCTTCAAATAAATGGATTACCCCTGGAATCATCGACATACATTCTCATATGGGTGTTTACTCAGCACCGGGTGTTACTTCGAGCTCTGATGGTAATGAAGCCACTTCACCAGTGACAGCGGAGGTTTGGGCTGAGCATTCAATATGGACTCAAGACCCTCAGTTTGCATTAGCATTAAAAGGTGGAGTGACTTCATTCCATGTGCTGCCTGGTTCAGCTAATTTATTTGGCGGTCGAGGCGCGACATTTAAAAATATTTCGAAGAATACCATTCAAGCTATGAAATTTCCCAATGCTCCACACTCCCTGAAAATGGCTTGCGGCGAAAATCCAAAAAGAGTGTATGGCAATAGACGGCAATCTCCGGCAACCAGAATGGGTAATATGGCTGGATACAGAAGCGCCTGGATTGATGCCGTCGACTATCGAGAGGACATGCAAGAATCAGATGCTGATAAGCATCCAAAGCGCGATCTTGGCATGGATACTTTGATGGGAGTATTAGATGGAGAGATTTTAATTCAGAATCATTGCTACCGAGCAGAAGAGATGGCGATGATGGTGGAGCTATCTAAAGAGTTTAATTATAAAATTACTACTTTTCACCATGCAGTAGAGGCCTATAAAATTGCAGATTTACTAGCCGATGAGGGCATCTGTGCAGCTATGTGGGCAGACTGGTGGGGCTTTAAGCATGAAGCTTATGACATGGTGCCTGCAAATATTGCAATCATAGATCAAGCTCGAAATGGCACTGGGTGCGCAATCGTCCATTCAGATGATGAAGTAGGAATCCAACATTTAAATCAAGAAGCTGCAAAAGCTATGGCAGCTGGTAATCGAGCAGGCTTTAATATCTCTAAAGCGCATGCGATGAGATGGATCACCAGTAATCCTGCTAAAGCTGCAGGAATCCTTCAGAGCACTGGCAGTATTGAGCTCGGAAAGGACGCTGATATTGTTCTGTGGACCGATAACCCCTTTAGTATTTATGCACGCGCCCAACAAGTCCTTATTGATGGCGCCGTGGCATTTGACATGAACAACTCTCAAGTTCAACCTGTCACAGATTTTGATCTAGGTATCATTCAACCTCAAACAATTAGGGTGCAATAGTATGAAATATTTATCTTTATCTTTCTTTTTACTGTTTTCTTTAAATGCCTTCACGCAATCTATATTATTGAAGGGTGGCTTGGTTCACTCAGGCACTGGAGAGAGTGCTCAGATTCAAGATATTCTAATTTCAGGAAATATTATTTCACGCGTTGGGAATAATCTTGCAGTGAATGGAACTACTAAAATTATTGAGCTCAACGGCTTGCCTGTGACCCCTGGTCTAATTTCTCCAACTAGTAATTTAGGTATTGTAGAAATTAATGCGCTTGATGTGACAAGAGACGATGAATCAGACCTTTTAAAGGCTGGCTTTAGTATTTTTAATGCCTTTAACCCTCATTCAACAGGCATTCCATGGAATAGAAGCAACGGGGTTACAAGTGCAATTACTTCGCCTGGATCATCCTCCTTTCCTTTGTTTGGGATGGCATCTTATTTTGTATTAGATGGCAGCCTTGAGATCAAGGGCCTTAAAGATGTTGCAATGTTTGGTCGTATGGGGTCATCCTATGGCTCAAGAGCTGAAACATTATCCATGCTTGAATCTCTTTTAGAGCTCGGTCAGCAAGCTTCTTCCATGCCAATTGAAGAGGTGCTGGAGATGCGTTTAGCAGATCAGCTTGAACTGCAAACTCAAGATATTCTTGCTTTAAAAAGATTGGTTAATAATGATCTACCCTTCGTCCTGGAGACCAATCGTGCTGTTGATATTCTTCAGGCGATTGCTTTAAAGAAAAAATATGGGCTCAATTTAATTTTAGCCAGCGTAGAAGAAGCCCCGCTAGTTATTAATCAGCTCAAGGCTAGCAATACCCCAGTTATTATTGACCCAATGGACAATATTCCTGATTCTTTTGATGAGCTTGGTTCCAGCTTGATGCTTGGAAAAATTTTAGATGAAGCTGGAATTAAGATTATGTTTAGTACCCAAAGGAGTCACAACTATCATTTGATGCGACAAGGCTCAGGGAACGCAGTGGCTTATGGGATGTCTTACGAGACTGCCATTCAGGGAATGACACAAACAGTTGCTGAGACTTTTAAATTAGGTGCCAGGGGCACAATTACTCAAGGCAAGATTGCAGACATAGTTGTATGGAATGCGGATCCATTGGAACCCTCTTCTTTTCCAGAGTTTGTATATATTGCAGGAAAAGTTCAGGACTTGAGCTCTAGAGCGACAAGACTAACTGAGCGGTACACAAATAAAGAGAACAAACCTTCAGCTTACAAGCATTAAAGCTTGGGTTAACTGAGAAGGCTTTTAACGGTAGCGCTAACTATAGCCATGTCAGCCTTGCCTTCTAATTGAGGCTTGAGAAAACCCATAAGCTTACCCATGTCTTGCATGGTACTAGCTGATAATTCATCGATTCCTTTTTGCACCACTGCCGCAATTTCATCTGCAGAGAGCTGTTGAGGTAAATACTTTAAAATTACATTGAGCTGCTCTTCTTCCTTGGCCACGAGATCGTCTCTGTTACCACTTTTAAATTGCTCAATTGAATCTCTTCGCTGCTTTACGTTTTTATTAATTAGAGTTGAAATGATGGTATCGGTTGCTTCTGCGCGCTCATCAATTTCAAATTTTTTGATATCTGACAGTAGCATTCTCAGGGTATCGCGCACAACAACATCTTTGCTGATCATGGCAGTTTTGAGATCTTGATTTATGGTGTCTAGAAGAGACAAATTAGCGATATGATCTTTGTCTTGGAAAACTAAACTTTCTATTAGTTTTGTGAGCACGTTTAATCGCAGCGGCCATTTTTCTTTTTCTTACAGCCGTTGGTTTCTCGTAAAATTCTCTTGCTCTGATCTCTGGAACAATCGCAGCTTTTTCGCAAGCGCGCTTAAACTTTCGAAGTCCAACATCAAAGTATTCGGTTTCTTTTATTATTATTGAAGGCATAATTGCTGAGTAGTTTATTCTTTTTATACCCTGAATGCAAAAACTTTTTTATGATTACTTTAGGAATTGAGACATCCTGCGATGAGACTGCAGTTGCTCTGTATGATTCAGACAAAGGATTAATTGGGGAATCAGTTTTTTCCCAAATCGATTTGCATAGCGAGTATGGTGGCGTCATACCTGAGCTAGCTTCAAGAGATCATTGTAAGAAAATTATTAAAATTTATAAGCATGCTTTGGGTTCTATAGATTCAAACACCATTGACTATATTGCTTATACCGCCGGACCTGGTCTTTTAGGTGCTTTATTGATTGGAGAGAACTTTGCACAAGGCTTGGCAGTGGCGCTCAATAAACCATTGATTCCAGTTAACCACCTTGAAGCACACTTAATGGCTCCTTTTTTAGGTGGAGAGGCAGTAGAATTTCCTTTTTTAACTTTGCTTGTTTCCGGAGGACATTCACTTATTATTGATGTGCAGGGATTAAATCAATACAAGATTTTAGGCCAATCCAGAGACGATGCTGTCGGAGAGGCTTTTGATAAAGTGGCAAAGCTTATAGGGCTTGGATATCCTGGTGGACCTGAAATTGAAAAAATCGCACAACAGGGAGATGCAAAAAAATTCGATTTTCCGCAACCCATGCTGCATAGTTCAGATTATGATTTTAGTTTTAGCGGCCTAAAGACGGCAGTGCTATATGCCGTGCAAGACCTTGGTGAGATGAATGATACTATTCA
This sequence comes from Proteobacteria bacterium UBA7420, assembly GCA_002469975.1. Lineage (GTDB taxonomy): Bacteria > Pseudomonadota > Gammaproteobacteria > Magnimaribacterales > D2472 > D2472. Next base: position 12,468 of record DKMG01000071.1, read on the forward strand.
GGCAGATATTGCTGCATCGTTTCAGCATGCTGCAACTGAAGTTTTATTAAAAAAAATTACAAAAGCCGTTGAAGATACTGGCAGGGAATCCATTATATTAGCTGGAGGCGTGGCGGCAAATAAATTATTAAGATCAAAAATATCTGATCTAAAGACTCGATTGCAAATTAATGTGCTGTACCCACCTTTAAAACACTGCACAGATAATGCTGCAATGATTGCTTATCTTGGAAGCCTAAAAGTTAACGAAGCATCGAAAAGCCTAATCTCTCATGCAAGGCCAAGATGGCCCTTAGGAGTGAAAAAATAATGGAAGATATAATCTATATTCGCAATCTTAAAATTCAGGCAATAATTGGCATCTTTGGCTGGGAGAGAGAGGTCCGACAAGAGATTAGCATTGATTTAGAGATATCATGTGACTGCCAAAAAGCTGCAGCGACTGATGCAATTGAAGGCACAGTAGATTACAAGGCTATCACCAAAGATATCATCAATTATGTTGAGTCATCTAGCTTTCAGCTTCAAGAGACGCTCGCTGAAGGAATTGCAGACCTAGTAAAAAATCAACATGCTGTGAGTGGCTTGAAGTTACGAGTTTCCAAGCCTGGTGCTCTAAGGCAGGCTGATGATGTTGGGGTTATCATTCACAGATAATGCGATATTTTCTATCCCTTGGCAGCAATATTAACGCCCGAGCCAATATTAAATTTGCAATTTCAGAGCTAGGCAAGCTACTGGAAGATCTAGAGGTTTCCTCAATCTACCAGACACCTGCAGAAGGTTTTGATGGTGATGATTTTTTAAATTTGGCGGCCGTGGGTGCTAGTGAGTTAGATTTTAAGAGTTTTAATCTATGTCTTAAGGAGATTGAGAATGTTTCAGGAAGGGATAGGGCGGCGCCTAAATTCAGTGCTCGAACCTTAGATATCGATATCGTTCTTCAGATCGATGATTCTGATGACATCATTTTTGAAAGTGAAGAAATTGGCAAGTATCAATTTGTTTCCAAGCCTCTCCAAGAATTAATCTAATTCTCATTATTTATAGTTTTTCTCCACTAGAGACCAGGCTGCTTCCGCCAAAGGCTTGACTTGGTCAGCCCTATCTTCAGCATGCTTGCTAGCTGCAGTTCCATCTCTAACCCTGCCAATGATCCCTTGCAAGATACCAGCAAGTTTAAAAATATTAAAAATATAATAAAATTCCCAGTTACTAGAGAGATCCTTACCCGTTGTTTCCGAATACATCGCGAGATATTCGCGCTCTGAAGGAATGCCATACTCTTTACAGAACTTTTCATCAGCAAGCTGAGGAATATTGCGCCAGCTAATACAATGATAGTTAAAATCTGCTATTGGATGGCCAAGAGTTGATAGCTCCCAGTCCAGGACGCCCATGACCTTGTTGTTGCTATTAAAGACCATATTGTCCAAGCGATAATCTCCGTGGACAATACATGTCTCGTCATCATTTGGTATGTTATTCGGAAGCCAGTCAATGAGTTGATTCATTGCTGCAATTTCTTCAGTTTGGGAGGCAAGGTACTGCTTAGTCCAGCGAGAAACCTGTCTTGCTACATAGTTTCCAGGCTTCCCATAGTCTGCAAGGCCTACAGCTTGATAATCTACCTTATGCAGCTCTGCAATTACTTTATTTTTACTGAGATAAATAGCCCGTCTTTCTGCAGGAGATTTATCTGCTAGCATTAAATCCCAGTAAATCTTACCATCAAGAAAATCCATCATAAAAAACTCAGTTCCTATGACTTCTCGGTCTTCACATAAACCGTAAGTTTTAGGTACAGGCACTTCTGTATCTTGCAGGGCTGTCATGACTTTGTACTCCCGGTCCACTGCGTGCGCTGATTTGAGGAGGTCTCCAGGCGGTTTTCTTCTTAGAACGAAGCTTTTCTTTTCAGTCTGAATCTTGTAAGTGGGATTTGATTGACCGCCTTTAAATTGAGACACTTGAAGAATTTTTCCAGATTCGGGAATGCGATCCCTCATCCATTCTTGCAACTTAGATTCATTAAATTTTAAATTTTCTGCAACCTCCTTGGTTCCAGAGAAAATAATATCGTGATTATTCGATTCCATTAGAGTGATTTGCCTCCATCAACATTTAAAGTTTGGCCAGTAATGTATAGAGAGTCAGCTAAAAATAAAGCAGCTTTAGCTATATCACTCTCAGTTCCCATTTTATTTAAAGGTACCGTACGTAAAATATTATTTTTCTCTTCTTCTGTCCATGTTTTATGGGGCGGCTCAAGAATTGCCCCTGGTGCGATTGCATTAACTCTAATTTCAGGCGCTAAATCTTTTGCAAGAGACTGTGTGATGCTGCTGAGTCCAGATTTTGCGGCAAGATAGATAGAATGATTGGGTATAGAGCGATTGATATTTATGTCTGTAACATTAATAACAAAACCGGATTGTTTTTTTAGCTCTTGATACAGCTCTTGAATTAAAAATAGTGGAGCTTTTAAATTGCTGCCCATCAAAGCATCCCAATCCTGGGTTGTAAAATCTCCCATTGGAGTTGGATAAAATGTAGAGGCATTGTTGATGAGTCCATCAATTTTTCCGAAAGCAGTTAAAGCATTATGCGCTAGAGCTTTAACCTCATTGATGTCATCTAAGTTTGCTTGCAGAGATATAGCGCTGCTTGGCCTTATTTCGTTTAGCTCCTCACAAAAATGCACAGCATCTTCTTCCGAATTATTAAAATGAATAATAACTTTTGCTCCAGCGCTAAAAAATTCTTTAGCAATCTCTTTGCCAATTCTTTTTGCAGCACCAGTAATTAAAATAACTTTGTTCATATAATAGATTTTAATGCTTCATGATAGAGGAATTTTTTTCTCTCTGATACGGCATGGCCTGGAATGTTTGCTAGTTGTGCAAAGTCTATTTTGAGAACAGCATCTTTAATCAAGTTTAAGTTTTGTGAGTGTGTTTGCAGTATTGAAAATTTAAATAATATTTCAAGCTCATGATGGTTCCTTGAAAAATTTAAACTTTCAACCATCTTTAATTTGTCATCAAATTCAGTGCACTCAACCAGCTCCATGATCGATTGCAATAACCCAGCTACCTTTTTAAAATTATTGGGTATTGGCAGCTTCTGGCAAAGCTCAAAATTATTTACTCTTTGCATTTCTGCCCATTTATATTCTGGAGAAGCCCCATCTTGACTGACCGATGCTAGCCCAATAAACCAGGGAGTTAGAAGTCTATGCTCAAGCAAGCTTTCAAAAAAATTCTTAGAATCCTTGTTAGCTAGAGCTTTACTTACCTCCATCCAAACTCTGTCAGCTGAAAGAGCCGATAGTTCATCGGACATGACAATGTCTTGAATTAGCTTGGTTGTCTCTATGGCTGTGCTGAATTTACTTAGATGTGGATATGATTTAAGTCTTGCGAGTCGAAGAGCCCTTAAGGGATCTTCAGCAAAGGCAGGGGATGTGTGACGGAAGATTTGTTGTTGAATATCTTTCATACCCCCAAATGGGTCAATAATCTCTCCATTTGAATCCTTGGCCATGGCATTAATTGTTAGATCACGTCTTTGAAGATCTTCTTCCAAGGTAACATTTTTATCAAAATAAAAAGTGAAATCTTTGTAACCTGTTCCTGATTTCTTTTCTGTACGAGCCAGGGCATATTCCTCTTTTGTGACTGGGTGGAGAAAGACGGGAAAATCTTTGCCTATAGGCTTAAATCCCTTATGCTCCATTTCAGCGGGACTGGAATTCACCACAACCCAGTCACGATCCATGGGTTTTACGCCCATGAGCTCATCGCGAACACAGCCCCCTACTTCATATACTTTCATTTTAGTATTTTACTGAAAATTTTCTTAAATCCTCCAGCCTTAAGGCTGTCAGCTTTTCCTTCCACACACATCCAGTATCCAAGCCAATGAAATGCTTGTTTTGAGTTCTACCATTTAAAGCAGCCCAATGACCAAAGATGTAATAGTATTGTTTATCCTGATAACTTTTATTACTGTATTTAAACCAAGGCCTAAAGTTATCAGAGCTATCCGCACTAGCATTTTTTAAATCTAGAGTAGCTGCTTGATTTATAAACCTCATGCGCGTGAGATAGTTCACAATCATTCTGTTTCGATCTGACCCTGCAAGGCTTTCATTCCAGGTCCGGGGGTGATCTCCCCACATAGACTCAAGGAATTTTTTTGGGTTTTGCTTTAGGGCATTTGATGCCTCTTTGGCTAATTTTCCTGCCTTAGATGGAGACCATATTTCTGGAATACCAGCATGAGTAATAAAGAAGGTATTGCCTGAAATGAAATCTTTTTCCTTAAGAAATAGCGGCCTTCCTAATAACCATTTGTATATTTTTTTATTATTCTTGGCATTCACTATTTGCTTTAACTTCCCTTTGCCCTTGTTGATTGATAGCAAGTACAAAAGATATAGATCATGATTTCCTAGAACAGTTTTAATCTCCGGATTGTTCATGCAAAAGTTAATCATGGCCAAGGATTCATTGCCTCGATTAACCAAATCACCTGTTAAAATAATTTTATCCATGCTTGGGCTGTAATCAATCTTATCTAGTAACCTCAGAAATTGACTATAACAACCATGCACATCACCCACCGCATAAGTGCTCATTTTTTAGCAGGTTGCCTTAAATATAATCATAAACTCTTCCAATGACAGCTCTTCAGCTCTTGCAAGAGGATCAATGTTTAAGTTTTCTAGGTCGATGGCTAATTTCTTTAAATTATTATTGATGTTCTTTCTTTTATTCGCAAAGGCCATATCCACAAAGGCTGAGAAATCTTGATATTGACTTAGGGTTATTTGAGGAGCTTCACGAGGAATTAATCGCATGAGAGTGGATTGAACCTTGGGCTGGATATCAAAAGCCTCTGGCGGCACATTAAATAAAGCAGTGGTTTGAAAGAAGGCGCCTATTTTGACTCCTAATCTTCCCCAATTTTTACTGCCATGAGTAGAGCAGACCCTGTGTGCAACTTCTTTTTGGACTAAAAAATGAATATCACCTATGCATGGGGTGAATTGAATTAATTTAAGTATTATTTGTGTAGAAATATTATATGGCAGATTGCCAACCACCCTGTGTGGTTTTTTTAATAAAAAATCTAATGGCGCATGCAGGATATCGCCATGGATAAATTGATGGTTGGAGTGAGGATAATGCTGTTGGAGAGTCTTGATATTTTCTTCATCAAGATCCATGGCTACAATTTCTATCTCTTCTCCTATCAATGATTGGGTCAGGGCACCAGTCCCAGGACCAATCTCAAAAAAAGTATCTTGTGCCTGAGGATTGATGGCTCTTTCTATCTCAAATAGAATCACGGGGTCAATCAGATAGTTTTGACCTAACTTGCGTCGGTGTCTCCTATCTTTCATCGAAGCTGCACTAAAGCTTGAGTGATAGCCTCTTGCAGGGATCCAAGCAACGGCTTCTTTTGGCCCGCAATTTCTAAAGCAGTGCCATGGTCTACAGAGGTTCTGATAATTGGGACGCCTAGTGTTGTATTGATTGCCTCTCCAAAGCTTAGAGCTTTTAGCACTGGCAGAGCTTGGTCATGAAACATTGCTATATATGCATCAGTGTCTTGCAATAAATTTTTATTAAACGCAGTATCTGCAGATAGAGGTCCAAGCACATTGATACCTTGAGCTGAGCAGGCTTTCACAGCCGGCTCAATAATTTTTATTTCTTCTTGACCAATCTTGCCACTTTCACCTGCATGTGGGTTTAAGCCCAGCACTCTAATCTTGGGTTCTGGAATATTAAATTTTTCTTTTAATCCCTCATGCACAAGCTGGATGATCTTTATGAGCTTACTTTTTTTAATATTTTTTGAAACCTCTGAAATTGGAATATGAGTTGTTGCAAGAGCCACTTTAATTTTTTTTGATGCCAATAGCATAACCACACTTTTAGAACCTGTTTTCTTTTGAATCCACTCTGTGTGTCCTTGGAAATTCTTGAAGCCGCCCTCGACCAGATTACTTTTTTGAATGGGCCCTGTAACCAATGCAGTTTTTGGATTGTCCACTGCTGTTTGTATTGCAAAGTTTAAATTTGCAATTACGTAGCCAGCATTTTGGGGGTTTAACTTTCCGGGAGTGCTATCCGGGCACGATGCGGCAGAATAAAATTGAATTGAGCCAATTTTATTTTTTTTAGCTTTACGTAGATTCTTTACCTCAAGGAATGTGATTTTTAGGCTTAGATCTGCTGCCCTAGATTCCAGTAGGGTTGGGTCAGCGACTACAACCAAAGGAATCTGTATTGCTTCCCAGAATTTTAACTTTGCAAGATGCAAAATTAAATCAACCCCTATTCCGGCCGGCTCTCCATGAGAATAGAGTATTTGCTTCAATCTAATTCTTTGAACTCAACGAATGCTTCTGCTCTCATTGTTCTTAAACTATTTTCTAGCTCCTCGTCATACTTGCGTGCAAATATAATGCCGTATGCTCGATCCTTAATCACTTCTTCTGTGAGGTCTTCAGTTCTTTGCTCTAGAACTTGTAAAAAATGAAAGCCAAACTCTGACTCAAAGACTGGAGAAATCTCTTGCAGCGGGGAGGTGATCATCATATTTTCAAAAGCTTTGGCTGTTTTTCCTAAGCTTAGCCAGTCCAGGTCACCACCTCGACTTGCTGACCCTGGATCTTCAGAAAACTCTTTTGCGAGTAATGCAAAATCCTCTCCAGCTAGAGCTCGCGCACGGACTTCTTCCAGCTCTGATTTGGTGAATTGCTCGTCTCTCATTTTAGTTGGCATCATTAAGATATGCCGAACATTCCATTGCTCTTCAAAGCGAACTAGATTACCTCGTTTATCTTCTAATTTTAGGATGTAGAAACCTGCTCCACTTTGCAAAGGAGGGCTAATAAACCCTTTCTTTTGTTGTTTTAGCGCATCAGCAAATAGGCTGGGGAAATCAGCAAGATTGCGCCACTCCATTTCACCGCCTGATCCAGCATTAGCATTTGATGAAAACTCTTTTGCCAAAGCCACGAAGTCATCCCCAGCTTCAATTTTTAACAGTATGTTGTTTGCCTCTTGCTCAGTTGCAACAAGAATCTGCCTTACAAACAATTCAGGTGATAACTCCTTTACCGACCCCTCAGTTGCCAAGAATCCATCAAGCTCCTGTTCTGTGATGCTTACTTGTCGACCCACCCTTCCTCTTTGCACTCGTTGAATAATCATTTCTTTGCGAACCTGATTGCGCAAATCTTCATATGACGCGCCTTGAGTTTCTAGAGATTCGATAAAAGCTTCCAGGGAAAGATTGTTATTCTTAGCTATTTCTTCAAAGGCTTGGTTTAGCTCCCCATCTCCAACTCGCACTCCAGCTTGGACACCCATTTGTAGTTGCAGCTCCTCAATAATTAGTCGCTCTTGTACTTGCTCAAGCATTGTTTCGGCTGGAGGCATCGGAGCCCCTTGCTCAGCATATCTTTGCTGAATTGTTTCTAGCATACTGTTCACTTGAGACTCTAAGACAACTCCATCTCCTACGATAATTGCAATTCTATCTAGAATCTCCACTTTGGCACTGAGGGATGACGCTACAGATAGCGCGAGGATGAGATATATATTTTTTTTCATAATGGGTATTGTACTGAATTAAAAGTTAGCAAAGGTATTGGAAAAGAATTTATTTAACTGTGTTCTTGAGCTCGTGATTCCCTTCAGCTCAAATTCAAAATTAATCCTACTTTTATTTTCTACAGAAATCATTTGCTCCCAAGCTTCTATTCCAGATTCAGAAGGAGAGAGCTCAGAGAATTGATATTTTGATAATCGTTTATCTGATGCAAAGAATTTTAATGCAATGCAGCAATTTTCATAACCCACACCAAGGTAGCTTGCTAAATTTTTGCTAGTAGATAAATCTTTGCTGATACCTGCAAGAAATTTATAGCCTCCTGAAAGCCTTTGCTCTATGGTGAGCTCACCATAATCCAGCTCGTTGATTCTTCCTAGCAAGGGCACTTGTCGCCTAAATTTTCGTGACACTGAAATTTCAGTATCCTGAAGTTGCATCTTATAGTGGGCATTCATGAAGTTGAGCTGATTTCTTTTATCAGAGTAGTTTGCCTCTAATAAAGCATTGGCTTTTAGGCTGCCCCATTTGATTTTTACGCCGCTTTGTTTGTCAGGCTGCAAATTAAGCTTCAGCATTTCATTGAGGACTTTGCTAGCCTCTAACTCATGTTTTCTTAAAACCTGCACTAGAACCTGATGCTGATTTTTTAAACGTGCATCCCAATTAATTTTTACGACAAAATGCTCTTGATCAGCCACTCTATCTTTGCCAAAAAACATGCCTTGAGAATCGAAAGCTAGGTAATGCCAGCCTCTAACATGGAGATCAAATACTGGATCCAATGATTGGTCTCTATAGCTTGTGCGAGCGTATGATAGTGAAGGAGTTATTAACGATACTCCTTGTGAAATCTTTCTTCTTGCAGTCCCCGAGAATGTCACATTAAACGAGGGGATAGTATGCAAATTAGGCGATTTACTCAGGTTATTGAGGCTATATTTTTTTGTTGTAACAGAGCTGTTTAATGCGATATTTAACACCCCGACTTGATGCCTTGAGGAAGCTCCTATCTGTGCAATTGAGCGAGACCCTGTGACCATATCTGGTAAAGGAGCAAAGCCATTATAAACCTTCCGATTTACGCCAAAATCTGTATATAGAATTTTGCTGAAATATGAAACGGGACCTTTAAAAGATTGATAAGCCAACTCCACTTCTGGTTTTTTAATATAGCCCTCTGAGAGGAATGGGTTAAGCGGTTGATATCCTTGTCTTGCAAGGCTGAGACTTACTTTATCAAACACGGCTTTTACTTTAATTGTTTGAGGAAGGTACTCATCTCGTTGATTTGCAATGTTAATAAGGCTAGAGGGCAGATCAAGCAAAACCATTGGATCTGATGATTTAGCCCACTCAACCTCCCCATGAATATTTTGCCATCGCCTCACATCTTTTAATTTAAAGGCCCACCTTGAATCATCCACCGCGTAGTCTCTTTTAGCTTTTTTATCACCTGTAAAATAGATAAAATTGAGATAATTAATAGAGCTATCGTGCGTTAAATATCGGTAATTAGCTTCCAACCCTGTGCCCCTATCCCTAAGGAGTCTTGGGGCAATAGTCACATCACTTTTAGATGAAAGAACTAAAAAATAAGGTATGTATAAGTCCAAACCATCACTGGTGACGCCAATATCTGGCTCCAGGAATCCACTTAATCTTTTAGAAGCAGTGGTGAAAGGGAGGTATGGCAGTTTCAGCACTTTTTTATTCCACACATGTAGGCTTAGATCTTGAATGTGGCCCCTTTGAGAGCTCTCATTGATTACAACAGTTTTCGCTGAGATTAACCAACCGGATGTTGAGTCTAGGCATGAGGTAAGACGCGCATCCTGAAAGCGAAGTTCTGAACCAAATTTTCCAGCTAATGATCCATATTCAATCAATAAGTTTCTTTCAGACAGATAACTTTCGCCGTCTATAAAACTAAAATTTTTAGATTGATTATTAAGTGAGCCACTTTGAAATTGAAAATATGAACCCAAGTAATATAAGGATCCTTCATTTATTTTTTGTGCTGATTGATTGCTGTTGTTATAGCTAGCACTTTTAGCCCGAAGCGCTCCCCCCTCTATGGGAATTTTTACATTATTTTGAAGAAGCACGACACCATTTGATTGAATGTCTATCTTTAAAGCACTGGCTTGTGTTGGCCAAAATTGTTTTTCAATTATTGGATAGTTTGGGTTTAAGCATCCTAGCTCAGCATTCACTGAAAAGGTATCTTGCCTTAAGTCACTGGCTGGAGTTGCGGATACACAGATAGGAATGGCTGTAAGCGCAACGACACAATAACTAGCAATCTTTTTCATGAATCTAAATTGTACTATTTTGAATTTAGAAAAGAGGAAAACTAAAAAGTTTCAGCCTACCCTTAAAGCATGTCTTTGATTTCCCTGAGACTTTCTTTGCCAAAGTACAATTCATTCTTAATAAAGAATGAGGGAATTCCAAACACACCATTTTCTACAGCCTGGTTAGTGTTATTTATTAACTCTGCTTTAATTTCTGGCTGCGCAATTTGAGCTATGACTAAATCAGCATGGCAATTATGCTTTGCAAGTAGTTGATGCAAGGCATCTTCACTATCAAGTTTCAGAGATTCTTCCCACATTCCGCTCATAACAATACCAACATATGAATCGAAAAAATTATTTTTCTGAGCAACTATGGCGCCACGCTGAATCAGCAAGGTATTCACAGGAAAATGTTCATTCATGCAAAAATGCTCTATCTCATGTTGTTTTAAAAATCTATTAAACGCGGTCTCAAACTCATATTTCATTTTTGCTGGGATCTCTTCAAAGGCTAACATCGGCGGTTGATTATTTGTCAATTTAAATATCCCTCCAAGCAAGCAAGGAATATAGTTAAATTTAATTTTATGAGTCTTTTCAAGCCGAATAATTGCCTTATGACAAAGGTATGCATTAGGGCTAGCAAAATCAAAAATAAAATCTACATTCATGGTTATCCTCTATGCAACGGCATATATAATTAGTTTTTAACTTGCATGAATGATTGTAAAAATGCAACAACAAGTTATGATTTTTGAGATTAAACTAACTAAAAATTTTGTGGAGAAAGGCTATGAGTTTAAAAGGAAAAGTTTTGTTCATCACAGGTGGCAGCAGAGGTATTGGGCTGGAGATTGGAAAAAGGGCTGCTCAAGATGGTGCAAAAGTAGTGCTGGCTGCCAAGACAGCTGAGCCTCACCCAAAACTTGCTGGAACAATTTATTCTGCAGCAGAAGAAATTATTGCCTCAGGCGGCGAGGCTCTCCCCATAATCTTAGATGTCAGAGACGAAGCGAATGTAAGAGCGGCTGTTGATGAAACCGTTGCTACTTTTGGTGGCATTGATGTTTGTGTAAATAATGCTTCTGCAATTTCATTAACTACTACTCCTGATACAGATATGAAGCGTTATGATCTGATGCATCAAATCAATGGACGAGGCACTTACCTTGTAAGTAAATACTGCATTCCACATTTAAAAAAATCTAGCAATGCGCATATTTTGAACCTAGCGCCTCCATTGGATATGAAGCCAAAATGGTTTGGTCCACATTTAGCCTACACCATGGCTAAATACACCATGAGCATGTGTGTTTTAGGTATGGCTGAAGAATTAAAGCAAGACAATATTGCTGTTAACGGTTTATGGCCAAGAACTGCAATAGCTACTGCAGCTGTTAAAAATATTTTAGGTGGAGAAGAGTTGATGGGTATATCTAGAACCCCAGAAATTATGGCAGACGCAGCATATGAAATTTTTAATAAAAATTCTGAAACATATACTGGAAACTTTTGTATCGATGATTTGGTTTTATATGAAGAAGGTATACGAGATTTTACCAAGTATGCTGATGTTCCCTTTGCTCAATTAGCACTAGATTTCTTCCTTCCAGATGACACGCCACTTCCATTGGAGATTGAAAATAGCTGAAATTTCACAACA
>DKMG01000068.1 GCA_002469975.1 Proteobacteria bacterium UBA7420
CTTTCGATTGTCTCCATATCTTTTCTAGCGACCGCTGATTTAGCTTCTAGCTCCTCTAATCTCATAAGCGATAAGCTGCTTCATTTTGGTTGTTTTGTTTACCTAACCATACTTTTGAGCCTTGCTAAAATTGTAAATCAAGATTATTGGGTATATGTTATAGTCCTTTCCTACGGAATTTTGATAGAAGTAGTTCAGCTGTACTTGCCTTATCGCTCCTTTGAATTTTTAGATATTTTAGCGGACTTTGGAGGCATCTTATTTGCAAGTTTTTTTTTAAAATTTGTAAAAAAGTTTTCATCTAGCTATTGAATTAATATTATTAAGCCCTACATAACTCATAGCCTTTAATATAAGGATTATTGTTATTTTTTAAGCAGGAGACTTGCAATGAAATTAAAACCTTTACACGATAAAGTTTTAGTAAAAAGAACTGACGAAGAACAAACTACACCTGGTGGAATTGTTTTACCTGGATCTGCCGCAGAAAAACCATCTCAGGGAGAGGTTATAGCTGTTGGACCAGGAAAAAGACAAGATAACGGTGACTTAGCTCCTATCGGAGTATCAGTTGGAGATCTTGTGATTTTTGGTCAGTATGGTGGAAATGAAATTAAAATTGATGGGGACGAGTACCTCATCTTAAGCGAAAGCGACATATACGGCGTATTCGGTTAATCAATCATTTCAATAATATAATTTTAATTTAAGGAGATATAAGATGTCAGCAAAAGATGTAAAGTTTGGAGATTCAGCAAGAGTTAAAATGCTTCAGGGCGTTAATATACTTGCAGATGCAGTGAAAGTAACCTTAGGACCTAAGGGCAGAAATGTTGTATTGGATAAGTCATTTGGAGCACCTACTGTTACTAAAGACGGAGTGTCTGTGGCCAAGGAGATTGAACTTGAAGATAAGTTCGAGAACATGGGAGCTCAGATGGTAAAACAAGTAGCATCTCAGACCTCAGACGAGGCTGGAGATGGAACAACTACTGCTACAGTTTTAGCTCAATCAATAGTAAATGAAGGTCATAAATCTGTTGCAGCGGGAATGAACCCAATGGATCTAAAGCGTGGAATTGATAAAGCTATTACCACAGCCGTAGCCTTTGTTGAAAAGCTAAGTGTGCCATGTGCTGACGATAATACTATCGCACAAGTTGGAACTATCTCTGCTAATGGTGATACAGATGTTGGTGGAATTATTGCCGAAGCTATGCAGAAAGTTGGCAAAGAAGGGGTTATCACAGTCGAAGAAGGCAATGGCATTGACAACGAATTAGATGTTGTTGAAGGCATGCAGTTTGACCGTGGATACCTTTCACCATACTTCGTAACTAATCAAGACAGCATGACAACTGAATTAGATAATCCATTTATCCTTTTGCATGATAAAAAAATCTCTAACATTAGAGATATGCTGCCATTATTAGAAGCTGTTGCCAAAGCTGGAAGACCACTTCTAATTATTGCGGAAGATATCGAAGGAGAGGCTCTTGCTACCCTTGTGGTGAATAATCTTAGAGGTACTGTAAAAGCAGCTGCTTGTAAGGCTCCTGGCTTCGGCGATAGAAGAAAAGCTATGCTAGAGGATATTGCTATCTTAACTGGCGGTACTGTTATTTCTGAAGAGGTAGGCTTATCACTTGAGGGTGCTACAGTTGAAGATCTAGGCACAGCAAAAAAAGTTACCTTAAATAAAGATAACACTACTATTGTTGATGGTGCAGGCGATCAAAAATCTATTCAAGCCCGAGTGAATCAAATTAGAGCTCAGATTGAGGATACTTCTTCAGACTATGATCGTGAAAAACTTCAAGAACGTGTAGCCAAGCTTGCTGGCGGCGTTGCTGTGATTAAAGTTGGCGCGGGTTCAGAGATTGAAATGAAAGAGAAAAAAGCAAGAGTAGAAGATGCCTTGCATTCAACAAGAGCTGCTGTAAAAGAAGGCATCGTGCCTGGTGGTGGAGTTGCTTTGATTAGAGCGCTAGACTCTCTTGTAAAACTTAAAGGTGATAACGATGATCAAAATGTTGGCATCAATATTGTTCGAAAAGCATTTGAAGCTCCTTTGAGACAGATAGTTACCAATGCTGGTGAAGAAGCCTCGGTTATAGTTGCAAAAATTAGAGAGGGCGAAGGCTCTTTTGGCTTTAATGCAGCAAATGGCGAATACGGCGACATGATTGCAATGGGAATTCTTGATCCTGCTAAGGTTACAAGAACAGCGCTTCAGGCAGCAGGTTCCGTTGCTGGAATGATGATTACAACAGAAGCTATGGTTACAGACATGCCTGCAAAGGAAGGTGGAGCTCCTGCTATGCCTGATATGGGTGGCATGGGTGGAATGGGTGGAATGCCTGGCATGATGTAAAAACTGTATCAGTTTAAAAAAACGGGGAATATTCCCCGTTTTTTTTTGCAAGATATATAATTTAGTAATTCAGTATTTAATTTTTTAGGAGTTTACTCATGGAAGCATATTTAGGAACAGTTCTTATTCGATTTGCTCACATCTTTTTTGGTATTTTATGGATTGGACTACTCTACTATTTTAACTTTGTTCAAACTGAGTACTTTAAAGAGTCTGAGGCTTCAGCGAAAGCTGATGTTGTTCAAAAGTTAGTGCCCAACGCCTTATGGTATTTCAGATGGGCCGCAGCATTTACCTTTTTAACAGGCTTTTATCTACTGTATTTTCTTAGCATTACTGTAAATATAGGGATATTGCTGGGTGCATTAATGGGAACTATTATGGCCGCAAATGTTTGGTTTATTATCTGGCCAAACCAGAAGAAAGTTATCGCAGGTGCACCAGACGCAGCTGACGCTGGAGCTAAGGCCGGTCTTGCATCTAGAACTAACACTTTACTCTCAATCCCTATGCTTTATTTAATGGTCTACTCAGCTCATGGTGGAGGCTTACCACTTATTGCTGAATCGAGTTTAATGGGCCTATGGATTGGACTAGTCTTCATCCTTGCAATTGAGGTTAATGCTTTGGTTGGGAAGATGAATCCGGCCATAGCGTCTGTAAAAGCTGTTATCCATTCAAGCATTGTGCTGACATTAGTATTTGGAGCGCTAGTTCATTATTTTTAATTAACTGGCTTTCTATACTAATTTTAAAGGGAGCATCAGCTCCCTTTTTTATTAATCTTCACCTTAGTAATAAAATTTTCTTCTATATGAAGCACTTCTATTCTGTAGCCGCCTAATTCTAAGCATAGGTTCTCTTGAGGAATTTGATCTAGGTGATCAATAATTGCTCCATTGATGGTTTTGGAACCATCTTCATCTAAATCCCAGCCCACATGATTATTCAAATCTCGAATCTTAGAATTGCCATCTGCAATAACTGACCCATCTTTTCTTTGCGCAAACTCTTTCTCTAAGTCATCTTTGGCAGCCCCAAACTTCCCAACAATTTCATTAAATATATCCTCCATGGTAAGAAGTCCTTGAATTTCCCCATACTCATCAACCACAAGACCTAAGTTATTATCTTGTTTTTGAAATTGATTTAATTGCCTGGATAGAGTCGTGCTTTGAGAGATAAAGGTTGCTTCTAAAAGAATGCTCTGAACATCAGCCTTGCTCTCTATGGCTTCTATAAATTGATGGGAGTCCTTAAGATGAAGCATGCCTGTGATGCTATCGATAGAGTCATAGAAAACCGGTAGTCTGCTGTAATATGAGGAAGCAATAATATCTTGAGCGCTCTCAATGCTGCCATTCAAATCAATGCCTATAATTTCTGCATGAGGCGTCATAATATCCTCTACTGTCAGCTCTTCCATGCCAAGAATCGAAGATAACATTTCACGAGATTGGCTTGGAATAAGCTCACCATGCTCAGCTAGCAAGGTCCGTAATTCATCAGAGTTCAAATTATCATTTGAGACTGATTCCATGGGGTCAACATTTAAGGCATTTAATAGTCTTGAGCTAATTAGGTTTGTGAGCCAAACCAACGGTCTAAAAATCCATACAAGTTTTTTGAGTATCCAAGAAGACTTAGTCGCAAAAATCTCAGGATGAACGCTAGCTATAGTTTTAGGTGTTATCTCAGAGAAAATAAGAATTACTAAAGTAAGGATGATAGAGCCAAATAAAACATTGCCATCAAAGTAATCAATCATCAGGATTGTTACTAAGGCAGAAGCTAGAATATTTGCAAAATTATTTCCAACAAGTATTGAAGCAAGCAAGATATCTGGCCGCTCTAGCAGTTTTAAAGCCCTTTTAGAGCCTTTAGATTGCTTGGCTAAATTTCTTAGTTTTATCTTATTTGAAGCCATCATGCCGGTCTCTGAGCCAGATGAAAAAGCAGAAAAAATTAACAGGACAATCAGCGCTGTTAGCAAAAAAGATATTGAATTGGTTCCCAAGGAATTGTTAAGAAAGGTAGTTAATTAAAAAAATAGAGTTTACTGAGTAGGCTAAAATAATCATTGCAAAAGATAACATTATACCTCTAACCGCAAACTTAACCTTGAGGTTTGCATACTTAATGCCTAAAAAGGTAACCAAATAAACGATTAAAGAGAAAAGAGTAAACATAATCTTAAGCATGAGCTCTAATGAAATGTTGCTACCAATAAATATTCCAGACAGTGAAGACAACAGAATAAATCCTAAGCCTATGCCAACAAGCTTAAATATTTCACTGTATTCTCTCTCAATTGATTTGGCGGCAGTTCCGATCTCACCTTTTTTAATCTTTGTAATATGCCTTTCAAGCAGAGTGGTCTCAACAAAAGTAATCGCAAGTATCGCTACACTAAAGCTTGTTACAGAGATATGAATCGCAAGAATGGTTAATCCATGTGATGCGGCCATCAAGATTGAGATCACTGCAAAGGCCAAGATTAGACCTGCAAAGAGTTGCTTGGAAGATCTAAAGATTAGCCTGGTTATAAAATATGCTAGGAGAGCAATTAATGTTGTGATGATGAATGACACG
>DKMG01000052.1:0-21882 GCA_002469975.1 Proteobacteria bacterium UBA7420
AGAAATGCTGAGGAGTACCGCAATCAATGGCAAGAGGCAGCAGAAGATCTTAATTTATTGGTCATTGTCCCTGAGTTTAGCGAAAAGAATTTTCCTCAAGTTTGGGGATTTAATTACGGGAATATTAAAACAGAAGATTTGGTACCCATCCCAGAAAGCCTTCAAGCATTCTCGGCAATTGAGCCTATGGCTGAGGAAGCCATTAAAAAATTTAAATTAAAATCAGATCACTGGGGCATTTATGGGCATGGCGCAGGGGCACATTTTGTTCATCGATACGCTTTGCATCGACCTGACGCTTCATACACTCTTGCTATTGCAGCCAATCTTGGATGGTACTTATCCATGACTGATCAAGCATGGCCTTTTGGGCTCAGAGACTCTGGCATTGATGATATGCAATTAAAACAAGCATTTAGCAAGTATTTTTTGTTGATGCTAGGAAGAGCTGATACCTCAACTCAACCCAATACCCCTTATGTGGCAGAACATTTTGATATTATTAAATTGCAAGGTGAGCACAGACTGGCGCGAGGCAGGAACTTTTTTAAATCAGCCGTTGCCAAATCAAAAGAATTAGATGAATTTTTTAAATGGGGCATGGTCGAAGTCCCCACCACCAAGGGACATAGCAACACTGAGCAAATGGTGCCCTACGCTGCTGAAATGTTCTATGCGAGGCTAAGATAATGCAAGCATACAAAAAACGAGGTTTTTGGATTGGTCTAGGCGTCTTTTTGTTCGTGATGCTGACCCCAAGCCCCGAATCGCTCTCACCTGTGGGTTGGGCAGTTGCAGCCGTGACTTTATTAATGGCAATTTGGTGGGCAACCGAGGCTGTTCCAGTGGCTGTTACCGCCCTCTTGCCGCTTGCCTTATTCCCATTGCTACAGGTTACAGATTTTAAAACTGCAGCTCTGCCCTATGCCAATCCTAATATTTACTTATTTATGGGTGGTTTTATCTTAGCGCTAGGAATTGAATCATCGGGATTGCATAAACGCCTTGCGCTCAAAATGCTAATTGCCATAGGCAATAGTGGAGCCAAGCTTGTTGGGGGATTTATGTTGGTCTCTGCGCTCATTAGTATGTGGGTGATGAATACCTCAACCACCTTAATGCTGCTTCCAATAGGCTTGGCAGTATGCGCCAGTGTTGCCGAGACCATTCCTAATTTTTCAGCCAAAGAGCGTAAGAATTTTGAAACCTCATTGTTGCTGGGCATAGCTTATGCGGCCTCTATTGGAGGGATGTCTACGTTGGTCGGGACAGCTCCCAATATTATATTTGTAGGCTTTATGCAAGAAACCTACGGGATTGAAATTTCGTTTATTGACTGGATGAAACTGGGAGTGCCTATTGCATCGATCATGCTAGTTGCCTCATGGTTTGTCATTACAAGGTTTGTCTACCCAGTTAATTTTGTGGCCAGCATGGAGACCAAGCTTCAACTTGGACATATGTTGACTGACCTGGGCCCACTCGGAAGAGATGAAAAAAAAGTTCTGATTATCTTTTCTCTCGCTGCTGGAGCCTGGATGTTTAGAACCCTCCTTGATAACTTTGTTCCTTTGTCTGGCTTAACTGATGCAGGCATTGCTATCTTAGCTGCCCTCAGTTTTTTCTTTATCCCCTCAGAAAATAATAAAACTGATTTGCTGACCTGGGATCAAGCAAACAAGCTTCCCTGGGGATTGTTGGTCTTGTTTGGTGGCGGCTTATCATTGGCTTCCTCTATTGGAGCATCCGGCCTAGGAAATTGGATCGGTCAAGGCTTAACCGTTCTAGAAAGCGTCCCACCCATTGTATTGATCTTGGCGGTGGCAACTTTAATTATTTTCTTAACAGAGATCACTTCAAATGTTGCAACCACTTCAACATTCCTTCCGGTTGTGGGGGCTGTGGCAGTAGCTCTAGGCATTGCGCCTGTTGCTCTTACAATCCCTGTGGTTCTTGCTGCAAGTTGCGCGTTTATGCTACCCGTTGCCACGCCACCAAATGCCATTGTCTTTGGTTCAGGAAAACTCACCATTCCCGATATGATGAAAGCAGGTTTTGCTTTAAATATTATTGGAATTTTCTTAGTCACAATCTTTGCGTTTTATCTTGCGCCAATGATCTTTTAAGCATGCTCAATATGAAAAAATTATTTTTAATTTTACTCTTCCTCTCAATCAATTCTGCTGCTCAGGTCAGCTACATCGACTACCTCTCACCTTTTCATCCGACCATCGGGCAATCAGGGATGGTTGTATCTCAGAACCAAGCCTCATCAGATATCGGCATTCAAGTTTTAGATATGGGTGGGAATGCTGTAGATGCTGCTGTTGCTGTTGGGTTTTCATTGGCCATCACTTTACCTAGAGCCGGGAACCTAGGTGGTGGAGGTTTTATGCTTGTCTACCTTCAAGAGGAACAAAAAACCATTGCAGTTGATTTTAGGACTGCAGCACCGAAAGGTATTTTGCAGGATGATTTTTTATTTTTAAAAAATAATTATGACCAAAGACGCTTTGGGTATAAAGCTTCTGGGGTTCCAGGCACAGTTGCTGGATTAATTGAAACTCACACTAAATATGGAAAACTGCCTCTGAGAAAAATATTAAAACCAGTCATTGACCAAGCAAGGCGAGGCATCAAGGTGAGCTATGACTTAAGCCAAGCCATTGGCAGTGCAAACCAAATCAATCTTGACCCTGAGTCTTCTGATATTTACCTTGAAGATGGCAGCCCTCTCATAGAGCACTCTTTGATGACCCGTAAGCATCTTGCTTGGACGATCAATGAGATAGCTAATAAGGGCCAGCAAGCTTTTTACGAAGGCGCTATTGCCAAGAAGATTATTCAAGCCATGGAAAAAAATGGTGGTTATATGTCTGCTCAAGATCTCAAAGACTATAAGCCTAGATTCTCAACGCCCATTCAAACAAGTTACAGGGGATTCACGGTGCTAGCCCACCCTCCTCCAGCTGGCGGAGCGGCTGTGGTACTAGAGTCATTAAATATTTTAGAGAATTTTTTATTAGAAGGCATGGGCCCTAATTCTGGAGAATTTTTACATCTATTCGCCGAAGCTCTGCAAAGAGGCCACATGGATAGATCAAGGTTTATGGGGGATCCAGAATTTTATGACGTTCCAATTCAAAAAATTATTTCAAAAAGACGGGCCAAAACTCTGGCCCAAGGAATTGATAAAGCAAGCGTCACGCCTCCTGAAAATTTGAATCCAGATTCCTTATTTAAAGAGGGCGAAAATACGACCCATTATTCGATTATAGATAAAGATGGAAATGCCGTATCTAACACTTATACCCTGGGGTATTCTTTTGGCTCTGGGGTTACTATTCCAGGAACAGGGATTTTACTAGACAACCAAATGAATAATTTTGCTTACCAATATGGTGAAGAAGGAGTGATCAATAGATCGGCCAGTGAAGGCAATCGATTTGAGCCCGGCAAGAGGCCTATGAGCACCATGACGCCAGTTATGGTATTCGATCATAATAATGCCTTAAATCTAATCACAGGCTCTCCTGGAGGCTCTTTAATACCTGCTGCTGTCCTGCGAGTGATCACGGGTATTATAGATTTTAACCTGAATCTTGGAGAGGCAACTATGCTGCCAAGGGTTCACAAGGATTGGCCATACAAATCTCTAAGGTTAGAGAAAAATATTAGCTCTGATACAGCGCAAATCTTAGCCGACTTAGGTCATGAGCTTGAGGTATCTAAAACTATGGGCTCCACTCAAAGCATCCTCGTATCGCCTCAGGGCCGAGAAGGTTATGCAGATCTAAGAAGGCCTAATGCTGGAGTGGCGATTCAAGTTGATTAAGGCTTTAGCATTTATTCATAAAAAAAACTCGCTGTCTCAAGAGAGCTTTCAAAGTTATTATGAAAAACAGCATGCCCCTCTGGCCAAATCATTACTCACCTTTGAATCATATGAAAGGAACTATGTTGAATCATGTATGTATGACTCAGATCATAAGCTTGGCTCAATTAGTATTTTTAAGTATGCATCTGAAAAATCACTGAGCATATTGGCTGAGCAAATGGCTTCTACCCCAGGAGATATTCTAAGAAAAGATGAGTTAAATTTTATGGCTGTCTCATTAAACTTTTATGTTTTTACTGATTCCATTGAAGATTCTAAAAAGGACTTTAAACGTAAGATTTTTTATATAGCTAGAGAGAAAAATGAACTTAGCGCACTTGATGGTATGGCAGGCATTCAAAAAATCTCAGATAACCTGATTAAGCATCATCAAGAAATAGTTGGTATTCCTGAATATGGGGTGAGCAGAGACTTCTCACTGGGAGACCTTGAAAGAGTAGCCAATGACCTTCCAGATTTAATTCTAACCAGCGCCTTTAATTAGAGATTTCCTCTATATATTTTATCGCATTTGAGATCCTTAGATTTGATTCTTCTTTACCAAAAAGACAGAGAGTTAAACCCAAGGATGGTGAGTTGGTAGAACCAGTCATTGCAATTCTAATAGGCTGGTTTACTTTGGGGGTAGGTAAATTTAATGCGGCCTGAGCGCTAGCTAAAGCCTCGTCAATAGACCTCTCATCCCATACCTCAAGACCTTGTAATTTTCTCTGAATATACTCTAGAGAAGATTTTGATCCTATAAGGAATTTCTGAACTGCTTTTTCGTTGTAAGCATCGATATCAAAAAAATATGGTTTTAAATCTAAAGCAATGCCAGCTAAAGTGGGTTTGCTAGTTCTCATGGCCTCTATAATTTCATTGCTGTTCTCTTTAGCAGCAACATCAATTCCGTTATCTAACAGAAAAGGGAGAAGTTGTAATGTGAAATCTTTAAATGATAAAGCAGCCAGATGATTGGTGTTAATCCAGTCTAACTTTGCGGGGTCAAAGATTGCTCCCGCTTTTTGCACTTCCTGGATTCTAAAATCAGTGATCAAGTCTGTCAGGTAGAAAATCTCTTTATCGCCTTTTGACCAACCTAAACGAGCTAACATGTTAATCATT
Organism: Proteobacteria bacterium UBA7420; assembly: GCA_002469975.1. Classification (GTDB taxonomy): domain Bacteria; phylum Pseudomonadota; class Gammaproteobacteria; order Magnimaribacterales; family D2472; genus D2472. The sequence goes on from DKMG01000052.1 coordinate 5,006, forward strand.
GAAGATTGAAGGTAGCCTTGATCAAAATAATCTTGAAGACTAGTCACAGCATTCCTTTTAGATAATCTTTTTTTATCTTGCCCCAGAACCATTGGTAAGTGAGCATACTCAAGAGATGGAAAGCCTAAAGCTTGCTGAATATGTATTTGTCTGGGAGTGTTACTGAGGTGATCTTCACCTCTGATAACAGTGGTTACACCCTGGTCATGATCGTCTATCACATTGCATAAATGATAGGTCGGAGCTCCATCGCTTCTCACTAAAATTAGATCATCTAATTCTGAATTTTGAAATACCACCTCTCCTCTCACCAAGTCATGAAAAATTATCTCTCCCTCTTGAGGAGTTTTTAACCTTAAAACTGTTTGATCACTGTGAGTTAAATTTAAATTCCTGCACCGACCATCATATTGAGGTTTAGCACCATTGGCTTGTTGAGCTGACCTCATTTCCTCTAAACGCTCTTTACTACAATTGCAGAAGTATGCATTGCCAGAATCAATAATGGTGGTAATGGCTTGCTGGTAAAGATCGGCTCTTTCTGACTGCCTCACTGGCGGTTCGTCTGGGATGATCCCCATATCTGCTAACCCTTTAAGAATATTATCTTCAAATTCGCGAGTGGATCGTTCGGCGTCTGTATCCTCAATCCGAATTAAAAACTTACCTTTTTGTTGTTTTGAATATACAAAATTAAATAGTGCTGTTCTGACGCCACCTATATGAAGTGTGCCGGTAGGACTGGGTGCAAATCTTGTGACTTTTGTCATAACTGATTCCATAGTGTTGTGAGGTTATTATCTTTTTCAATGTCTTGGAGTCTGTTTTCATGTGAGGCCGCTTCCTCATCAGAGACAGAGACCTGTGTGATTGGAAAATTATTAAAATCAATAGCCTGTCTCAAGCTCTGGTCTTTTGCTGACTGAGCCTGTTCCGATGACATGAAATCAAATTTGCTTTGACCGCCTGTGAGGTGAATAAAGACATCCGCTAAAATATTTGCGTCCAATAATGCTCCATGGAAACTTCTATCGTAGCCTCCTATTTCAAATCTATTAGACAAAGCATCTAAAGAATTTCTTTGACCTGGAAACTTACTTCTAGCTAATAATAGGGTATCTTCAATTTCGCAGATTTCTTCAAGAGCAGGATATTGGGACGATGCTCTTTTTAACTCGCTATTTAAAAACCCCAAATCAAATGCTGCATTGTGAATAATTAAAATGCTACCTTGCACAAACTCTAGAAAGCTTTCAGCTATGTCAGAAAAAAGAGGTTCGTTTTGGACTTTTTCATTTGAGATGCCATGAACTTTTTGGGCCTCTTCATCAATAGCACGCTCAGGGTTTAAATAGGTATGGAAATGCTGATCTGTTCTCTTGCGATCCTCAAGCAATACAGCGCCAATCTCAATGATGCGATGGCCCTGACTCACTTCTAACCCAGTGGTCTCCGTGTCTAAGACAATTAATTTTTTAATCATAAGATCGAATCTATTCCTTTGTTTGCCAGAAGATCTGCCATTTCATTGCCCTCATCACCTGAGTGACCCTTAACCCAGTGCCATTGTACTTGATGAAAATTTATTAACTCATCTAATTGTTGCCACAACTCTTTATTTTTTACATCTTTTTTAGCAGCTGTTCGCCAATTATTTTTTTTCCAGTTATGGATCCATTGAGTGATTCCATCCATGACATATTTTGAATCAGTGAAGAGATCTATGGCGCATGGTTCTTTCAGGGCTATCAAGCCCTCAATTGCTGCAGACAACTCCATTTGATTGTTTGTAGTATCAGGCTTACCACCAAAAATTTCTTTAGAAGCTCCTTCGTAAGTAATATACGCACCCCATCCCCCAGGACCGGGATTTCCTCTGCATGCTCCATCTGTATACATTATTACTTGTTTCATGGGTTAAAATATCTCACTACTATTATGAATATCCAATCTATTAAAGCCTTTAATGATAATTATATTTGGTTAATTAGCACTAATGAAGGCAATCTTGTCATTGACCCTGGTGAATCTGAACCAGTTAGAGATTATATGCTCCAAAAGCAACTTCAATTAACAGATATTTTAATCACTCATCATCACTATGATCATGTTGGAGGCATTCTAGATCTCAGAGAAGATATTAATGGAAGGATATTCGGTCCAAACAATTCACAAATTGAAGGGTTAGATGTTAGTGTGACGGAAGGGGAAACAATTCAGTCGTGTGGAATAGATTTTCAAATTCTTGAAATTCCAGGCCATACCCTTGATCACATTGCATATTTTGCAGCTGATACCTCTCAACCCAGACTGTTTTGTGGGGATACTCTGTTCTCTGCAGGTTGTGGAAGAGTCTTTGAGGGTACTGCTCAGCAAATGTATGCGTCACTAGAAAAATTAAAGGTCTTACCAAGCAACACCTTGGTGTACTGTGCCCATGAATATACTCTAGCCAATTTAAAATTTGCGCAAGTGGTCGAGCCACAGAACCTTCAAATCTCAGCACACATTGAGGTTTGTGAGCAACAAAGAAATAATGATTTACCAACCCTTCCCAATACCCTGGAAGCAGAAAAGAAGATTAATCCATTTTTAAGATGTGCTGAAGTGGAGCTTAGAGAATCTCTAGTAAATCAAATGAACAATGCATTGACTGCAAGCGATGTTGAGGTATTTCAATACTTGAGAGCATGGAAAGATTCTTTTTAATTCTTGCTCTAGCAACTCTCTCCAGCTGCCAGCTAAGCAATGTTATACCTGCGGATAGCTATTCAGAAGCTGAGCTGACTAGCCCCATTAAAAGCGAAGCAGTCTATGAGAATGTTTGGCAGCGCATTTCAATCAATGCGAAGAGTGAGATCGAAAATCTAGATGCCCTGACGCTAGAGTATGTAAATTTATATTTAGCTAACCCAGAACAATTTATCAAGCTGCTGGTAAAGGGTGAGCACTTTATCTTTTTTGTGCTTGAGGAGCTTGAAAAATATAATCTCCCACCTGAGCTGGCGTTATTGCCTTATATTGAAAGTAATTATGATCCCTTTTCAATTTCTGCCTCAGGCGCAATGGGTCTATGGCAATTTATGCCAGCAACAGCAAGGATTTATGGGTTGCAGGATACTTGGTGGTATGAACAAAGGCATGATCCATTAATCTCGACTGAAGCTGCGGTAAAATATTTAGCCTACCTGCACCAAAGATTCGGTAAGAATTTAGCCTATACATTGTCTGCCTATAATGGCGGGCCCACCATGCTTGAAAAACAGATCAAGCTCAATAAAAGATTAGGTAAATCTGTGCATTATCGGCAATTAAAAGTGCCAAAACAAACACAGGAATATGTCCCAAAATTTAAAGCAATATTAGAGCTGATAGTTAATGCTAAAGAATACAACATAGAGTTACCTGACTTTCCTGATCGACCTGTGTTAGGTCAAATTACTTTGGATGGACAGATTGAAATCTTGGCCTTTAGTGAATTTGCAGAGCTGCAACCTGAGTTTATTTATAAATTAAATGCAGGATATACCAAATGGGCTTCTCCACCAGGCAAGACTACCATCTTCAATATTCCAATTGAGCTTGTTGAACTGCTTGATCAAAAAAAAGATCAGTTTAGCCAAGCCAATCAAATAAACTGGGTGACTCATAAAGTTGCAAGCGGTGATAGCCTTTGGAGCATTGCAGAAAATTATGACACCGAGGTTGGGGTCTTGAAAAAAGTAAATTACCTTAAATCAAGCAAACTGAATGTGAATCAAGAGTTATTGATACCTCTAAGCAATTCTAACAATCAAACGTTTATACCTTACCAAGCGCATATTATTAGCGAAGGTGACACGCTCTGGAATTTAGGGCTGAAGTATTCCATTTCTCCTAATGAGATAGCCAAGAATAATGAATTAAAAATGACCTCTGCTCTAGTCATTGGCAGAGAACTAAATATTGGAAATAAAAATATTTACAGAACGATTAATTCAAAAAAACGAACAATTTTATATAGTGTTAAGCAAGGGGATAGCCTCTATAGGATAGCTAATATTTTTAATATTGAAATCCAGGACATTCTTGATATTAATGCCATAGAAGAAAATCAAATCAAACCTGGGCAGGTAATCAAAATAATAATTAAAGCTTTCTAATCAGAGGAAATTTTTGGATCAAGAGCATCTCTAAGACCATCACCAAAGAAGTTTAGGGCAAATAAGGTAATAGTAAAAGTTAAGCCAGGATAGATTAGGAGCCATGAGTATTCTTCCATGGACTCTACGCCATACCTAATCAGTGTGCCCCAGCTACTCATAGGCGGTTGAATACCTAACCCTAGAAAACTTAAAAATGCCTCTAAAAGCATAACCTGCGGAATAGTTAATGTGGCATAGACAGCTATGGGCCCGAGTATATTTGGAAAAATGTGCTTTCTAAACATCTGGAGATTAGATACTCCCATGGCTTGAGCTGCTAAAACATATTCTTGATTCTTGATTGTAAGCACTTGACCTCTAACAATTCTAGCCATGGTGAGCCATTCAACGGCGCCAATAGCTCCAAATAATAACCAAATATTCCGACCAAAAATTACCATTAATAAAATAATAAAAATAATAAATGGTAGGCCATACAAAACATCCACGATTCTCATCATAATTGAATCTACCCTTCCACCAAAATAGCCTGCAACAATACCCCAGCTCACACCAATAACGAGTGCGACGGCAGTTGCCACAAAGCCAACTAGAAGAGAAACACGAGCACCATATAAAATTCTACTAAACAGATCCCTTCCTAAGGTATCGGTGCCAAGAAAGAATGTTGCTGAAGGCGGTTGAGCACCCAAATCAAGGTTTTGATATGAATAGGAATGAGGGGCTATCCATGGCGCAAAAATAGCCAAGGTAATTAGAACGCAAAGAATTATCCCACCAGCAACCGCTGCTTTATTTGCCAGCAATCTTCTCCAGGCATCTGACCACAAGCTACTTTGGTTGTTCACGCTTCGCTCCGAGCTCGAGGATTCATTAACAGGACTGCAATATCTGAAAGTAAGTTGAAGAAAATAATAAGAGCAGAGAAAAAAATAGTTGTACCCAAGATCATGGTGTAGTCACGATTAAATGCTGCCTCCACATAAAATCTACCTAGGCCAGGGATTTGAAAAATAGTTTCTACTACAAAGGAACCTCCAATTAGTCCAGCAATTGCTGGGCCTAAAAAAGATACCACTGGAACCAACCCACCTTGCAGTGCATGACGGAGGATCACCTGGTATTCTGGCAGGCCTTTAGCTCTAGCCGTTCGAATATAATCTTGACCTAGTGTTTCTAACATCCCCCCTCGACTAAGGCGTGCGATATACGCTGCATACGCAGCACCAAGGGTAATAGAGGGTAGGATTTTATCACCAGCCAAAGAATCCCATCCAGAGACAGGTAGTAACTCAAGATGAATTCCAAAAAATAAGACTAGTAATGGGCCCAATAAAAAAGTTGGCATGCAGATACCAATCATCGCAATGGTCATGGGGATGAAATCTAGTGCTGTATTTCGCTTAACAGCAGCAATAACTCCAGCGAGACCACCAATAATCATTGCAATGAGAATTGCATAAAAAGCTAATTCTAATGTCACTGGCAAGCCAGTGAATATCATCTCTGTAACAGACCGGCCTGGGTATCTAAAGGAAGGACCAAAATCTCCCTGTATAAGGTTAAACATGTAGTCTTTGTATTGAATAATTAAAGGGGCATCTAAGTTATAGACAGCATTTAAATTCTTCATCACTTGAGGGGGAACGACTTTTTCTGCATCAAATGGTCCGCCAGGAGCCATTCGAACTAAGAAAAAGGTTATGGAAGCGACCACAAGGATTACCGGTATTGCTATGGCAACTCTTTTCAGGATAACTTGAAGCATTAACTTAATTAACGTTCTAAATAGATAAATTTAGGATGATGGGTATCACTAAGATTAGCGTCCCACCCTTTCACATCACTATTAATTTGATAAGCCTTTACATAGGTATAAATTGGAATAATAGGCATCTCGCTAATCAGAAGCTTTTCTGCTTGATTTAGATAGTTGTATCTAAGCGCCTGGTCATTAGTGGAGTTTGCTTTGGCAAGCAAGGAGTCATACTCTTGATTTTCCCAACCTGTTTTATTATTCCCTCGATTAGGTCTGAGGGTATCAAGGAAAGTATTAGGGTCTTCATAGTCTCCAATCCAGCCTGCTCGTGATATTTGAAAATCTCCAGTCATCTCGCGAGCTAAATACACTTTCCAGTCTTGGTTAACAAGTTGAACTGAGATTCCAAGATTTTGTTGCCACATTTGCTGGACCGCTAAAGCTATTTTTCTGTGGCCCTCTTGTGTATTAAATAAGATTTCTAGAACAGGGAAAGTTGAGGGGTCTGAATAGCCAGCTTCCTCTAATAAAGACTTGGCTAGCTCCGGATTAAACGGAATAGAGGTATCAGGTTCGTAGCCTGCTATTCCAGGGGGAGTAAAGGAATAAGCTGCCAACTGACCACATTTAGAAACTTTATCAACGATTTGCTGTCTATTGAGGGCATAAGCTAGGGCAAGACGTACTCGCTTATCTTTCAAGACAGGATGATTGGTGTTGACCCTATAGAAATAGGTACCCATATAAGGTTCTATGCGCAAATCAGGATTCTTATTCTCAATATAGATAGGACATTTTTCAAGAGGAACCACATTGGTTACATGTAATTGACCAGCTCTAAACATTCTATCCTCAGTAGATTCATTAGACACTGGGTAATATCTAATTTCATTTAGGCGCACATTATCAGCGTCCCAGTACAAAGGATTCTTAGTAACTGTAATCTCTTTATTGAGCTCCCAAGTATTAAGATTCATAGGGCCATTGCAGACAAAATTACCGGGTCGAGTCCACTGACCGTTTCTATCATCGATGGTGCCATGTTTTAAAACAGTATCTTTGTGAACTGGGTAAGTGCTGTAATGACTTAATAGCTTAATAAAAAATGGAGTAGCAAAGCTCAATTCTACCCTTAATTCATAATCATTAACGGCTGTTACTCCAACTGTAGAAAAGTCATCTGTTAAACCCTGATGATAGTCAGCAGCGCCTGTAACATAGTACAGCATGTCAGGGTACTGTGAACCAAGAGAAGGGGTCAGGATGCGCTTCCAGGACCATACAAAATCAGATGCGGTAAGTTTATCCCCATTAGACCATCTTGCATTTTCTTGCAAAAAAAATGTATAAGTCTTGCCATCAGGACTAATCGTCCAGGATTTCGCAACACCTGGTAGGTTTTCCCCACCCTTAGGGTTCGCAATAGTTAAGCCTTCACACATTGCAATCAATAAATGATGCTCTGGAACGCCTGTAACTATATGAGGATCTAAACCTTGTGGCTCACTGCCGTTTCCAAAATGTAAGATTTGCTGGTCTAAAGCTGAGTCAACTGGTGGAATAGCCTTAGAGCAACCAAAGAATAATACTAAAAAAAAGATGGAGAGATAAGAGTATTTCATGACTTTATTATATATAAAAAAAGGGCCGGTAAACCGGCCCTTTTATTAGATTAAGTATCTATTAAAGTGAGATTTTAAATCCACCGTAGATAAATGCTCCACCAGGGATGTCCCAAGCATAGTCAAAGTTTTGACCGAAAGCATCGTATGCTACTGGAGGCTCTTCACCAAATAAGTTACGCGCTCCGATAAACATGCTGATTTCATCAGAATATTGATAAGCGACTTGTAAATCAGTGTAGAACTCAACTTGCATTAGATTGTATCCACCAGGGCCATAGTTACTATCCTCATCAGGATTAGAACATCCATCATCTAGACCATAGTAATATGAAATCCAGCAATCATCTTTGTTGTCATCAAGGAATCTGAAGTTTAAAGATGTTGTGAAGTCGTTGTAATCCCAAAGAATAGAAGCATTAGCTCTCCATCTAAAGTCAGCAGCACCGTCATACCATCCAAAAGATTCAGAAGGAGTAGAAGTAGCTGATTGAGCAAATTCATCCTTGGTGTAGTAAGTCATATCAAATGCTGTTGCAAATGAACCGTAGTTCTCAACATCAAATGAATATGCAACCACTAAATCAACACCAGATACATTATTTTGTGCGGAATTAACCTTTGATGTTCTTACAGTCTGTAGACCACCAGCTCCTGTTCTTTCAATAAAGTTACAGAATGTATCGTCTTGTTGCGTGGAGTCAACGTAGCATCTATTCAGAACAGTTGAAACACCAATTGAGCTAAAAATGTTTTCAAGTTCAATTTCCCAGAAATCAACACTAACACTTAGGTTTTCAATTTGACTAGGAGTGTAAACAACTCCAAAAGTTTTATTTTGACCTTCTTCAGGTTTTAAGTATGGGTTACCACCAACAAATCCTCTAATTTGAGTAGTCGGTTGAGCGGCGCCGCCAGCTGGAACGCCAGCTGCTAAACAGTTTGCCTGTGTTCCGGCTGATGCAAGTGGGAATTGAGTTGTGTTACATGGATCATTAGCTTGTGGAAATGACTCTCCACCACCTTGGTATAGATCTCCAACTGTAGGCGCTCTAAATGTATCACCTGCTGTGATTCTAACTAATAGATCGTCAATTGGTCTCCAGCGAATACCGATCTCAGTTGTAGAAGGCTTGCCCGGGTTATTCATGTTAGGTGTAACGCCAACTAATCCTTGTGCTGAATAGTCTGAAGTTCTAGCTGAAAGAGTCATCTCAAGTTCTTGAGCTCCAACAACACCTTCTAGCAATGGAATATTAACCTCAACAAAGAATTCTTCGACAGAAGTCTTACCTCTAGTTGGTTCTCTGTAGTTAGTTGAAGAACCACCAGAGCTTACTAGTGCATCAGGAATATCAAAATATCCTCCAGCACGTTTCTCGTAACCAGCTGCAAAGAATGCAGTTCCGTATGGCATATCAAATAATGGACCAGAAATTTCTAACCAGTAATCATCACTGTCATAACCAGCTGATTGAACGCCGTCGTAACCGACATATCCAACCATGGCATCGTATTCAGCTTGTGAAATAATGCCAGCAGAAAGGCCTAAATCAGGACCTCCAAAAAGGTTAAATGGAGTACAGCCTGCAATAGGATTCTCGGGAGTACCACATGTTAATACGCCAGTTGTAGCATCTCTAAATGAATCTCCAACAGCGTTAGATAAATGGTTCAGATCAACAAAGTTATATAATTTAGAATCATAAGCTGCATCGTTCATTTGAACACCAGCTGACCAGTAATAGTTATTACCTGCCATTTCAAAGCTTCCTTCTAGGCCAGCTCTGATTCCGTAAGTGTCATAATCATAATCATAGATTCTAGGACCAATGGCAATAGATCTAAAACCAAATGTAGTGTCCACACCAAATGGGTTGAAGTAACCGCCTTTAGTGGCAAAACGACCGTTGTTGAGCTGCCATTGAGGACCAGCACTGGTAGTGGCTGTCATTGGAACTTGAGCTAGCTGGTTAACACGCTTTGATTTTGTGTAATTAAACTGGACGTATGCCATAAGATCATCTGAAATGTCGAATTCAGATGAAGCATATACTCCATATCTGTCAACAGGATTTTGAACATGGTTTACAGGAGAGTAATTGTATCTACCTGCATTTGACCATGGGATGAAGTCATCAATAGATGCTCCTGATTTTCCTGGTTCTAAGTATTTATTTACAGTGAAGAATCTACCGTATGCAGGGTATGAAGATCCACAAATGCCGCTAGTAGCAGGAGCAAAGTTACCATATCCAGAGTTTTGTGCGTTATTAGGTCCAAGGTTAGTTGGTGAATTTTCAGCACCCGTTCCAGTTCCTGGTACATTCTCACAACCATAATAAGGCTGATTAGCTCTCGGGATTTGTCCAGCCATGATTTCAGCTTGGTTAGCAAATGAGATATTAAAGATATTTCTTGATTTTTCAGAAGAACTACCAAAAGTCATGCTGATAGAATTTTGCTCACCATAACCAGCATCATATTCACCAGTCTGTGCTCTTAGCTCAAAACCATCAAAGTCTTTTTTGGTGATGATGTTAATAACACCAGCAACAGCATCAGATCCATAGATAGATGAAGCACCATCTTTTAGAATTTCTACTCTTTGAATAATAGAAGCAGGAATTGTCTGCATGTCGACGGAGCCGAATGAGTCTGTTACCCATCTTCTTCCATCAATCAATACAAGAGTTCTTCCTGATCCAAGATTTCTTAATGAAATCTCATTAGAACCGTCACCACCATTAGTGGCTGTAGTAACTGGTCGAATACCAGTACCGTCTGAGGAAGAGATATTTTGAAGAACATCACCAATATTGTTTAATCCAGTTCTTTCGATAGCAGCATCAGTAATAATTTCTAATGGTTTTGAGCTATCAAAGACTGATCGCTTGATCTTAGAACCAGTAACGATGACTTCTTCTACGTCATCCTCAGCTGCTGCTTCTTGAGCAAAAGAATAGTTCGGCATTAGACCTAATGAAAGGACTGCTACCAGTGTAAATTTAATAACATTCGACATATAAACTCCCTAAAAGTTTGTTAGTAACGGTAATTGTTCCTATTTTGTGACTTAAAGTCAAATTTAATTCATATTATTTTCACTATGTATATAAAAAAGATATAAATAAATAGTCTTTATTTTCAATGGTCACGCCCCCCCCTGATCCTCTGCCTATGTTAAGGAGCCTTCTAACAAGGTTTGTGCCCCTTAGATTTCTATAATATTGGATATTCACACTTAAAATTTACCAAAAAAAAGGGGTGCTGATGCACCCCTTTTTTTGTAATTCTTTTTTACTTAGTATGAAACAGTCAAGTTTAGGAAAATATACTGACCGAATGCATCAAAGTAACCTGGGAAAGTGTTACCGTTTCCTGGTGCTGTTCCAGCATCAGAAGTGTAACCTGGCTCTTCATCAAACAGATTATTGATACCAAACGTCACAACCATATTTTCTGTAGGTGTGTGCTGAAGGGTTAGATCAAAATATGTAGTAGCATCAAAGTCAATTTGATTTGAGTTTTGATCTTCTGTTTCACCAAGATATCTCATACCAAGAGAGATGTCTGTATCGTACTCAGTAGTAAGAGTTGCTTTGTATTTACCAGATACTTCAGGCAATGGATTCTTTCCACATGAACCACCCCAATTACCAGCACATGAAATAGCTGATGAGCCTGGAAGTTCAACAATGTCGAATGAATCTAAAATAGTTGTTACGCCTTCAACATCAACAGATCCGTAAGGAGTATCAAATGAGTAATCAAAGATAAGGTCAAGACCACTTGTTGACTCTTCGCCAATGTTAGTTAACTGAGCAGAAATGTAACCACCGGTTAGCCATAATGAACCATTGTCAGCTCTTCTGTTAATCAAGCCACAGTATGCAGCTTGTCCAGTTTCGATACATTTGTCTAATGCAGTTTTAGCACTTACAGAACCAATGCCGTCTTCAACAGTGATGTCAAAGTAATCAATAGTTAGAGTAAGGCCTGGAACTGATGCTGGAGTAATAACAGCACCAATAGTCAATGACTCTGACTCTTCTGGAGCAACATTTGCGTTACCGCCACCTTTAGTATTGTACTGATCAGCAGGAGAGTTTAAGTCAGTGCCGTATAAGTTAGCAGCTAGGCCAGTGTTAGCACATTGTGCTTGGGTGGCTGTTGCAGGAGTTCCATTTTGTTGAATTGAACAAGGATCGTTATCAAGATCAACTAAACCATCACTAACAGCAAGATAAAGTTCACTAATAGAAGCATGACGCTGAGCTGTCTGAAAAGATGCTCTCAATGATACGTCATCACTTACAGTCCAGTAAGCACCAAGTTTCATCGCATCTGTTTCAGCGCCTGTGGAATACTCAGCTGATCTAAATCCAGCATCAACACTTAAGTTGTCCATTACAGGAATACCTAGCTCGAAGAAGAATTCATCAACGTCGTAACCACCGCCAATTGGCAATGTTGCACCACCTGAACCAGATCTGTCGCCCTGCAATGTAGGTGTATCAGGTCTAAAGTCAGTTGAAACTTCTTTGGTCTCAAAACCAGCTACCAAAGAAATTGAGCTTGGAGCGCCTGGAATAGTATAGCCAGTATCACCAGTAACATACCCAGACAGGATTGTTTGCTTTCCATCACCATTAATAAAAGTAGATTTTGCAAGATAGTCTTGAGCAGTCTGCCCACCATCTATAACGCCTTGAATACCTGCATCACCAGCCAAGCCACCTTGGAAAAGGTTGTAAGGTACACAGTTTGCATCAACCCCTTGAAGTGTTGATACGCAAGTTGGAACACCTGCGACGCTAATTACATTAACCGCACGGTTAATAGCAACAACAGAAAGGTCATTTCTGTACTCACTAGCAAAGTTAACATCTGCAGTTTGGTAATACACATCGTATGCCCAATCATCGTTGATGTCGCCTCTTAGACCTAAAGTCATGTTGTAGCTCTTGTAGGTTTGAATTTCTTGTCTTGGGTTGCCTTCAACATTTCTTTTTAATGAAGTTAGAGGAGCGCTGTAGCCTAGAATATCTCCATCAGCAACAGAAGTATTTAGCCCATTAATGTATGCAAGGGCATCTGCGCCTGTTGCAAAGTCAGGAGCATTAGATCCACCCATTCCGGTCCAATCAGCACAAGCAGCTTGATATTGCTGTGCAGATAACAGAGGGTTGTAACAAGGAAGTGACTCGATATTTCCAAAAGTACCTGAATATGCAATTTGAGCATTTGATTCAGACTTCATAGAGGTGAAGTCTAGGTAGACCTCAGCCTTGTCAGTAATTTCATATTTACCAAAGAATCCGACATTCATCCTGTCATCAGGTCTTTGGAAGAAGTTTGTTGGGTTGTAGTTATAAGTTTGGCCTGCTCTAGGAACAAAGTTATTGCCTTCTACTTTCCAGTCTACGCCCGTTACTGTAGGGTCAACATTCACAAATCCACCTGATGTGTATCCACCAAAGTCAGCCCATCGTCCTGGAGGTATAGTAGATGAACCACCACATTTTGAAGTACCACCACTTAGCGCACACGCACTAATGTCGAAGTCGCCCTGTAGGATAGGTTTAGTGTCTGTATGCTCAAAGAATGCTGTTACGTGGCCTTTTCCGTCATTGATGTCACCACCAAATGCCATAGAGAATTTACCAGTGTCGCCTGTTTGAACATCGCTAGGTGCCTGAGCATAGCCATAGCTTTTTACAAGAGCTCTGAGTGAGCTGTTATCATTCTCGTGATTGTAGAAACCATGAGAATAAGCTGCTTTAAAGCCTACAAATTCATCATTCAATACAAAGTTAACAACACCAGCAACCGCATCTGAACCATAAACAGATGATGCGCCACCTGTAAGAACCTCTACTCTATCTAAGAGTAAAGTTGGGATAGTGTTTAAATCTGCACAACTTCCACCGCCAGTTGTTCCTGGAACAAGTCTTCTGCCGTTCATAAGAACTAAGGTTCTTGAGCAACCGAGGTTTCTTAGGTTAACTGTAGCTGTTCCGTCAGAGCCATTAGAGTTAGTGATAGATTGACCCGGTGAGATTTGAGGCATGTCATTTAAGAAATCCTCAACCCTGGTTACACCAGCGTTAATAATGTCTTGCCCATCGACTACTGCGATTTGCGAAGAACTAATAATATTTGGATCTATAATTCTTGATCCGGTTACAACAACTTCCTCAACATCAGAATCAACATCTTGAGCAAAAGCTATAGGTGCTGACAATGAAACTACTGCGAAAGTGCTTAATAAAAATTTATTTAAGTCAATCATGTAATACTCCATATGGTTTAAAAATGAAACAAGATAGCGGAGCTATAATGATTCGATCAGAATTATAAGCTTTTTATGCCCCTAGACACAAGACCCGCTCAAAAGTTCCATGAAACTCTTAAAAAAACCTTTTGCTAGCTTTAACTAAGTAGCATGTATTTACTGTTATATAATAGTAATTATTAAACTCAATTGGATAAATTTATACGCATGATGTTAAAAAATAAAAAGATCTTAATCGCTGGCCTAGCTAATAAACACTCGATTGCAGCAGGTATTGCCAAAGCAATGAGCGCCCAAGGTGCAGAGCTTGCATTCACCTATCAAAGTGAAAGATTGAAAGGTAACGTTGAAAAAATAGCAAATGAGCTAGGCTCTAGCCTGTTATTTGAGTGTGACGTTGCTTCAGATGAAAGTATTGATGCCATGTACAAAGACCTATCAAATCATTGGGAGACCTTTGACGGGTTTGTTCATTCAATAGGTTTTGCACCAGCCAATGAGCTTGAGGGAAATTTTGTTGATGCTTCAACGAGAGAAGGATTTAAGATTGCTCATGATATTAGTTCTTATAGTTTTACCGCAATGGCTAAGGGAGCTAAGCCAATGCTGAATCCTAATTCCGCTTTGTTGACCTTAACCTATCTCGGCTCTGTGCAATCTCTACCTAACTACAATGTAATGGGCCTAGCAAAAGCTAGTCTTGAGGCTAATACAAGATTTCTTGCTGCCGCCATGGGACCAGATGGTATTAGAGTTAACGCAATTTCAGCGGGGCCCATTAAGACTCTTGCAGCCTCAGGGGTAAAAAACTTTAGGAAAATGCTAACCAGCTATGCAAATAGAGCACCTCTGCGTCGTGTTGTCACAACACTTGAAGTTGGCAATGTTGCCGCTTTTTTATGCTCAGATTTAGCCAGCGGGGTCACAGGTGAAATCACTTACGTTGATGGCGGCTTCAATACAGCCGCAATGTCTATCGAGGAATACGCCGATTAATTGGCAGCAAAGTTTTCTAAACGGACCTTTTGATTCTTTTTAAAGGCCTGGTCAATAAAACTGGAAAATTGCTGTCCTAACACTTCGCTATAAAATCCTTGGTACTGATCTAGGGACTCGCCCAGATCTTCTGCGCTTGGGATAACTTCATTCGAAGACTTTGCCCAGTAGCTGTCTCCATTAAAAGAATTGCTACTCACCAAAGAACCGACAGGATTTTCAAAAATTTTGGTGACCACTTCTGAAGGAAGCAGTGAAGAAAATCGTTTTACATTTTTAAAAGTCTCTTTGCTCACACCCGCAAGCTCAGGCAATGCTGAAGCGCCAGCAAGGATAGGCTCGACCTGATTTTTAAATTCAGCAATGAGGGTATTGGCTTTTTCAGATCTGACTTCTTGAATAGCAAGCTCTGCTACATCCACAAAAGGCTGAACAGCAGGCTCAAGCTTTTGAGTCAGCATCACAAAGGCATAGCTATCTTCCCCTTCAAAGATCTCAATATTATTTGGTGACACTCTTGCATCAAATAAATCGGATGGTGTGTAGTTATCAAAATTATCCAAAGCAATGCTTGTGATATCTTGCAAGCCAGTCACAGAAATAGAGCTTTGAGAATTTTGAGCCAGATCTTCAAGAGTCACCCCAGCTAGAACCAAAGATTCAAGTTCTAAAAAGTCTTCTTGCATTAAAGCCAAGGCTTCAGCATCAACCAGCTCATCAAGAATTTGTGAGGACATGAGCTCTAAGCTTTTTATTTCAGGCGTTAATTTTTCAGTGAGTTTCAATACATGGAAAGAATCTTCCAACTCGATCACTCCACTCAAATCATTTAAAGCCATGTCAGCAATCTCGGCTTCAAACTCTTCAGGAAATGCATCGCCAGAGGAAAGGCCTAAATCACCCAAAACATCCTTGGAGGCCAAATCATCACTTGAGCTTGTCACTGCATCTTCAAACAATAAAGATCCTGCTTGAATCTCTGCAAGTATTTGCTCAATGCGATTTTTTGCATCACTTGAATTCTCATAATTAGACTTCTCAATCATTAAATGAGAGATACGGTTTTGAATTTGCCCTTGCAGATCGTCTAAATAGTCAGCATATGCTTTTTCAATGTAGCCGTCGGGCACATTCACTTGCTGTTTATAATTTTCAAAAGTTAGGACAATGTATGAAAAATCTCTTCTTTCTTGAGAGAGAAACAAAAATGGATTGGCATCATAGAACTCTTGCCCTTCTGTGAGTGAGCCCTTCTGACTATCGGTCAGAGCTGCTTTATCAATTTTAATAAAATCAATATCTCTTGAAGTTTCAAGCATGGAGGCCATTGAAACAATATCTTGCTCAATTGGAAACGCTGCCACGCCCATTGCGGAGACTAATCTATCTAGTGACATGCTTTCTTGCACAAGTCGAATGTATTCTTCTGGAGCAAATCCATTAGCTCTAATAGTAGATTCAAATAGAGTCTGCTCAAACCCCTCCTCTCCTTGAAAGTTGGGTAGGTTGATGATTTCTTGTTTGGCTTTTTTCTCTGAAGTGCTAAGCCCCATTTTTTTAGCCTGAGAGAGTAAAATCTTTTGATTGATTACTTCATTTTTAATGAGGTTAACTGAGACCTCTTCATCCAGATCTTCCAGAGAAAAATCTTCTCCATAGATCGATTGCAATCTCTGCGAGACCTGACTGGTTGCTAAATTGATATCTATTTGAGTGACGGACTCTCCATTCACTGTGCCGTAACTGCTGAAGGTGGTACCCAGGGAGGTTGATCCCAGAAACACAAAAGGAATTGCAAGCAAGACTGCTACAACGATAACTGTTTTTCCAGACAAGAAGTTTCTAACTGACTCTAACATAACCAAATCACCCTTTTAAAAGCTAACAATGATACATAAAAAAAGGGTGCTTATGCACCCTTTTTTAAAAGACTATTTAAATCTAGAGTTAATTAAGACTTCTTAACTTTATCTTTTAATCCTTTACCAGCTTTAAAGCCTGGAACTTTTGAAGCAGCAATATGCATTGATGCGCCAGTTTGTGGGTTTCTTCCTTCT
>DKMG01000052.1:21996-22626 GCA_002469975.1 Proteobacteria bacterium UBA7420
CAGCTCTGCCTGCTGAAGCTTTAGTTACGTCTGCTGATGAAGCTACTGCGTCTACTAGATCTGATTTATTCATTTAATTTTCCTCTAAATTATTATCGAACTAACTCTATGAAAAGCTAATCTAAAGCAAATGTCAAGCTTTTATACCTATTCTAATGGGGCTGCGAAGAGGATGTGCGGGAATTAGAGGCCTTAGTTTTTGTGATATTTTTAGCACCACGTTTTTTTCGCAAAGGTTTTGGCTCTGAAATTAAAGCGTGTGAAATCACTTCGTCGACCCAGCGAACTGGGATTATTTCAAGTGCGTGGGTTATTTGAGCCGGAATTTCCCTTATATCTGCAGCATTTTCAGCAGGAATTATGACACGCTTGATGCCACCTCTTTTGGCTGCCAGCAGCTTCTCTTTCAAGCCACCAATTTTTAAGACTTGTCCATGCAAGGTTATTTCACCCGTCATAGCTGTGTCTGATCTAACTGGAATCCCAGTAAAGACACTGATCATTGCAGNNGCACATACCAACGCCAGCACTTGGACCATCCTTTGGGGTGGCGCCCTCAGGCACATGAATATGCACATCATATTTTTCATAAAAGTCTGCAGGTATTCCAAGTTTCTCTGAGCGAGAGCG
>DKMG01000038.1 GCA_002469975.1 Proteobacteria bacterium UBA7420
TCAAATCCAGCCCCCGCTACCAGTTAGAGAAATACGTACTGGGGCATTAGCCCCTTTTTTATTTGTAAAGCAATGAGAATAGAAGAGATAGAAAATGCAATTGAACCTGTGGTTATAAGTCATGGATGCGAGCTATGGGGCATTGATTTACTGAGGGGTAAAAGAAGGCCCACTATTAGGGTCTACATTGATGCTATCGCTGGCGCTACAATTGAGGATTGTGAGAAGATTGCTCAAGATCTTAATTATGAATTAGCTTTAAATGATTCATTTATTGATCAAGACTATGTATTGGAAGTATCAACACCCGGTATAGACAGAAAGTTTTTTAAGGCAGCGCAGCTAACATCCTTCATCGATGAAGAATTTAATTTAAAACTCAGGGAAACAATGAATGGAAGAAAAAGCGTGATTGCAAAATTACTGAACGTTGAAAATAATGACATTATTTTTAAGTGCGATGATGAGCAATTAAACTTAAATTTTTTGGATTTAGACTTATGCAGGTTAAAACCTAATTTTGATGAACTTATGAGAGGAAATAAATAATGGAAAGTATTGAGATATTAGCAGTTGTTGAATCTGTTTCTAACGAAAAAGGAATTGATGAAGGAATTATATTTGGCGCTCTAGAGACGGCTATTGCCACTGCCTCACTTCGCCATTTTCATGAAGATGCAGACATTACAGTATCTATCGATAGAGTTTCTGGAGAATATTCAACCCATAGGCATTGGGCTGTTGCAGAAGAGTTAATGGAGGACTTTCACAAAGAAACTCACATCACGGAAACTGACTCTAAAATGACCCTCGGAGAGACATACTCATTAGACGTAGACAATGTAGTCTTCGGAAGAATTGAGGCTCAGGCTGCTCGCCAGGTCATGATGCAGAAAGTTAGAGAAGCTGAGAGAGACAATATTGTCGCAATGTTTACCTCTCAAAATAATTCTCTAATGAACGGGACTGTTAAACGAGTAACAAGAGACAATATTATTGTTGATATAGGGAATGATATAGAAGCCATCCTTCCAAGAAGCCAGCTGCTCCCAGGAGAAATATATAAAATTAAAGATCGAATGAGAGCAATTCTGCAAATCCAAGAGATTGAAGGAAGAGGCTCCCAGTTAATGCTAAGTCGAACCTGTCCAGAAATGGTAACAGAGCTTTTTAGAATAGAAGTTCCTGAGATTAATGAGGATATTATTGAGATCAGAGGTATTGCCAGAGATGCAGGCTCCAGATCTAAGATTACAGTTAAAACAAACGATGGAAGAATAGATCCAGTGGGTGCTTGCGTTGGCATGAGGGGATCGAGAGTTCAATCTGTTTCGGGTGAGTTAGGGAATGAGAGGATAGACATTATTATTTACGATGATAATCCAGCACAAATGGTCATTAACGCCCTTGCTCCTGCTAAAGTTGAATCTATTGTGATGGATGAGGATTCTAGATCAATGGAGCTTGCAGTGAATGAAGAAAATTTAGCTCTTGCCATTGGCTCACGAGGTCAAAATATTCGTCTTGCATCCAGACTAGTTGGCTGGGAGTTAAATATTATTAGCAGCAATGAAGCAGAGGCAAAAGAAAGGGTTATTGAAGCGGAATTTCAAGCCAAGTTAATGGAGAATCTCAGCATTAATGAAGCTGAAGCAGAGGGATTAATCAGAGGAGGTTTTTTAACTTTTGACGATATTGCCTATGCCGATGATTCAAAATTAATTACTGCTCTTGGGCTAGAAGAGGCTCGAGTAGAAGAAATTAAAGCAGCAGCAGCTGATGCTGCGCTGATGGAAGCAATGGGTGAGATCACTCAAGAGGAATCCAACCTAGAATCTTTAACTGAACTAGGTTTTAGTGAAGAAGAGGTAGATATTTTGGTTTCTAAGTCTTTAAAAAGTATGGATGATATTGCAGAGCTTGCAGTCGATGAATTGCAAGAAGTACTTGAGATTACAGAAAAGAAAGCTGCAGATATTATTATGAAAGCTCGTGAGAGTTGGTTTAACTAAAAAAGGAAAGTACATTGGCATTAACAGTTAAAGATTTCGCAAAAATTCTAAAGATTAAAGATGAAGCTCTGTTGGAGAGAATGAAGGCAGCAGGCCTGTCTCATACCAAAGCATCAGATGAAATCATGCCATCTGATAAATTAGCTATTTTGAAATCTTTAAAAGATAGAAAGTCTGGCTCCAGTCAATCCGTCACCTCATCATCCAGTAGTGGTGGTGTCACAGTTAAATCTAAGGGCACTGTCTCTCAGCCGACAGGACCTGCATCAATTCAAGCAGAAGGGATGACTGACAATATTGAAACAAAAAGACAGGCAGCCGCTGAGAATTTAAAAGAGCAACAGAAAAAACGTGAAGATCAGATTAAAGAAGCTATTCGCTTAAAACAAGAGCAACAGCAAGCAGCCAAAAAAACTCAACAAAAATTTCAAGCTCCAGACAGATCTCAGCCTCGAGTGAATATTAAGGATCAGCTTTCAAGAGCAGCGAATGAGTATTCACGCAAAGAAAAAAGCTTTAACAATGAAGATTCAGCTCATCAGTTTGCAAAACCAGCTGAATTTATTAAGCGAGATGTTGAAGTTCCAGAAATGATTCAGGTTGGAGAGCTTGCGAAACTTATGTTTATTAAAGGAGGAGAAGTCGTTAAGACTCTTATGAGCCTCGGGGTTGCAGCAACGATAAATGATTCAATAGACCAGGAAACTGGCATCTTGGTTGCAGAAGAATTAGGGCATAACGGTATTCCCTTAAATGATTCATCCGTGGAAGATGAAATCCTTGGTAGCATTGAGTACAAAGATACACCAAAATTAAGAGCTCCTGTTGTGACTGTTATGGGTCACGTTGACCATGGTAAAACTACATTACTGGACTTTATTCGGAAGACCAAAGTTGTGGATGGCGAGGCAGGTGGCATTACCCAGCATATTGGCGCTTATCAAGTACCTGTGGGTAGCTCTGTCATTACATTTATTGATACCCCTGGTCACGCAG
>DKMG01000070.1 GCA_002469975.1 Proteobacteria bacterium UBA7420
CACATCTTCTAATTATCCCAAAAAAACCCATACCCAAGCTTTCAGATGCCACATCAGAAGATCAGGCATTATTGGGTCACTTGATGCTTGTTGCGGGGGAGATATCACGCACCCTGGAGTTGGATGAAACATTCAGATTAATTACAAACAATGGAGCTAATGCTGGCCAAAGCGTTTTTCATTTACATTTACATCTTTTAAGTGGGCGCCCCTTAGCCTGGCCTCCAGGATAAACATGGATATCGAACAAAGACTTGATCGCCTGGAATCTCTTGATGAAATCCGTCAGCTCGCTGCCAAATATTCAGTGACTTTGGATATGCGAGATCTTGATATGCACGTCAATTTATTTGTTCCAAATGTTAGAGTTGGAAAAGAACAGGTGGGTCGACATGCATTAAAAATCTGGGCAGACTCAACCTTCAGGAACCAGTTTACTGGCACCTCACACCATATTGGAAATCACATCATTGAATTTGAAACCCCTGACTCAGCGATTGGGTTGGTTTATTCCAAAAATGAACATGAGACGGATAGTGAGTGGGTAATTATGCAAATGCTTTATTGGGACTCCTACGAGAGAGTGGATGGTCGTTGGCTGTTTAAAAAAAGATTGCCAATGTATTGGTATGCAACCGATCTAAATAAACCACCCCTTGGAGATAACAAGATGCGTTGGCCAGATCAAGATCCCTATGCAGGTTTTTTTCATGATCTGTTTCCTTCATGGCAAGATTTTTGGAGTAGTGATTATGTTCCTGACGCAGATGTGTCCGAGCCAGTTGAGGCTAATCATTTCTTGAAAGCTTTGCGCCGAGGATCTCAGCCAGGAAAGATTAAAGTGAAGTAAACAAATAAGCTACAATGCCTATTACAAATACTAATCCACCTATTCCTATGACGAACCCGCTTAAACTTTTTATTGTCTGTGAATCTTCATCCATTTTGCTAGTATAACTACCCCTTAACCACTTAATCAATTATGAGCTCTGATAATAGACTTGAATTTCCAATTGATGAGGTTCCAAAATCTGGATTTTCGCATGTGATTAATGAGCATGTTCGTTGGGTGAGGATGCCTTTGCCTATGTCCTTAAACCATATTAATCTTTGGGCGCTAGGACTAAGTGATAACTTGACACTGGTAGATACTGGTATGCATTTAGAGGACACCAAGAAGGCTTGGACAGAATTATTACAAGCTGAAAATCTTACCATTAAAGATGTGATAGTGACGCACATGCACCCCGATCATATTGGTATGGCTGGCTGGTTTGTAAAACATCATCACACCTCTTTTAGTATGAGTCGAACAGATTATCTGCAATGTCGAATGCTGTCTGCTGATACCGGGGATGATGTGCCGCATGATGCAATCGATTTTTATACTCAAGCTGGCATGACCAAGGCCCAGATAGATTCTTTTATCAAAAGATTTGGTTTTTTTGGCTCAATTATCCATCCACTTCCACACTCTTACAATCGATTAAAAGACTGTGATATCACTACAATTAATGGCATTGAATGGCAGGCAATTGAGGGTAGAGGCCACACCATGGAGCATCTTTGTTTTTTCTCGAAAGAATTGAATATGTTTATTAGTGGCGATCAATTGTTGCCAACTATTAGCTCTCATGTAGGAATTTTTCCAACTGAGCCAGAAGCCAATCCTGTGGAAGACTGGATTAGTAGTTGCCATAAGCTAATCTCTGTCTTGCCTGAAGATGTATTGGTTCTGCCGGCTCATGGCAGGCCATTTATTGGCGCACACAAAAGACTCAATGCCCTAATTCAACACCATGAAACATCTCTAGAGAAATTACATCATGCTTTAGCTGAACCGAAGAGATCAGTTGATGTTTTTAATGTACTTTTTAGGCGGGAGATTGACGATAGCAACTTGATCATGGCCACAGGAGAATCTTTGGGGCATTTAAATTGTTTGATTAAACGCGGTCTTGCAACAAAACATATTGTTGATGGTGCATGTTGGTATGAGCAAGTCTAGACTGTCCAAAGAAGCCAAGGCCTGGATTTTATATGATGGAGGTAACTCTGCTTTTGCCACAACCGTCATTGCTGCCTTTTTCCCTATATTTTTTAATGACTTCTGGGCAAGTGGTCTAGAAGCAGAGGTTAAAACAGCCTATCTTGGCTGGGGCTTAACCATCTCAAACCTTGTATTGCTTTTTACCTCTCCCTTTATTGGTGCAATTACAGATGTTTCAAAAACAACTAAAATGCTATTTACTAGCTTTGCGTTCATTGCCATTTTTTCAGTAGCCATTTTATATGTGATTCCAGCAGGCTCATGGCTTCAAGCACTCATCTTTTTTGGAATCGCCAATTACTGCTTTGCAGCTGGCAATACCTTGTATGACAAGATGTTACTTCAGGTCTCCAATGAATCAAATATTGCCAAAATTTCCAGCTATGGATTTGCCTTTGGTTATCTTGGTGGGGGACTGTTATTTTTAATTAACGCGGCCATGACCATGAAGCCAGAGCTATTTGGGTTGGACAGCGTTGCTGAAGCCGTGCAGTGGTCTTTTTTAAGTGTTTCAGTTTGGTGGACTCTATTCTTAATTCCCATTCTTCTCCGCATTAAGGAACAAGGAGAGAATCTACCTGGAGCCCGTTTTAAGATAGCATTTCAAAAAGTATTTCATACATTGAGCACCGTCTCTTCGCAAAAAAATATCTTTATCTTTTTATTAGCTTTTTTCTTGTACATAGATGGGGTGCATACCATTATGGCAATGGCAGCAGACTTTGCATTAAACCTTGGATTGCCAAGCAGCGATATTATTGTTGCATTAATTCTTGTTCAATTTGTAGCTTTTCCTACCACCTTGCTTTGGTCAAAAATTGCACAAAACATTGGCGATAAAAATACACTGCTGATTACCATTTTTCTATATTTAATCGTGATTGGGTATTCGGTCTTCCTGTCTAACGCTATAGAGTTTTATGTTTTAGCCTCTATGGTTGGCGCTATTCAAGGAGGCATCCAATCTATTTCCAGAAGTTTTTATGCAACCTTGATTCCACAAAAGGAAGCCGGTGAATATTTTGGTTTTTATAATATGTTTGGTCGTGCTGGAGCATTTATGGGACCAGCGATGGTTGCTATTTTTGTCACCTTTTCAAATGACACTAGATTTGGCTTGATCCCCATAGCGGCACTGTTTATCATGGGCGGCATAATTCTCCTTAAAGTCCAAAAGCCCAATGAATCTCTTTAGCCGTAACTCTATCATTTTGTACAGCCTGCTTGGCCTGATAAGTTTATTTTTAGCAGGCTTTATTAAAGATGCACTAGAATTTAATACCTGGATTGAGGTCATCATTACTTCTAGTATTATTATTCCTATGTACATGTTCGCTAGAAAAATCTTTAGCAGATATCTTGGCAAGGAATGAGAGACGATAGCCGACTGTCCACTGATCACTTTCCTGCTTTGCGTCCTCGAGCAGAAACTGAAACCACACCAGATTACTTGAATTATCTTAGCGACACCATAGAGCTTGCTCACGATAAAATCTTACAAGACCGGAGCCCCTTCTATAAAATTTTAAAGATTTTTAATACAAAAAAACCTCTTGGCTTGGATGATATTCAAAATATTTTTAATGAGGCTCAAAAGCTTCAAAACAAATAGCTCCCATATTTCTCCCAGTGCATTTTTGAAATCTCTTGGTTTATGCGACACTAATTCCTAACAT
>DKMG01000081.1 GCA_002469975.1 Proteobacteria bacterium UBA7420
CTCTTTATCAATATTATCTATTTCTTGGTAAAAGATTCTTGGCTTGAGTAGCAGAATTCCTGAATTATAAAGGTGCATTGACAACATCAATAGCAAAAGCCAATGGCCTTTTTCTAATAGGGCCAAACAACATAAAATAATGTAAGGGCATTCCCAACCTAATAAGAGCTTTCTATTTGCGGGATTAAATAGAAAGCTTAGAATCTTCAGATGATCTTTATTGAATAATGCTGCTAAAAATAGGCTATTAGCTAGATACAAGCAGCCCAACATAAAAGTAATGATTGCAACTTCTATATTAATGACCAGGTTTGCTGAGATTCATAAAAATCTGCTACGCGATCCTCTTGAAGTTTAAGTAAATGGGCTTCTAAGCTCCACATGGCAATAGGATGAAGTTTTGAATCTACATCATCATAAACCTCTTTTACCAATTCATCTGATGAGCATGAAACAAGGAGCTTTAATTTCTTTACCACCTTTTCCTCTCTCTTGAGCCTGTGCGCGATAATCCAGTCCACTACCTTAAATGGATCACCTAAAAAATCACCATGCCCTGGACCAATTCTTGTAAATTGATAGTTTTTTAGCAGCGCCAGAGAATCAAGATATTCTCTCATAGAGCCATCCGGATGAGCGATAACCACTGTAGAGCCATTCATAATATGGTCACCTGTTAGTAAAGTTTCTTCTTCTTTGATGAGGTAACACAAGTGGTTTGATGCATGTCCTGGTGTGTGCAGCACCTCAATGGTGTACTCCTCTGTAGTGATTATGTCGCCATGATGCAGAACCCTGTCAGGCTGAAATGTCCTATCTTGTCTTGAATCATCCTTGGCCACTAGTCGCCCCATCAATGGCACTCCAAGCTTCTCGGCTAAAACCTTGGCTCCTGGCGAATGATCTGGATGCGTGTGGGTAACTAAAATTCTTTTAATTTTATTTGCGCTCAGCTCTAAAAGATCATCGAGATGTTTCTCAATTTTTGGTCCTGGATCGATCAAAGTTATATCATCTACTCCGACCAAATAACTATTAGTTCCTGGTCCGGTAAACATGCTGCCATTGGGAGCAGTCACCCGTTGAATAATAGATTTATGCATCTTCATAACCCTCCTCTCCTGGCAAAAAGCCAATCCACTCACCATCTTTCTTAATAAACTTAGGCAGAATGGCAGGGATGCCACCATCTTCAATGTGTTGAAAATAATTAAATGCTTCATCCCTTGATGAAAATTCATTTAACTTCATCAGATTTTTAATGGTGGGCATAATCATATTCATTTCTCCGTCATGATATTTCTGTAATGCTCTGGCGGGTGAAATCCAAAAACTTTCTGTTAACTCAAAGCCATCATGAATACCCAATTGTTCTGCATGAACTTTTGCAATAAAAAATCTAGTATCAAACCTCTTCGGTTCAATCTCAGGCGTGATCCAGTGAGCACAGGGAACAATATTATTAGCCCGCAGATGAAGATCATGTTTCAAGCATATATCGTTAAATGTTAGCTCGCCTGAATTGAGTTGTTGTCTGTATTCATCTAGCTTGCTTAAATCTTGCAATAAAGCGTCATGCTTATTAGTCAGAAGAATCCCTGCTTCTTCAAAGCATTCCCTGATACAGGCTACCCAATAGGCTAAACCATCAGATTGCAAACCCAATTTAGATGAAGCCTGATCATCGCTTAGGCCCTCACAATGCTTATAAATAGCTGGTGATGAGTCCTCTGCATCAATTTTGCCGCCAGGAAATACATACAAACTGCCAAATGCAGACCTGGTACTTCGCTTCACCATGAAGATCTCAAAACCATCAAGGCTCTCTCTGATTAAGATAACTGTCGCGGCTGGTCTGATGTGCGTATTCATAATTAGTATCGGTATTTATTATCCATTAGAATAACCCTTTATGGAAATCACAGAATCACTTGAGCATGACCTTCAACAAGCGCCCGAATGGTTTCATACATCTATTGCAATTCAACCTAGACTAGAAGAATTAAAACAGCCCTTGGGCGATTTAAAATATCAGGTTTGGGATAGGGGGGAGACAAAGAAGGTTGTGATATTGATTCATGGCACTGGGGCACATAAAAAATGGTGGAATCCAATTGCTCCTCTCTTGAATCAAGACTGCACAGTGATTGCACCAGATCTTCCTGGAATGGGCGAGTCAGAACATAGATCTAAGTATAATTTTGAAGGATTTAGTGACTCCATATTGGCAATCCTAGCTAAAGAAAACATTAGCTCTGCAAATCATAAAATTTATTTCGTTGGGCATTCTCTTGGGGGCCACGTAGCTGGCTTTATGGCATCAGAGTTACCTGAATTAGCAGCTGGCCTCATCATGATTGATGCTCCAATAAGGCCTCCCTCTTACGATTATGAAGAGCACATCAGCACCGGACCGCTAAGAAAAATTAAATACTATGAAAATAAGACGGCTATTATAAAAAGGTTTAGATTGATGCCTGCACAAGACTGCGAAAACTCTTGGTATCTTAGGTATATAGCTGAACATTCAATTCAAAAGGCTGATGAGGGCTGGAGATGGCGATTTGATGATAAGTTATTTGCAACCCTCCAGAGACTTCAGGGTTATGAATTTAACTTTCAGTGTCCAAGTCTTTTTATTGCTGGAGGCAACAGTTTGTTGTTAGGGTCAAAAATTATGAGTTACATCCGAGAAGAATTTAAGGACAGAATGTCTATTGAGGTGATTGATCATGCGGCGCACCATATTCCTTTAGATGATCCCATAGGGCTCATGAAAATTATTAATTTATATTTAGAGCAATGGAGTGAGGAGTAAGATGAAAAAATTAAGAATGAGGAATGGTTTGGCTCTTTAAAATCTAATAGACTAGCTTGCATAGAATTATAATTTTAAAAACTAATAAAGGGTAAATTTTAGCATGAGCAATGAAACAGGCCCTAAGATAAGTTCTTTGGGCATCCAAGATGTTCAATCTCTACTGCCAACTCGAAAGTTAAATGGTCACAAAGGAGAGCATGGCAAATTATTGATTATTTCTGGCGATGAGGGTTATGGAGGAGCTGGTATCTTGGTCTCTGAAGCAGCTATTAAAACTGGAGCTGGTCTAGTTAAATTGCTGACTAGAGAGGCACACATTTCTGCATCTCTAGCTAGAAACCCCGAGGTAATAGTTTGTGGTGGTGAGAATGCTCAAAATCTAGAAATGCACTTTCCCTGGGCAGAGGCTTTTATCTGCGGACCAGGCATGTTCCAAAATTACTGGTCTGAACAAATGTTATATAAGTTACTGACATTTACTCAGGAACGCAGTCAGCCAATTCTTTTAGATGCAGGGGCCTTAAGACTTCTAAGCATAGAGCCATTTAAGCAATTACCATTGCCTCAAAATTTAGTTATTACTCCTCACCCTAGTGAGGCAGCAGATCTACTTGGAATAACTACAGCTGAAGTCCAGTTGGATCGACTGAAGGCAACTATAGACCTCCACAAAATCTATGGCGGTACTGTGGTTTTAAAGGGGCAAGGAACTATTATCTTCAATGGAGATACTTCTCATTTGTGCTCAGTGGGAGGCCCTGAACTTGCTGTAGCGGGATCAGGAGATGTGCTGTCTGGAATTATTGGATCCTTGTTATCACAAGGGTTAACGCCTAAAGAAGCTGCAATAAGCGGAGTAGCTATTCATAGTGCTGCAGGCAAACAGTTTACTGAGCATAGTGGCAGAATAGGTCTTGCAGCTAGCGAGCTCATTCCTTACGCCCGCAATCTATTAAATTAATTAGTTATGTTAGAGCTGATACTAAAAAATGAAACAGATACCCTCGCACTGGGCGCGGCAATTAACCAGGCAGTAGGTGAAATGAACGGCCAAGATATAGAAGTGCACTTAAGCGGTAATCTAGGCGCAGGTAAAACAACCCTAGTAAGAGGTATTTTGCACAATGCAGGGTGGCAGGGATCGGTAACAAGCCCCTCTTACACCCTGTGTGAGGAATACCAGCTTAGCAATCAGTTATTTCTTCACGTAGATTTATATAGGACTGGTGCTGCTGAAGATATTGAAATTCTTGACTTAGATAGGAAAAGTAAGAAACAAAAAATTATTTTTATTGAATGGCCAGAGAATCTGGTAGCCAAAAGATCTCCTCATCTTATAATTGAGTTACTTCACTATCACCAACAAAGACAGGCTCAGATTTTGTCAGAAATCCATGCATTAGAGTCATCCATCCAGACCTATTATGAAAAAATTTAATCGCAGCATCTTTATAATTTTATTTTGCTGCCTTGGTCGAGTGGAGGGCGCCTCAAACCTTTTGGCTTTTAAGAGCATTACTGAGTTAGAGTCTGGAAATTTAAAAGTAGTATTTACTCTTGAACAAGTCGCTCTACTTAATTCATATGCGCTAGATGACCCCTCTAGAATAGTAATTGATATTAAAAATGTTAGCTTAAGAAATCCAATAGCAGCTTCAAAAATCTCGCCCATAAGACTCATCCGTGCATCTGAAATTAATGACAATGTTCGCATAGTGATTGATTTGAAAGGCTCTGTCTTTTGGAAAAAGCCATGGCAGGTCAAGCATAAAGATCGTGTAGATTTGATCCTAGAGATCAAGAGAGATAAGGCCATGGATAAGAATCTTAGAGATATTATTGTTGCAATAGATGCAGGGCATGGTGGCAAAGACCCAGGTGCCGTGGGTAAAAATCTATTAGAAAAAGATGTCACTCTGTTAATTGCTAAAGAGTTAGAAAGAACCTTGAGAGATACTGATGGCTACCGACCGGTCATGATTAGACCAGATAACAGATTTGTTGCGCTAGATGATAGGTATCAAAATGCTAGAAAGCTCGGCGCTGATTTGTTTGTATCGATTCATGCAGATGCATTTAGATTGTCTTCTGTGAAGGGCTCATCCGTCTATGTTTGGTCAGAAGAAGCATCTTCAATCACAGCAGAGAATTTATCCAAAACTGAGATGACAAAAAATCCAGAGGTTGGGTCGAAAATTGGGAAGTTGGATGTCAGAGATTTTGATGAGGATGCTGCGCGCACAATCTATCAAATTGCCTATGAAGCCAAAATTACCAAT
This sequence comes from Proteobacteria bacterium UBA7420, assembly GCA_002469975.1. Classification (GTDB taxonomy): domain Bacteria; phylum Pseudomonadota; class Gammaproteobacteria; order Magnimaribacterales; family D2472; genus D2472. The sequence continues at coordinate 5,101 of DKMG01000081.1, forward strand.
AGCACTATACTGGCTGAAAAGATCATTCAACAAATGAAGCGAGATCCTTTTACTAAAATGCATAAGCCAGGTGTGGAGTTTGCAGATTTCAGAGTATTAAAATCTATTGATATTCCATCGGTATTAATAGAATCAGGGTTTATTTCCAACCCAGATGATGCGAAGCGTTTAGAGGGTAAGGCAGGTAGAAGAATGATCGCAAGAAGTATTTTTTTAGGCATTCATAATTATTTTAAAGAGAAGCCAAAACCTAATACCTTTATGACTGATAGCCCAAAAAATATTGAGTATCAGATACAAAAAGGAGATGTGATTTCAGAAATAGCTATTCGTTTCGGTGTTACCATTGATGAGATTATCTTGTGGAATAATCTAAACAATAAAAGTATTTATCCAGGGCAAAAAATTAAAATTTTTATCTAATGTGGAATTTAAAAAATAAATTAGTAGTTATTTCAGGCGCTACCAATGGGATTGGGAAAGCTGCTGCACTTGAACTTGCCAAGCATGAACCGAGAATGGTGTTAACCTTTCGCAATCAAAATCTTGCCGATGAGCTATCCAGTGAATTAAAAATCGTAAACCCAAACCTAAATGTAAGCTTTGTATATTGTGATTTTTCTAACCAGAGCTCAATCAGGCAGTGCTCAAAAGAGATTTTAGGATTGGCTCAACGGATCGATGTGCTAGTTAATAATGCTGGTGTAGTTAATACCTCATACCACGAAACGGAAGATGGAATTGAGAATACATTTGCTGTAAACCATGTGGGCTACTTCCTATTTACGAATTTACTTTTAGAGCAAATGCTTGAAGAGGTTGAAACTAGAATTATTAACGTGTCATCAGCGGCTCATTCATTTATTAAAGAAATGAACTGGTCAGATGTTAATTTTCAAGAGGGTTTTGGCATGGGTGTTGCTGCATACGGTCAGTCAAAGTTAGCCAATCTTTTATTCACCCGATATCTAGCAACAAAATTATCTACCTCTAATATAACTGTAAATGCAATTCATCCTGGCGGTGTCAACACCGCCTTAGGCAATCAAAATAAAACTCTTGTTGGGGCGATCCTAAAAACTATATTAAAACCTTTTTTTCGCTCTCCCTTAAAAGGAGCAGCAAGCATTGTGTATCTAGCAACCAAGAATAATGATGGGGTAACGGGAGAATATTTTGTAGATTGTAAAAAAGCAAAGTCCTCCTCTTATTCAAAGGATCTTGGGGAAGCTCAAAAATTATGGGAACTTTCTGAAGAGCTCGTCGCACAAAAATTTACACTGTAATTCTTATTAAAATTCTACTGGGTCAACATTCACTGACCAGCGCACTTTATTAGATTTTTTATTTTCTGATAAAGTTTGAATTAGGGTACGCAGCATGCTGTTTAAATGGACTCTTGAGGGAGCCTGCAGCACAAGCTGATGCTGATATGAGCCTCTAAGTTTGGCTTGCATAGATGGGATGGGCCCTACCAACATGCAATGCTTGGAATCAACTGTGGCTTTAAGCTTCTGTAAAAAATCTAGGTTGGTTTGGCTGGTTGGTGAAGAAGCTTTAATAATAGCTTCAAATGCATAAGGTGGCTGATTTAAAGCCTTTCTTTCTATCATGATGGAGTGAGCAAAGTTCAAATAATTTCCCTGCTTTAATTGCAATAGATTCTTATCTTCAGAGTATCTTGATTGCACTAAAACCAGGGCATTGCCATCTGCTCTGCCTGCTCTTCCAGCCACTTGTATTAATTGCTGTCCCATCTCTTCTATTGCGCCAGGATGCAAGCTAGTGACCCCTTGATCAACATCAATGGCAACAACCAACTCTAAATTGGGAAAATCATGTCCTTTAATTAGCATTTGGGTACCTATTAAAATGCTACTCTGAGAGTCACGAATAGTGTTTAAGAGATGCTCCATAGAATTTGCTTTCTTTGTTGAGTCTTTGTCCATTCTGTAAATATGGGTGTTTGGAAAAAGCTCCTGTAGAGTGATTTCAAGTTGCTCTGTTCCTGTGCCAATAAATGATAATTGCTCTGCTGAGCATCCTGGGCAGTGAGTTGGGACACCAAAGGCTGAATCACACCTGTGACAAATTAAGCGATCCTGGTGGTGGTGAAAAACAAGACTCGACTCACAACTATTGCAGGTAGCACGCCAATCGCAATTAGCACAGATAAATTGGGGTGCAAAACCACGACGATTAATAAAAATCATAGCTTGTTTATTTTGGTGGAGCGTAGTCGCAATCGCTTCGATGGCCTGAGGGGCAAGCCCGCTGGTTAGGGTTGTTTCGTTAATATCTAAAATAGAAAATTTAGGTGGATTTTGCTTGGTGATCCGTTTAGTTAGCTTGATGATTCCAAAATTTTTTTCCTCCACTGATCGCAGAGTTCTGAGCGAGGGTGTTGCCGATCCAAGGATAATAGGTATTTTAAGTATTTGAGCTCTTTTAATAGCAAGGTCTCTTGCAGAAAACTTGAACCCTTCATGCTGCTTATAGGAGGCATCATGCTCTTCATCCACTATAATTAATCCAAGATTGGGCGCAGACATCATTGCTGCCGATCGTGTTCCAATCAGAACTCTTGTTTCACCGCTTCTAAATTTTTTCCAAACTTTATAACGTTTTGCAGGTGTCATCTTAGAGTGATATAAACCTACTAAATCTCCGAATTGCTCCTTGAGTCGAAGCTCCAGCTGAGGAGTTAATGATATCTCTGGGGCCATAAGCAGGACGGACTTATGTTTTAATAATTGCTCTTGAATACATCGAAGATATACCTCGGTTTTACCAGACCCTGTGACGCCATATAGCAAAGTTGGCGAAAAACCTTGAAGCTTTAATAGAAATTTAACCGCATTGGTTTGTTGATCTGAAAGAATTTTTGTAAAAACTTTTATATCTATGTCAGCTGTTACCAAAGGCGCATCAATATTCATCGCTGTTTTTACATTTCTTAAACTGGTCGGTAAAAATGAATTGCAAACCTCTCCGATAGGATGATGATAATAATCTGATGCCCAGCCTAATATATCCAATTCAGTTGCAGAAAAAATAGGCTCGTCATCTAGAACTTGATCAATAGGCTTAGTTTGGATGCCATCATGATTAATTTCTTCAAGAATAATTCCTAGCTTTAACTTTGCGCCAAATCTAACCGCTACACGAGTACCCAATTGAATCTGATTCTCTGAGTGATAGGTAAAAGCCTGCCTTAAGGGAATTGCGATAGATACATTGTAAAAAAAATTACTCATATATATTTGTAAACCTTACTGTATTTGGTATAGTGCTCATC
>DKMG01000114.1 GCA_002469975.1 Proteobacteria bacterium UBA7420
AACAATGCCATGGCTCCAATATTGTTCATGAATGAAGATAGCAGGGCGGCAATGACCATGATCATAATAAGAAACTGATTTTCACTAAGAGTTAATCTTGAAAATAGATTACCAGCCAGACTTACCATACCAGCTTCTTGAAGACCTTTACTGATCAAAAGTACCAATGCTACAGTCACGACTGCCGGGTGACCAAATCCAGAAAATGCGTCATTGGCGGGCACGATTCCCATGAGAACCAAAGCAGCCAAACACAGCAGAGTTACAGCGTCATAACGCCACTTTCCCCAGATAAGTAAGCCCATCAGTATTACTAACGCTCCTGCTAATATTGTTTGATCAGTCATTTGTCATACTTCACTTTTTACGATAATGATCCATCAGTCATCCTATCAAATTATTCGAAGTTATAAGAACTATTCTTATTATAGAAAATTACAGTGAGTCCCTTCATTCTTGTATATTTTATATATAATCACCGCATGCCTAATAGAGTCAATTTAAAAAAAACCTTTTTGAGCACTGCTCTAGTATTTTTGACTCTTCTGCCCAATAGTCTGCTGGCCCAGGCAATTGTAAATATTGAAGACATGAGGCGAGAAGGAGAAATAGGGTTTTTTGCAAGCAGCTCTATTAGTTTAGAGGCCTCTAGAGGTAATAGTGATAGAGATTTTTATTCCGTCTTACTGCGTTTTGATGTAAACACTAAAGATACAGAATCCTTTTTAATTCTCCAAGACAACGAGCGCAAGTCAAATAATAAATTGTCAGATAAATCTAGATTCCTGCACGGTAGATATATTTTACTGGGAGAGGATAGGGTTCACTGGGAGCTATACTCACAATATAGCGAAAACCCATTTAGAAATTACCAGAAAAGATCGGTTCTAGGTTTGGGAATGCGTATCCTCCTGTCAGATACTGCCAGATTAGGTATTGGAGTCTTAAAGGAAGACGAGAAAGATTTGGGTGGCCTAACTACCAAAACAGATCGCCTGGGATTGTATCTTCGCGACCTAAAAGAGGCTGGCGAAAATATTCATTTTCACTCGACCCTTTACCTTCAACCGAGCATTGAGAACTTTAATAATGATTACAAAGCAAGTATCATTTTAGGCTTAGACTTTAATGTTAATACAAATTTGAAAATTACCGTGCAATATTCATCATTTCATGATTCCAGCCCCCCAATGCTGGCTCAGAAGACTGACGAATCCTTGTCAACAAAATTTTCATATGACCTAAGTACTCTATGGAAGGATTAATACAAATAATTAATAATGTTTGGACTCAAGGGTTTCTAGGCATTGGCATTACTGAGATCATTATCTCTTTTTTAATATTTATTGTTGGAGCAATCAGCAGGGCTTTTTTCGTTGGCAGAGTACTGAAATGGCTTGAGAGCATTACTGCCAAAACAGACTCAGAAATAGACGATGTTTTATTACAATCTTTTCGAAAACCCTTGGGGTTTATCCCAATCACTATTGCCCTTTACTGTATTGCAGTTTACTTGCCACTTTCTGGAGTGGCCGATCTTTTTGCAACAAACATTATTAAGGCCCTGATTGCTTTTACAATTTTTAGCACCTTAGCAAATAGTATTTCTCCTATTTTTAATGCATTTACCTCAACGGCTGTACTGACAAAATCAATGACTGTTTGGCTTGAAAGGGCAGCTAGAATTATTATTTGGATTATTGGAATTGGGGTGATTTTTGACATTTTCGGTATTCAAATAGGCCCATTAGTTGCTGGGCTAGGCCTATTTTCTGTTGCAGTGGCATTGGGAGCCCAAGATTTATTTAAAAATCTAATCTCAGGCTTGCTTATCATTGGAGAGAATAGATTTCAGCCTGGAGATAGAATTGAAGTTACCGGTCAATTGCATGGAATAGTTGAGGATATTGGTTTTAGATCTACTCTCATCAGAATGTTTGATACCGCCCCAATGCTTGTTCCAAATAAGGATTTATCAGATGTCATGGTAATTAATCACGGAAAAATGAAATTTAGGAGAGTTAGCTGGACTTTAAATCTAGTCTACTCAACCACTCAAGAGCAACTTGCAAAAATTTGTGATGATATCTCAGAATATATCAACCACTCTGATCAATTCGCCAATAACCCTGATCAAGAGTCATTTGCTAGAACAGAGGAGCTTGGCGCAAGTTCAATTGATGTCCGGGTTTTATGCTATACAGATCCAATCGGCTTAACAGATTTTTCAAAAATTAGACAAAACTTAATTTTTGAAATTATTAAAATTGTTCGCTTCAATGGATCAGAGTTCGCCTATCCATCCTCTTCACTTTACATAGAAAATAATGAATCTGTGGACCCGAGTGTTTATGCAGCATTAGGCCTGAAAGCAGAAAAAATTTCTCATGACTCAGCTCCAGATAAAGGCGATGAATAGCTTCAATAAAATTTAATCTCTGGTTCTTCAATGAATAGCTTAATAAATTTCTTTCTAAGCATTAGAAATAGTCAGATTTTTAATATTATTGTTATCTCGGTTATCGTTGCCTCTGCCATTTATGCGGGTGTGAGCTCCTATGATATTTCACCTGAGTATATTATTTACCTTGATCTCTTTGATTATGCGATAACTATATTTTTTGTTGTTGAATTGGTTATTCGGATGATTTCAGAAAGATCACTGCTAAAATTTTTTAAAGATGGCTGGAATATTTTTGATTTTTGTATTGTCGTTATTTCTCTTGTGCCTATTTCTAATGTTGAGAGTATTTTTGTGGCTCGTTTATTAAGAATTATTAGAGTCCTGAGAATCATCACAGTTATTCCCGAATTTAGACGCATTATTGACTCGCTGATCAAAACTATCCCCCGAGTTGGCTTTATTGCACTGTTGATGTTTATTTTTATGTATGTGTGGGGAGCTATTGGCACAATGTTTTTTGGTCCTATTGACCCTGCACATTGGGGGAATATTGGCTTAGCTCTTATTACTTTAGTACAAATTGCAACCTATGATGATTGGGCAAACATTATGGGCAATATCACGCCTATATATCCATTTGCATGGATTTTTTTTATCTCCTTTATAATGGTCAATGCGGTGGTGCTTTTGAATATGGTCATAGGTGTTATTGTTGATGTAATGATGACAGAGCAGATAAACAGTTCGTTAGAGCAAGATTCCTTAGAAAAGACTAGTCAGAAGCCTGACCCAAGCATCTAGAAAAAGTTTCCTCATCGACATTTCCCCCTGAGAGCATAACCAAAGTTCTTGATTCCTTGAATTGTTCTTTATGAGCTAACAGGCATGCTAAAGCAACAGCCCCACTGGGCTCAAGCTTCAAATTAAGTCGATTAAATGCAAAGCTCATGGCTTCGCAGATCATCTGATCAGATGCACTTAAGCCGCTCACTCCATAATGCTGGTTGATGGCAAAAGGAATTTCTCCAGGAGTAGGGGTTAACAATCCATCGCATAAGCCTGGGCGATTCACATCCATCTTTACTCGTTTATTTTGTTCAAATGATTGCTGGTGATCATTCCATTCAGCGGGTTCAGCGGTATAGATATTGCAGTCAGAGTTGATATGTTTGATTGAGATGCATGAACCAGCTGCTAGGCCACCGCCACCTGCACATATAATGGCATTATCAAGCTTAGGATTATTTGTGTCATTGATTACCTCAAAGGCAGCCGTTCCTTGACCATAAATAGTCTCTAAAGCGTCATAGGGATTAATTAGAACCAAGTTTCTCTCCTTAGCAATCTCACGACTCATTTCTTCTCTACTTTCGGTTCGTCTGTCATAAAAAATAACTTCAGCGCCCAGTTCACGAGCAGTATTTATTTTTTTTATTGGTGCGTCTTTTGGCATGACAACGGTTGCCGGCGTATTAAAGACTTTAGCAGCATGAGCAACTCCCTGCGCATGATTGCCAGAAGAGTATGCAATTACTCCTCGCTTTAGCTCTTCCTCACTCAATCTTGAGATAGCTGATAGGGCGCCCCGGACTTTAAAAGAGCCGGTAATTTGAAGAGACTCTGGTTTAAATAGATATTGCCCACCTAGTTCCTCATTTAAATCAGGGCAAGTAATTAGCTGTGTGTGATGTATATGGGGAGAGATGAGCTGGTAGGTCTTAACAATCTCATCAAACCAGACCGCTGGCTCTAACTTCATTTAAAACTTTTCCTAGCAGATAAATCTTTGAGCAAAAATGGAAGATAGGCAACATAAAATAAGAAAATTCCCAGAGGAATAACTCCCACTAAATGCATGGGAGGGTCTGGAAAGTAGTCCATCAATGATCCACCATCAGGTCTATCAACTAGGAACCAGAAGTTAGCAGGCGGTCCCATCATAATATTAATCACATAGACACCAACCAATAAAATAGCCGTGGTAACAATGACCTTAGGTATGTCAGATAGATGTGGCCTGTCTGCCTTCACTATCAGGACATAAAATACTGCCAAGATGATCAGGCTGTGTCCAAAAAAGAATGGGACATATTCACCGTGAGGAAACGCATATTCTAAATCTGGTGTTAAAAGCGCCATGGTGGCACCACACACACCCCAAAAATAAGCACAGTGAAATAATAGCTTGGGGGCATTGTCTTTTAATAGAAATATAATGAGAGCGATAGAAGAGAAATCACACATGTGAAGGGGCAGTTCATCCTGCCATGGCAAGCCGAATAAAAAAATGTCATAAATAGGCTGTGTAATCAGATGAAAGATAATAAGTCCCGCTGCAATTCTTGCCCCGATTAACTTGCCATCATCAGATTGATTTTTATAAAAATAAGGAAATCCCAGGATAACTATGATGCAGAGTGTCAGACTTATAAGGTGCTGAGTTCCAAATATTTGAAAAGGTAGGTCGTTCATTCTTAAGCTATATTTTAAAGAAATATTTTATATCACAGAGCTGCGAAAGCATATTTTTATATCGTTATGACCGCCATGAATACTTTCTACTGCATACCATTAATTAATATGTCTTCGGTCAATACCGCGGGTAAGATTTTTGAACTCGTCATTCCCGGCTTCCAGAAAATATACAAAGGCACTCCGCTTCGAGAGTATCGAGCTAGCCCTGTTGTAATTTCATCATTTCGATTTGTCCAGTCCGCTTTGATATATTGAATGTTATTGCTTGATAGGTACTCTGTTACTCGCTGTCTTGAGAGTGCTGTTTTTTCATTAGCTTGGCAGGTGATGCACCATGCAGCAGTAAAGTTGATTAAATAAGCTTGGCCTTGTGTTTTTAGTTCTGTTTCAGTGGTTAGGCTCCAGGAAGCTGAAGTTGACCCTTGCTCCTCCATCGTTTGATTCATCGGTAAATTGCTTAAAAATTGCATAGTTAAAATGGAAGTTAAAACTATGCCCAGCCAACGTAAACGATGTTTAAAAGTGGTGAGCATCCAGACAGAGACTGCTAAAATTAAACTTACGATCAGTAATTGAATTAGGGATGCTCCTGAGGTTTGCAGCATAAAAACCCACATGAGCCAAAGAGCTGTGGCAATCATTGGAAAGGCAAAAAACTGCTTCAATGTTTCCATCCAAGCACCTGGTTTTGGTAATGTGCTGATCCAGCTTGGCCTCATGGCTAAGATTAAATAAGGTCCTGCAAATCCTATGCCTAGAGCCATAAAGATCGGCAATGTAGCAAAAGATGGCTGAAGCAAGGCATAACCAATTGCCGCACCCATAAAGGGAGCTGTGCAGGGGGAGGCAACAACCACGGCCAGAACGCCGGTAAAAAATGAACCTGAATAATTGTTTCTTGATTGCGCGCTTGAGCCGATGGTGGTTAACCCTTTAGCCAGGTTAATATCAGTGAGTAATATAAAGCCTATGCCAAGCATAATTAGTGTTAAGAGACCTACCAATTCAGGAGATTGCAATTGAAATCCCCACCCAATCATTGCTCCAGTGGATCTAATAAATATTAATATGGAAGCAATCAGCAGGAAAGTAAAAAGAACGCCGGCCACAAAAGTTAATGCATGATTGCGAATTTTTGCATGATCGTCGCCACCCATGGCCACAAAGCTCAGCACCTTGAGTGAAATAACAGGAAAAACGCAAGGCATTAAGTTCAAGATTAGACCGCCCAGCAGGGCGAATACCAGAGCCACAAACAAAGACATACCTCCAGTAGATGCTAGCAACTCCTCTTGTACTTGGTAGCCTTGACCATCCAAGCTTAAAATCCCTGAATAACTTTCAATATTTAAATTGAGAGTTGGCAAGGTGAGCTGAAAAGTCTGCTCATCAAGCTGGGTGAGATCTTGCTTTGCTTCGTAGGCAAAGAGATTATCTTCTCTTGGAAAAAAGTATGCTTCCGTTACCTCTTGCTCAGCTTTAAATTGAAGATGAATTTCATCCGCACCTACCAACGTGTTGATTGCAATAAAATCAACTGGGAGTTCATCAATTGCATCATCGAGGATGGTGCTTGGATTGGTGCTTGAGAGATCAATGGATAAATTTGCTTCTTCAGGAATGCAAATATCAGCACAAATTAAAAAAGATAATTTAAGGTGGATGGTCGATAGTTCGGAGTCTACAGATCTAAAGACCTTAAAGGGAAATATTACATCCCCTTCATATCCATAAGTCATGAGCGGGGGGTAAGGGATGGTTGTCGGAGTTGGCCACTCCACATTCTCAATAATCACACCATCGCTTGCTAACCAGTCTGCTTCAAAGGGACCGCCGGAGTCTCCAGGATTTTCCCAGTAGGTATGCCAGCCTTCCTGCATATTGAGCCTGACGCCGAGGTAAAAAGATTCTTGTTGGCTGTTTTGAAGATTGGTGATCAGGCTAGCCTCCGCATGCCCTGTGTTCACAGGCGCTCCAGAAATCAACGAGGACAGTAAAAGACTTAAGGTTAATAACAGGTGACGCATAATATTTATTTTAAAGCATAAGCAAAAAAAAGGGGGGCTGCTGCCCCCCGATCCTAGTTAGATTAAATTACTTAGACCCTAAAATTTTAGGAGTTTTAATATCAATCAGACGTGGTTTTTGAGCATCTGGGATAATTTTCTCTAATGCAAGAGTTAGCATCCCATTAACTAGTTCAGCGCCATGCACCTGAACATTTTCAGCTAAAGTGAACTGCTGCTTAAAAGCACGTTGTGCAATGCCTTGGTAAACCACTTCATTAGATTGCTGCAAGAGCTCGTCCTGAGGCCCTTTGTGCTCAATCGTTAAAATGCCTTCTGCTAACTCAATATTGAGGTCTTCACGAGCTAGGCCCGCCACAGCGACATCAATAAAGATTTTATTTCCATCTCTTCTGATGTTGTATGGGGGATAGCTGGAAGATTTTTCTGTGGCATCAGAAAATCTCTGCAGTCTATCAAATAGGTTTTCAAACCCTAACACGCGAGTTGTTAGAAACGGATCGGTAAAATTAAGTACCATAATATAGTCCTCCTTAGTAGCGACTAAAAATGCATATCCTTGCGGCATATGCTGTTAATAAATGTAGACCCAATTGGCATCTACCCCTCTTATTTTGGAACAATTATAAAAAAATCAAGAGGTATAAAAAATTAATTAGTCCCAGTGGGTAATAAATTTTTCAGGATCAAGATCAGGTATGGTTTTTATCGTGCCTGAAGGCGTTCCCACATATAGGTAGCCAATGACCCTATGTTCTGGAGTAAGACCAAGATATTCAACCAATGTTTGGTTAAACGCTAGTTTGCCAGTTCTCCATATGCCAGCATAATTTTTTGCATGGAGAGCAAGTAAGATATTCTGTGCAGCAGCAGCGGTTGAAAGCATTTGTTCGATCTCGGGTACTTTTGGATGCTCGGTTATTTTTGTCACTAGAATAATAATCATTGGCGCCCGATAAGGTGCAGATTTATATTTCTCTATATGAGAGAGCTCTATATTTTCAATATGTTTGGATGCAAAGTCTGCAAAAAGAGTAGACAGCCTATCTATGCCTTTACCTGAGACTTGGATAAATCTAGAGGGTCTTAACCAGGCATGATCAGGAGCTCTAAGAGCAGCCTTATACACCTCATCCATTTCTTGATTGGATGGCATAGGGGCAGTTAGTTCGCGAGGAGAATTTCGAGAGATTAGGTTTTCTATGGCATCCATACCTTTATTCTAATTGATGATGAAACTTTTTTTAAAAAATTCTCCAATCTTCTCTGTCATCAGATTAAACTTACGAGACAACTTAAAATTACTACCTATGGAAATCACTCTATTATATGCATCGCTTTTATCAGTACTAGCTATTTGTTTAGCCTTTAGCACGGGACTGGTTCGATCTAAAACCAACACCATGCTTGGGGAAGGAGATTCACCAGAAATGCTGCAGTCGATTAGAGCATTTGGTAATTTAATTGAATACGCACCCTTGGCTATTATCATGTTGGGGCTGCTTGAAATTCAAGACATCGATGGCTGGAAACTGCATATCCTGGGATCAACTTTTTTTCTTAGCCGTATCTTGCATGCATATGGGCTCGCCATCTCTAGAGAAAGCACTCCCTATAGATTGCTTGGTACATTAGGCACATGGATAACTATTTTAGCCATGGCTATTTCTGGTATTGTTATCTCTCTGCCTTTGTAAGGAAACTTTCTATTAATCATCCTGTCTAAATTAATATGAATTCTTGTAAACATTTCTTCCTAATAGTTTTAATAAGCTTTGGTGCAAGCGCAGCCTTCGCACAAACGCATTCAGATCAAGATCAAACAGTCATTGAGTCTGTCTGGCAATTAGATCGAAATGCCTCGTCCCTCTCATCCAGGGGTAATGGCCAGGTCCTATATTTCTTTTCCAGCGACGCCTATCAGACTTATCAAGCTAGAAAATTTCAAAACTGGGATAATTTCTCGGTGGTGGATGTTAGAAACTTAATACGATTAAAAAAGAATCAAAAAATTAAAATACAAAAGTCTCAATTCAATAATTCAATTTATGCAGTAGAATTGCTTAGCGGGTTTCACAAGGGCAAGACTTATTATTTAATCGCAGAAGAATTGAAAAAAAACTTTATTCAGGAGAAAGAGGATGTTAAATCAGTCTAAATATTTCGCTACATTAATAACTGCTGTGCTGTTAATTTCTGGTTGTTCATACAACTCTTTAAAACCAGAAGTGGTTGATCGTTCTGCTGCTCAGCGGATGCAAACGGTTGTATTTGCAACTGTAGTTTCAATAGATAGGGTCATCTTATCTGGCGATGGTGATACTGGAGCATTTGCTGGAGCTATTCTTGGTGCTGTGGCTGGCTCTTCTGTCACTGACTCTGAGACTGAGTCTGATGTTGCTGGGGTCCTTGGGGCCTTGGTGGGCTCTGCCATTGGAGCTAAAGCTGGCGATGCTGCAACTCGAAAACCAGCCATTGAATTATTGTTAGACCTAGATTCTGGAAAAACTGTTTCCATTATTCAGGAAGAAGGCGACTATTCTTTTGAGGTTGGTCAGAGAGTAAAAATTATCAAAAATAAAGGTAAGTCCCGAGTGATGCCTTTGAAATGAGCTCCGAAGCTTTCACGGTTATCTACAATAAAGGTTTAGACCTAGTCTCCAGGCGCGAACATTCGCGTCATGAATTAATGCAAAAACTAGACAAGCGTTACCCAGAGTCTTCTCCAATTATTGAGGAAGCTCTTGATAAGCTTGAGGTTAACAGGATATTGGATGATGAGCGTTTTGCAGAAATGTATGTTAATTCAAGAGCTCGAAAAGGTTTTGGACCAAAAAAAATTGAGATGGAGCTAAATGCTAAGCGTGTTGATTCTACCATCACCTCTAATGCCTTGGAGGTCTATGAGACATGGCTTGAAAATGCTCAAAAAGAACTCAAAAAGAAATTTAAAGATCAGAAGCCCACTGACTATCAGTCCAAAATGAAGCAAAAACAATTTCTATTTACCAGAGGGTTTTCAGGCTCAATTATCGACAAAGTTTTGTAAATTGACATGGTATGATTGACCCTATGTCTTACCAGGTTTTAGCAAGAAAATACCGACCATCTTCTTTTGCCGAAGTTGTCGGTCAAGAGCATGTTCTTAAGGCTCTAGAAAACAGCATTCTACAAAATAAACTTCATCAAGCTTATATCTTTAGCGGTACACGAGGGGTCGGTAAAACCACGATAGCTAGAGTATTTGCCAAGTGCTTGAATTGCATGCAAACAGATTCACCACAGGCAGTCCCATGCAACACTTGTTCGGCTTGCGAAGAAATTAAAATTGGTCGCCATATGGAATTTTTAGAAGTGGATGCTGCCTCTAGAACAGGAGTAGATGACATGAGAGAGCTACTGGAATCAGTTCAGTACAAACCTGCCAATGCTCGTTTTAAAATATACTTAATCGATGAGGTGCATATGCTCTCGAAGAGTAGCTTCAATGCTCTATTAAAGACTCTCGAAGAACCACCTCCCCATGTCATGTTTTTAATGGCAACGACTGAAGTAGAAAAGGTACCCAAGACTGTCCTGTCTCGTTGCCTGCAATTAAACTTAAAGATTATTCCTGAGAGCCAAATTCAGCAGCACACCAAATCTTTGCTTGATCTTGAATCTATTAGCTATGATGAAGAATCTATAGAGCTGATATCTGAGGCAGCCCAGGGGTCCGTGAGAGACGGTTTAACGCTTTTAGATCAAGCAATAGCCCATGGGAATGGCGCCTTGAACTCAGAGGATGTGAAGGCTCTGCTTGGCACCATTGATCAGTCATATATTATTGAATTGGTAGAGCAGATTGCTTCTAAGAATGGTGATGGAGCCTATAATGCATTGCATAAAATTACCGAGCTAAATGTTGAATACGAGCAGGTGCTGAAAATCTTGATTTCAGTGCTTCATAAGATCGCATTGCAACAACAGCTTGAGAATAGCGATAGCACTTCTATACAAAGCTTAGCTCAAGCCTTAGACCCTCAAGTGATACAACTTCATTATGAGATTGCTCTAAACTCATTGAGTAAATTTCATGTTCACCCTCATCCTAAGCAAGCTTTAGAATTGTGTATATTGCGAATGCTTGCGTTTCAGCCTATCAGCGAAGTGCCACCCTTGGTAGAAGAAAAAAAAAATCTTAAAATAAGTCCAGAGCCCTCAGCTCAGACTCAACCTCAAGAAAGTGCCCCTCCTATTTCTGTGCCTAGCGAAACAACGCCACTTAACTTCACTGCCCCTGTAGCACCTGCTGAAGAGCCTCAGACATCTATCCCTTCTCACCTGGATCTGAAGGGTTGGAATGCTATGTTCCATTCTCTTGAGCTCTCCATGTTTGTAAAACAAGTTTTCTCAGAGTTTGAATTTCTTAACTTTGAAAATAAAATTGTAACTTTAAAAAAATCAGATGATCTGATTAACCCAACAGAAGGCTTAAAGACTGAATTTATAGAAGCTCTTGCAAAAAGACTGGGCAACGAGATCTCACTTGTGATTGAAAGCGGTGATGTGGCATCGTCACCTGCCGCTATGGAAGAGCTTGAAGTTAAACAACAGTTAGACGAGGACAAGGCTGCGCTGCTTGAAAATCCTGTGTTAAAAGATATTCTTGAGTCCTTTGATGGAAAAATTATTGATGAATCGGTTAACAAGGTAACGAATGAGTAAAGACCTTCTCTATGAATTAATTGAATCTCTGACGATCCTTCCAGGGGTTGGAAAAAAGTCTGCTCAGCGCATGGCTTTATTTTTGTTAGATAAAAATAAAGACGGGGCAGCACACCTGGCGAAGACCTTAGAGGAGTGTTTAAACACCATCCAGCGATGCGAAACTTGCAGACAGTTAACCTCAGAGTCCATTTGTAGAATCTGCAGTGATTTGTCTAGAGATGCTTATAGTTTATGTGTAGTGGAGAGTCCTTCGGATGTCTTGGCGATTGAATCAACTGGAGGCTTTAAAGGCCGATACTTTGTTTTGATGGGTCGATTATCTCCCATTGATGGCATTTCACCAGATGATTTAGGTATTCCAGATTTACTACGCCATATCCAACATGCTCAGATTGAGGAAGTCATTCTTGCAACGAGCTCGACCGTTGAAGGGGATGCAACTGCTTCTTTTCTAAAAGACCATCTTCAGTCTGTAAAAGTTTCAAGGATCTCTTATGGTATTCCTATAGGAGGCGAGTTAGAGTATGTCGACGGCAACACTATTGCTAGAGCAATCCAAGGGAGGATCGAAATCTAATGTCTATTAAACCGGATGTATGGATTAAACGAAAGGCTGAAAATGAAGGCATGATCGAGCCATTTTCTAAGAATCAAGTTAGGGTAGATGACAAGGGTGACAAGTTAATTTCATATGGTGTATCAAGCTTTGGGTACGATGTTCGCTGTGCAAATGAATTTAAAGTGTTTACAAATATTTATTCAGCAACCGTAGATCCAAAAGTATTTGATGATAAAAGCTTTGTCGATATTACCGCCGATGTTTGCATTATTCCGCCTAATTCATTCGCTTTAGCTAGGACGGTAGAGTACTTTCGCATTCCAAGGAATGTGCTAACAATCTGCTTAGGCAAATCTACGTATGCAAGGTGCGGCATTATTGTTAATGTGACACCTCTTGAGCCTGAGTGGGAGGGTCATGTGACACTAGAATTTTCCAACACCACAAATCTTCCTGCAAAAATTTATGCTGGCGAGGGCGTTGCTCAGATGATCTTTTTTGAATCTGATGAAGACTGCGAAGTCAGCTATAAGGATAGAGGCGGGAAATATCAAGGTCAGACTGGCGTCACGCTCCCAAAAACTTAAAGTAAGCCTTTAAGCTGCAGGAGGGTGTCTCCTTTTTCATCCTGGTCTTCCATCCTGACGATTAAATAACCAAGCTCTGGCGATAAAAAGTAAGTTGTAATCCTGTTGTTGTCTTGAGGTCGCTTTCGCTGGACAACCTTGCATTGATAGGCTACCGCCCCAACCTCGCACTCTGCATCTGCATTCAGCGTGTAGTGATTTGATTCGATCTCACCAGTCTTAATATCTGGCAGCAAAAGAGAAAATGTCTTAGCACCTTGTATAACTTTTTTTCTAATTTGTATCTGAGCATTCAAAGGATCAAAAATTTCTAAATTTTCAGGTAAACTTTTTTCCCATTCAAACTTACCCGACGAACCTATAGTTTTTGCTTCTTGATCAAACTTCACAATTCGTTTTTGTGTAATAAAGGCAAACTTAGCACTCATGGTGTACTGATTGGTGGTGATCAAATCCTGGCTTTCATGAAACTCAGAGCTTATATCAATTTTCCCCAAAGGAAATTTTGCTTTAAATGATAGAGATCTAGCACCATCTTCCATGGTCTTCAATTCACGCACACCCTGCATACTGACATCGGAGTTTGTAAAGTCATACATTGCTTTGTAGTCAGGGAGTATCTGGCTGGAAACATTTAATGAGACTAATACTAATAGTACGCTGGCTAATCTATACATTAAAAAACTCCATATTATTTTTTCCGAAGTGACTCTTCGCTTCAAATTTTACCTTTTTGCCCTGCAAGGAGATCAGGCCCTTCAAAACCTCAGCAATGACCTTGGGCAACAGCGCATGTTCTATTTTATGAATCCTTTGAATAAGCTTAGTTTCAGTTTGAGTCGGATCAATTTTTAAAGCACCCTGTGCAATCACAGGGCCACCATCTAACTCTCCGTTTACATAATGCACCGTGACACCATGCATCAAATCACCATTCTCTAAAGCTTGACTGTGTGTGTTGAGTCCGGGGTACTCAGGAAGCAAAGAAGGGTGAATATTAATTAATTTTCCAGCAAAGGCATCTGTAAAGTTTGACGTGAGAATTCTCATAAAACCAGCAAGAACAACTAAATCTGGTTCGATTGAAAGCACTTGCTCAGTCAAAGATAGATCAAATGCTTCGCGCGAAGCAAAGTCTTCATGGCTAATGGTTTTAGTCATTAAGTGATATTTTTGTGCACGCTCTAGGCCCTTGACCCCTGCCTGGTTAGAGATCACTAACTCAATAGAGCCTGGAATACTGCCATTTTGACAGGCCTTTGCTATAGCCTCCAAATTAGATCCATTACCAGAAATTAGAACAACAATTTTTTGCATATTTTAAATATATTCGATTTGATCTTCTGAGCTTGATCGCTCAATTTTACCTAATACAAAGGATTTAAATCGATGTTTTTGTAAGACCGCTTGAGCTTTTATTATATCTTTTGGCTCCACAATACACACCATACCAATCCCACAATTAAAAATTCTCAACATGTCAGGCTCAGATATTTTGCCGTAGTCTTGCAGCCACTGAAAAACTTTTGGAAGTTTCCAAGCAGACATTTCTATTTTTGCTTTCAATCCCTTTTTTAGAATTCTTGGAATGTTTTCAGTTAGTCCTCCGCCAGTGATGTGAGCCATACCCTTAACATCAACTTTTTTAATTAATTCTAGAATTGAGTTTGGGTAGAGGTGGGTAGGTTTTAACAGAGCATTCATTATTGCTGGTGGCGGATTATTTTTCTTAACAATAGCTCGAATTAATGAATAGCCATTTGAATGCGGACCGCTTGACTCTAGGGCAAGAATTATTTGACCAGCTTTTATTTTTTTCCCATCAATAAGATGAGCTTTTTCTACTACTCCCACAGAAAATCCAGCTAGGTCAAAGTTTTGCCCAACGTAATGTCCAGGCATTTCAGCAGTTTCTCCTCCAAGCAATGCACAATCAGATGCCTTGCAGGCCTTGGCAATACTTTTAATAATATTTGCTGTTGCGATTGGCTCGAGTTTTGACGCTGCAAAATAGTCTAAAAAAAATAGAGGCTTTGCGCCACAGGTCACCATATCATTCACGCACATGGCTACTAAATCCTGGCCAATTGAATGTGTTGTTTTATGCGTTTGGCTCAAAGATACTTTCGTTCCAACCCCATCAGTGCAACCAACCAAGACTGGATTCTTGTACTTTCCTCCAAGCTGAAACAGCCCAGCAAAGCCACCAATTCCCCCTAATACCCGTTTGTCATGCGTGGCGTTAACGCTGGCCTTAATAGCTTCAACTAAATCGTTACCAGCATCAATACTGACTCCTGATTTGGCGTAGGGATCTTTAGGTTTTCGTTTGTTAGTCATTTACAATTAAAAATTATGATTAATAAAATATGCTACTTTGCCATGGTTGCTATCAGCGCAACAAGTTTGTTGCATGCCAAAGAGTTACCTAGCTTGTTTGAAGTCAGCCTTCCTAGCGATCAGTATACCAATACTAACGATGGATTAAATAAAGCATTCAATCTATTAATTACAAAATTATCTGGCTCACGCAAGCCAAATTATTTATGGAAAATAGGAGATGCCAAGCTCAATAAAATTGATTTTGTTACCTCTTATGCCATCAACTCAGAAGATGGAAAAGACAAATTATTGGTTAAGTTTAATAGAGCAACATTAATTCCAGAGCTTAGAAAAATTGGCATTCCATTAATCGGGTATTCACGACCTGTCATTCTTTTTCTGATCAAGATTGATACCGGTGAGATAAAACCTTTTTATCTAGATGTGAACAAGCCATCTAATGAGCTGCAAAAAAATTTACAATTGACTTTGCAGGACCTGGCAGAAGAGAGAGGCGTCCATTTAGAGTTGCCTGCATTTGATTTAGAGGATCAGAATTTTTTACAGCAAACGGATATTCTATTTTCACCTGCAGAGTATATTCAGCAAAAATTTTATAGTGACTCCGTGCTATCCATAGAAATTTCAAGAGTCGGCATCAACCAATGGCTGTTGGATGGAGACTTGCCTTCCTCAGATTTGTTAAGAGACGATCAAATTATTAATGCTGTAAAAAATAAGTTACATCTATTTCTTGATACCTTTATTTCCATTGAGCCTCTTGCACCAGGGGCCAGCGGAGATGAAATCTTATTATCAATTAGTGGGCTAAAATCATTTCAGGATTTAGAGAGCGTTGAGGCGGAGCTATCAAAAATTTTTGCTATTAAGTCGAAAGCATTCTATTTATTTGATCGCTCGAAGATTGTATATACGACGCAGCTATTCCAAACTACCCAGTCTCTTCTGATGGAGCTGAGAGGAAGCAGCACACTCTTATTTAAAGAGTTTAATCAAGGTGAGAAGACTCTCTACCTGGAGTACTTAAATTAGCATGACTAAATACTTTATTTTTATCCCAAATTTACTATCCATTATTAGAATATTTCTGATGTACCCGTTACTCACTTTTATTGCCAACGAAAACTTTCTTTATGCTTTAGGCATTTTTGTCCTTGCTGCAGCAACAGATGGTTTAGACGGGTATCTAGCAAGAGTGATGGAGTGGCAGACTGAACTTGGAAAAATATTAGACCCTATTGCGGATAAAGTATTGCTGATCGGAACAATTTTAATTCTATGGATGAATGGATATATCCCACTCTTTGTCCTTCTTACTTTTATATGCCGTGATTTCATTATTATTATGGGCGCTGCATTTCACATGACTGTTTATGAAACAGGCACTCCCGCTCCTAATGTCTTTGGAAAATTCACTACTTTTTGTCATATCGCTTATCTAGCTTTTGTATTTATAGACATTATTTTTGGCTTCAACATAACTAATCTTGCTCTTGATGTTATTGTGGCAGGCGTTACCCTTATCAGTCTTTTGCTATATGGGACAGGGTGGTCTAAATTAACCGCCAAACTACATCGTGAATAATCCAACGCAACTTATTTTCCCTTTTCAGGTTAATCAAAAGGCATCTTTTGAGAGCTTTTTTTGTTCGCCAGATAATAATGAGTTAATGAGCAGACTTAAAGACCTTGTTGTAAGTCAGAATACTGATGAGCTAATAATTAATGGAGCTGAAGGCTCTGGCAAATCATTTTTAATGCAAGCTATTTGCAACGAGCTTAGCTCATCAGGAAAACAGTTTGCTTTTATACCCATGAACAAAGCCATCAATATGGGAGTAGAGATATTGCAAAATTTAGCATCCCTGGATGCGGTTTGCATTGATGACTTGCAACTTATTCTTTCAAAGGAGGAGTGGGAGACAGCTCTGTTTAATCTAATCAATGAATGTCAGCAATCTGGCTGCAGTCTTGTACTATCTTTTAGTGGCACTCAGTCCTTAGAGGCCAGCACCCAGCTTTCAGATTTGCTTTCAAGAATCAAGCGCATGGAGTACATGACTCTGCGAGCAGTGCAAGATGAGTTTTTAAGCCAAGCTTTAGATTTTGTATCCTACCAATTAGACATTAACTTAGAAAAAGCAGAGCTTGAGTTTCTTCTTAAACATCAAACTCGTGAGTTTTCATTATTGGTAGAGAATATTGTCTCTCTTGACCGGCAGGCTGCTTCTCTTAAAAGAAAGATAACTATTCCATTTATTAAAGAAACGCTAAACCTGTAACTTACTCTTCCTTGTAATCCTCTTCGAGAATGCCTTTTTCTTTAAGAGTCTTTGTTAGTTTCTCCAAACGAACGAGTGCAACCACTCCGACCATTCCAAAAATAAAACTCATTGCTGTTAGTCCATCCATATCAGTCTCTTTTTTTAAATTTCTTGCAAATTAATCAAGGTCTACCAAGCAATCCTCGCAGGTTAACAGCGCTTTTGGTTGCTGTATTCCTGTTAATGTTTCATAGAGATCTGCTAAGCCATTAAGGGCTGAGAAAACCTTTGGTTCTTTGATGGAAACATCAAAATTTT
>DKMG01000091.1 GCA_002469975.1 Proteobacteria bacterium UBA7420
TGTGCTGCTAGTTAATTTTCTTTCAACATTCGGAAGATTAGCATCAAGCCACTTGCTGCATTGCCCAATGGCTTGTGGGTGAGAAGCCACTATTCTTGCATCCGATAATTTAAACTTTTTTGCTGAAGCTAACTGATGGTGAATCGCCAGATAAGATTCCCCGCAGATCTTGATATGCTCATCTGCTAAGCAATTTAGAGTTGCATTAACCACGCCTTCAGAAGAGTTCTCTACTGGAACTAGACCAAAATCAGCAGTGCCTCCTCGAACCTGAGAAAAAACATCCTCAATTGTTGAGCGAGGATCCTCAGATACCGAGGAGCCAAAATGTTGAACCAGCGCTGCTTCTGAATGAGTGCCTGGAGGTCCAAGATAAGCAACTGTTAATTGCTCTTCTAAAGACAAGCAAGCTGAAATAATTTCTTTAAAAATAAATTTAATTTTTTGATCAGGCATAGTGCCATTATTTAGCTTGATAAGATTTCTTAATATCTCTGCCTCTCGATCAGGCCGATAAAGGGAAGTATTTTTCTGAAGTAAGCCTTTAATCTCACCAATTTTTTGAGCTAGCCCGCCTCTTCTCTGGATAAGTCGCAATAGTTTCAAATCTATAGCATCAATTTGATTGCGAATTGGTTGTAATTTATCTTTGCTCACAGCTTTATCCGTTTTTTATCTCAAACTCGCTCATGAACCCTATCAAAGCATCAATAGCTGCTAGCGGAGTAGCATTATATATACTTGCCCGCATGCCGCCAATCGACCTATGTCCTTTCAGGTTAAGCAATCCTGCATGATGAGCATCATCTAAAAATTGAGCATCCATCTCAGAATCTCTCAACAGAAATGGTACATTCATAATTGATCTATTGGCAGAAATGACTGGATTAGAGTAGAAATCTGAAGCATCAATGAATTCATACAAGCGCTTTGCTTTGGAGTGATTAACTTTTGCCATGGCTTCTAAGCCTCCATTTGTCTTGAGCCAAGAAAATACTTTGCCAGCTAGATACCAGGAAAAAGTGGGAGGAGTGTTGAACATTGAATCAGACTCTGCGTGTTTAGAGTATTGCAGCATCCCTGGCAGCGCATCTGATGCGGTCGACAAGAACTCGTCTTTAATAATGCAGATGGTTAAGCCAGCAGGACCAATATTTTTTTGAGCACCCGCGTAAATCATGGAAAACTTAGACACGTCAATTGGCTCGCTGAGGATGACAGAAGACATGTCTGCAATAAGAGGTGCCTGAGTGGCAGGAGCTTGATGCAAGGCATTCCCTTGAATAGTCTCATTGGCCACATAATGAAGATAGGGTGCACCCGGAGACTCGCTCCAGTAATCCACATCTGGCACATGATTGAAGTTACTTGCTTCCGAGGACGCAACAATATTAGTGGTGGTGATTTGGGAGGCTTCTGCAATAGCTTTTTTGGACCAACTCCCAGTTAATAGGTAGTCTGCTGGCTGTTGCGATGCAAAATTCATGGGGATCATGGAAAATTGCAAAGTTGCTCCACCCTGTAAAAAGAGCACCTGGTAATTCTCTGGGATGCCCAGCAAATCAATAAGGTCTTGTCTTGCTGTTGAGGCAACCTGCATGTATTCAGAAGATCTATGGCTCATCTCCATAATTGACATGCCTGAATTATTCCACTCAAGAAGCTCCGATTGAGTCTCCTTTAAAACTTGCTCAGGTATTGCAGCAGGACCTGCAGAAAAGTTCCACTTGCGCATTACTCTTCCGTTTCTTCCTCTTCTTCAGGTGGAATTCTGACTCCCTCAATTAGCTTTTCGCCATCTTTTGGTGTGATGACTTTGACGCCCTGAGTGTTTCTTCCAAGAGTTGGAATCTGACTAATTGCAGTTCTAATCAGAGTTCCTTTATCGCTAATCAGCATGATTCCATCATCTTCATCAACAGCAACTGCTGAAACCATGTTTCCATTTCTATCGCTAGTTTTTAAAGCAATCACGCCTTGGCCGCCTCGGTTATACGAAGGAAAATCTTCTAATCTAGTTTTCTTGCCGTAACCGTTCTCTGATAAGCAAAGAATAGTCTTGGTAGGATCTCCTATCATCAAAGAGATAACTCTCATTCCTTCCTTCAATGAGACTCCTTTGACGCCTCTTGCAGTTCTCCCCATCGGACGAACCTTGGACTCATGAAATCTGATCAGCTTTCCTGAAGAGGAAGAAAGTAAAATATCATTATCACCATCAGTAATCACAGTTCCAACAAGCTTGTCATCGTCATCCAAGCGAATTGCCTTTATCCCTGATTTATATTTTTTATGAAAAAGATTGAGATTTGTTTTTTTAACAACACCATTCCTGGTTGCCATGAAGATATATTTTTCTTCAGAGAATTCATCCACCGGTAAGATTTGCGTTACTGTCTCATCGTCATCTAGCTTTAACATATTAACCAAGGGGCGACCCTTGGATGTTCTAGTGGCCACAGGGATCTCATATACTTTGAGCCAAAATACCTTTCCTTTGGTTGTAAAGCATAGTAATTGACTATGGGAACTAAGAACGTATAGGTTTTGAATGAGGTCCTCTTCTTTAACAGAGGCCCCGGCTTTCCCAACACCACCCCTTCTTTGCTCTCGGTACTCATCTAATGGTTGAGTCTTAGCATAGCCACTTCTTGAGAGAGTCAGCACTCTGGTCTCTTCGGGAATTAAGTCTTCGTTTGAGATATCGTGTCGAGTATCATTAATATCGGTCTTGCGCTCATCCCCAAAATTCTCTCTGACCTCAATCAATTCATCTTTAATCAAAGTTAGAAGTGTGGCTTTGTCATCCAGTATTTTTTGTAACTCTAGAATTGTAGCCAAAATTTCATTGAACTCAGTTGAAAGATTATCCTGCTCTAAACCTGTGAGTCGAGCTAACCTTAACTCAAGAATAGATTTAGCTTGATCTGGTGATAATTTATAATTTTTACCTTGGATTCCATATTCCTTAGATAAACCCTTGGGTCTACAAGCATCTTGGCCTGCTTTCTTGAGAATTGCTTCTATTGGTCCAGCTTTCCATGATTTTTTGCATAATTCGACTGCAGCAACCTTGGGGTCTTTAGATTTTTTGATGATGGTAATAATGTCATCAATGTTTGCAATGGCAACCATCAAACCCTCAACGATATGACCTCGTTCTTTAGCTTTCCTCAGATCAAACTGAGTTCTCTTGATTACCACATCATGACGATGCTTTAGAAATTCTTCTAGGACCTCTTTAATGTTTAAGACGCGAGGCTGACCATCAACCAAAACAGTGATGTTGATGCCAAACGAAGATTCTAGTTGCGACTGAGCAAATAAGTTATTTTCTAGCACTTCAACAGATTCACCGCGCTTGACCTCAATAACTACTCTCAGCCCATCTTTATCTGACTCGTCTCTAATCTCGCTGATGCCATCAATTTTTTTCTCCTTTACCATCTCAGCGATGCGCTCTAGCATTCTCGCTTTATTAACCATATATGGGACTTCATTAATAATGAGTGAGCTTTTACCAGAGCTATCAACTTCCACTGATGTTTTTGCTCGAACATGCACAATCCCACGACCAGTTTTATAGCCTTGATAAATTCCTGCTCGACCGTCGATTGTTCCGCCGGTTGGAAAATCAGGGCCTGTAATAATTTGAATAATCTCATCAATGCTTGCTTCTGGCTTATCCAATAACATCAAGCAGGCATTTAAAACTTCAGTTAAGTTATGAGGTGGGACATTCGTTGCCATACCAACAGCAATACCAGATGAGCCATTGACTAAGAGTGCTGGAATTCTGGTAGGCAAAACATCTGGGATTTGTTCACTGCCATCATAGTTAGGTGAAAAACTAACGGTCTCTTTGTCCAGATCGTTCAGAATCATGTCTGTTATTTTAGCCATTCTAACTTCGGTGTATCGCATTGCAGCTGGTGAATCACCATCTATTGAGCCAAAGTTACCCTGCCCTTCAACCAACATATATCTCATAGAGAAATCTTGAGCCATCCTCACCATCGCTTCGTATACAGCTGAGTCTCCATGCGGGTGATATTTTCCAATCACATCACCAACAACTCTTGCAGATTTTTTATAAGGTTGTCTATAAGTATTTCTAAGAATATGCATCGCAAAAAGGATTCTTCTATGAACAGGTTTCAGACCATCCCTGACATCTGGTAATGCCCTACTATGGATAACACTGTATGCGTAACTTAGGAAAGATTGCTTAAGCTCATCTTCGATATTAATTGGTAGGATTTCTTTCGCAAAATCAGTCATTTTTAAAGCCTAGAAATTTTATTTTTTATACAGTGGAAATTCCACTCTTTCTAGTAAAATTTTACCATACTTAGGGAGAT